>CAMART010000013.1 GCA_945860705.1 Chitinophaga pinensis | reverse complement strand
AATACTGTAAATGCACAAGAGGCAGATAAAACAGTAACGCTAGTAGTTACAGGTCAAGGAAAAACACCAGATGAAGCCAAACAATCTGCGTTGCGCTCAGCTATTGAACAAGCCTTTGGCGCTTTCATTTCTTCCAAAACAGAAATACTAAACGATAAGTTAGTTGCCGAACAAATAACATCTGTTGCCAACGGAAACATACAATCTTTTGATATACTCAATGAGTCTCAACTGCCAGATGGCCGCTGGGGGGTAACGCTAAAAGCATTGGTGTCTGTAAGTAAGCTTACCAGCTTTGTGGAATCAAAGGGTATTGCCATTGAAATTAAAGGTGGATTATTTGCCATTAACATTAAGCAGCAAATATTGAATGAACAGGCTGAATCACAAGCGATAGAACAACTCATTGAAATTATGGATCAATCATTGAAAAGCTCTTTTGACTATACTATTAAAAGTAGTGAGCCCAAATCATTAGATGGGTCAAATAATAGTTGGATAATTCCTTTGCAAGTTGATGTTATATGCAATAAAAATATAAGTTTTTGCGCAGATTATGCAACAAAGACGTTGGCCGCTCTGACATTAAAGGATGATGAGGTAGTAACTTATAAAAGTTTGAATAAAAAAGTGTATTGGATAGTCATTGTTGTAAAAGGGGATGCCCAATCTTTTGCTCTGAGAAACCAAACTAGTGTAGATAAAATAATTCGCGTCATAGATAGGTGGGAGTCATACACCAAACTTTTTACTGTTTATGCAGGTATAGATACAGTAAGAGGTGAATGGAATGGAAGTGTTCTTTCGTTAAGACCAAAAGGAGGGTCAATATACTTTCCTGCGTTAGGAGATAATGCAGCTACATATTGGTGGGATGATAAACGTACTTTATCTCAGATTGAACAGATGACGGGTTATACTATAAGACCTGCAGGTGACAACAAAAATTAATAGTCACTGAATTAAAATTAAAGTTATAGATCATCAAATGAAAAACACAAGAAAGCATCCATGGTCGCATAAATATTTTTTCGTATACTATAAGTACGAGTTGCTTCCGAAGCTTCGGGACTCGCACTAGTGTTTTTTTCGTTTATTTGCTAAGAATCGGACTAGCTGGGCTTGTGCCTTTGTCATACTTTTAGTTTCAAAAAATACAAGTCGTTTATTTTGTCCCACGAAAAAGCATAGTCTTGGTTTAATGAAATGTCATGTCCGTAGGATTTGTCTGTTTTGTATTGTAAGTTAGTTCCTGCTTTATAACTTTTCCCATTTCTGAAATCAAAGTCTGAAGTATCTAGTGAATAATTGTCGTGGTTGTAGTAGTGTGAATGGTCTGTCGCAAGAATAAAATAACAAATGTCTATGCAGTGTTTCTTGTATAACTCAAGATTTGAAATGTCTTTAAAAACGTCATATCTATTATTAGGTTCTCTGTGATTTTTTTTTTGAAAAACTTCAATTCTATTGCGGCTGTTGTCGTGCTATTGTCGTCTTGATATTTAAGCAATAAATCTACTCTTGCTCTGTCCGATTTGCTTTTAATACTTGTTTCGTTAAGCGAAATGTAAGTTTCAAATTCAAGATGAAATTTGTCAGCAAGTCTAAATTCATAGAGTTGTCCTAATGTTTTTAAAATGTGTCCAAACTCTAACTGAAAAGAGCTTTCATTTCGTGCTGTTAGTCCGCCAAAAGCAAGTTTATGAGTTAGCAGTCTGTATGCAGTTTCAATGATTTCTTTTGTCAGTCTTATTTGGTTTTCTTTCTTCATTTGTCAATGTCTAAATGTTAATTCGTAGCGGTCTGTTGGCATAGTACATAACGTTTTGCGCCTACCCGCTGGCAGGATCTTGTGATTACAAATTTATCAATTTACTAAGAACTTCATAATGAGAAAATATATCATTGTACTGAAATGCCCTGCTGGCGTGGTCTAGGCGCTGTTAGCGGTTCGTGCTTTTCTGTCAACGTAGTTTTATTTGTCAATTTATCTATTGGGTTTATTTATAACTCTATCCAGGTAAGTCAATAGTTACTGCTCCCTTTGTAATCTGGGCAAAATATTTTGGTTGTCCGTGTTGTTCATTAATAAACATTTGCGACATTTGAATGAGCATCAAAATAAGAGGAATTGCAAATTTGTTGTAGTGGATAATTAAAAACGCAAGGGTAATTCCGCCACCAATTACCCACCATTTATTACTCTCATCTTTTGCCCACTCTGAAACATTTTCAAAAATGCTTTCCATTGCTTTTTGTGTTTGTTCATTTCTGTGAGCTTCAAATTCAATTGGTGCAATTAGTCCGTTGTAGAAACCAATAAACATTCTATCAGAAAGCTTGCCGTTACATAGAACTAAACTACGAGGCATTAAAACTCTCAAGTCACCAACTGAAACAGGAGTATCAGAAACAAGTTGGTCTTGTTCTGATGTGTTACATTGGAAAATATAGTTAAACATCTCGTTCATTGGGTTGTCTGAATGGGTTGGATGAGTGTGAAAACGAATTGGTAATGAATTTTCTGTCTGTCCTGAGTATGTGTCTTTCAGTGCTTCACTTAATTCTTTACTGTCCGGTAAGTAACTGTTCTGCGGTGTGTCCGAAACATTTGTAAGAAAAATGGCACTGTCAATTGTCAAATGCGTAATACCATTTATTCTATTTGGTGTGGCTACTAATACGCCACCTTTTTCTTGGTCAGCTTGATAACTATCCCTAAGTTGATTTGTTGCTTTGTCTGTAAGATGAACCTTACAAGGTGTCTGAAGATGTAGATATTGCTTTTCATTTTTTGTACCTTCAATTAGAACCCCGTCAGCCTTTAGTTTTAATATCCATTCTGTTGCTGTCATTGTCGTATTTTTTTTTATTTTTTTTCTATCGTTTCAAGTTAGCACTGTTGCCCAAGCATGAACACTAACCTATAGATAAACGAAGATAATCAATTTTAAATAAATTCTAATATCACATATATCATGTATTTTCCATTATTTATAGAAATATTAACTCAAATTTTAATAAAAAGGATGATCTTATAAACAGCCAGAAATCTTACCCAAAATAGTCCCTTTAAACATTATTTGAAAAACAATTGTTGCAATAACTTTTGATATTGTTAAACGAGAAACACCGTATGTGGAATTAGATTGATTTACAGTATAAAAATAATAGCTAAACAACTTGCTTTTGATCTTGGAATGCCTTCATTGCTTGTAATCAATGTATAAAGCTAGTTTAATTTGTGAATCGTTTTTTTTGAATATATTCCTCGGCCTCCCTTTCAATTTCTTCCATACTTTTCATTTTGCTTCTAACTATAAAGCTCTCTAATTCTTTTCTTGAAAATAAGAGTTTACGCTTCCCACTTCGATAATGAGGTAGTTCACCTTTTTCTACTTTAGAGTAAATTGTGTTTAATTTTATTTTGAGGAAATTCGCGGCTTCTTCAGCAGACAAGTATTCTATATCAATGCTTGGCTCTTTAGCTTGCTTGATATTGGACAATTGCTCTATAGCTTCTTTAATCGCGGAGCGAACTACTACATCAATATGCTTGTAAATTTGAGGTAATAACTCGTTTATTGTGTCGTTTTCTTTGTTCATTTCTTTAGTTTTTTTATGGTTATAATTAATTACAAAGTAACGATTGTTTCAAAATTCGATGGGGACTAATACTTTTCAAAATTTTGTAACAAATTAGTTCACTTTTTTTGAAGTTAAAAGACGAAAATCTGTAACCTATTTCACAAGCTTTTCTTCTCATTAATCACCCTAGAAATTGTAGCTAATCTATTGATATCCAAAATAAAAGAGTTCGATAAAAAGGACTTCGTTTCCACAAATAATTTATCAAAATTATTTTTTTTAAAATAATTTTGATTTTATAAAAAAAAACTTGTTATATTTGCACTCCGAAAAAATAGGGAGTTTAGCTCAGTTGGTTCAGAGCATCTGCCTTACAAGCAGAGGGTCATAGGTTCGAATCCTATAACTCCCACATCAAATAAAGGGTTTCAGAAATGAAGCCCTTTTTTTATTTTTAATGTATAAAAAAAATTCACTTTAAATTTAATTATCAACTAATTCCTTCAATCTTTTTTGATAATATTCCTTTTCTGCTAAAGAGCTATTATTTTTATTTATTGCAAGATTGAAATAATATTTTGCTTTATCAGTATTTTTTATACTAGAAAAATATCTAGCTAAAATGCCATAGGTATCATAGTAATCAGGATTTGAAGCAATAAATTCTTTTTCAATTTTAGCAGTAATATCTATTTTTTCTCCATGCATGATTGCATGACTTATTTGTTGTTTAGTTTTCTTAAAGTATAAGTGATTTTGATATAATCTTGATGCTAGAAAACTATCACTTTCAATAGTGAAAGTAGTATCATATATTATTTCATCTTTTTTAAGCCCAATTCTTTTTGAGAAAATATCATTTAAATCATAACAAATATATTCGCCAATCTGATATGGTCCTACACTAATCCATACTTTGAGTTCATCAGGTTTAAATATTATAGAGTGATGACATATAAGTTGATTTAGAGCCATTTCATTGCCAAGTCCAAGGGTTTCATTATATTTACCATCTCTCTTACGAAGAATATTAGCTACATCTTTGTAGTTCATTTTATCTATCTTGCTCAATTCTTTTTCTACTGTTTCATGCCTGTAATTAGAAGTACTCAGTCTTATATTTTCCTTATTTTCCAGAGTGTTTTTAAATGTGTCACTTTGAAAATGATTGGAGCAAATAATTTGATTGTTTGGAGAAAAAAATAATGCTGTTTTAGTAGGAGATTTTTCAATGATGGCGGTTTTCTTATCTTTCCAAGAACCGATCATTATACTTTCACTTACAAAAGTTTCTCTTTTCTTTGCAATAGCATACGCTTCATCGATAGTAGTTGCATATTGCAATATTTCTCTGCAAAGTATAGAAATAGGTGTTTTTGCTCCACTTGGATAATCACTTTTAGATGCATTGATAGTCAATGTCATACCTGCGCTATTCATTCCTGATACAGTTCCTATCATACCACCCCAGCTTATCATCATAAAATCATTTCCGGTATTTGGATGTATAAATTCGATAATTTTATTTTTAGCAAAACTATCTCCCACATAAAAATCGAAATTTCTCCCAATAAGCATTGTGCTATCTGTAGTTTTTGAATCCCATACACCAAATGAGGTGCATCCTACCACCATATTCATACCCTGTAATGCATGACCAATATCATGTGCTGCGTGATAATTGAGTAGTCGTTCATAATTTGTGCCGATGAAATCATAGTTTTTACTGGCACTTTGACTTACACCATATATCTCCTGTAAATACTCTTGAGGTATATTTTTGTCTATATTTCTATCAAAAAATTTGATGAAGTATTTTAAAAAATTAAGGTAAGTCTCCGATGGAATTACTTCTTTGATACTAGCTACAAAGAAATCTTCCTGACTTTGAACTAGCTCTTGGGAAAGTAATCCATTTTTATATCCAAGTTCGTAAGGAGATTTTGCTTCAATATACATTTCGTAAAGACCATATTTATTCTTTTTTATCCAAGAATTATCAATTGTATAAAAGTTATTAGCTATTTTTTTTCTTTGAATATTTGTTGAATTACAGTTTTCTGGCGCATTAATTTTAGTGATGTATATAAATAGTATAACTGTAAAACCTAATAAAATCAATATAAATACTACTAATCGGAGAAAAAATTTAATACTAAAAATATTTTTAAGCTTATTCATGATTTTGATACAAAGCTATATTTTTTATAGTAATACATTGAAAGACTTTTATATATTTAGATTAATTAACACAACTAATTGAAAATTATATAAAAATACCCTAAAATACGTATGATTTTTTTTCTATTATTTAGTAATTTTGTAGCTCCAAATACTTAATGAGAGACTTGTATATATGCAAATAGGGGTAAATAAACTTGAACTTGAAGATTTAGCAAAAATTATTTTTGAGAATAATACTATTGAAATAAGTGAAGAATCTATTGAAAAAGTGAAAAAATCGTTTGATTTTTTAGTATCCTTTTCTACTGATAAAATTATTTATGGAATCAATACAGGGTTTGGACCTATGGCTCAGTATAGAATCGAAGACTCTGAAAGAAAACAATTACAGTTAAACCTAATTCGTTCACATTGTTCAGGAAGTGGTAAAGCCATATCTGAAATACATAGCAAAGCTGTATTGATTTCGAGATTGAATACATTAAAACTAGGATATTCAGGAATACACCCAAGTGCTATAGAACTTATGAAAAACATGATAAATCAAGAAATTTATCCTGTAATATATGAACATGGTGGAGTAGGTGCTAGTGGTGACTTAGTACAACTTGCTCATGTAGCATTAGCTTTGATAGGTGAAGGCGAAGTTTGGAATAAAGGAGTGATTTACAAAGCAAAAAAATGTTTTGAAAAAAAAAATCTAAAACCATTAGATATACATATTCGTGAAGGATTAGCTATTATGAATGGTACTAGTGCTATGACAGGTATCGGTATAGTAAATTTGATTCAAGCAAAAAAATTAGCCAATTTATCTATTGTACTTTCAAGTATGATTAATGAGCTATTAGGTGCATATGAAGATCATTTTAGTTTAGAATTAAATTCAGTAAAACTTCACAAAGGACAAATAGATGTTGCATCTAAAATGAAAAAAATTCTTGATGATAGCTCTATGATCAAACATAGATATGAACATTTATATAATGGAAAGCTAACTCAGGAAGTATTTGAAGAAAAAGTACAAGAATATTATTCTATAAGATGTGTACCTCAAATTTTAGGAGCAATAATAGATACAATAAGTACCTGTGAGGAAATTGTAATCAATGAATTAAACTCTGCAAATGATAACCCAATAATAGATGTAGCTACTCAAAATGTGTATCATGGTGGAAATTTTCACGGTGACTATGTTGCGCTAGAAATGGATAAACTGAAATTGGCGATTACAAAGCTTTCTATGCTAATGGAGCGTCAATTAAATTATTTATTGAATGATAAGTTGAATGCAAAGCTTGCTCCATTTATCAATCTAGGTAAGCTAGGTTTTAATTTTGGAATACAAGGTATACAATTTACAGCTACAAGTACTGTAGCAGAAAATCAAACGCTTTCTACGTCTTCATATATTCATAGTATCCCAAATAATAACGACAATCAAGATATTGTAAGTATGGGTGCAAATGCAGCTTTAATAGCAAGCAAAGTGATTGAAAATACATTTGAAGTATGTAGTATAGAGTTAATAGCTGTTTTACAAGCAATAGATAGTTTGAAAATACAAGATAAATTATCTTCATTTAATAAAGATTTTTATAATGAAGCAAGAGCAATAATTCCTGCAATTATAGAAGATAAACCAACTTTTGAATTGCTAAGAACTGTTAAAGATTTTTTAAAACAAAAAGAATTCAATCTCTAATATATGAGTGAGGTAAAATATGCAATAGTTACAGGTGGTTCTAGGGGTATAGGCAAAGCTATTGCACTAAACTTAGCAAGTGAAGGATATCATGTATTGATCAACTATCAATCTAATGAAACTGCTGCAAATGAAACAATTGATGAGATTAAAAATAATGGTGGTACTGCAACTAAATTAAAATTTGATGTAGCCAATACAGAACAAACAGAATCTGTACTTCAAGCGTGGATGGATGAATCTGGAGTGAATTATATAGAAGTAATTGTAAATAATGCAGGCATTAAAAAAGATAATCTAATGATGTGGATGACCAATGAAGAGTGGCATTCAGTAATAGATACTTCATTAGGTGGATTTTTTAATGTGACTCGTTTTCTTCTTAAACCAATGCTTACAAAAAGATATGGTAGAATAGTGAATGTTGTTTCTCTTAGTGGTGTGAAAGGTATGAGTGGACAGACAAATTATGCAGCAGCAAAAGCAGCGGTGATTGGTGCTACTAAATCTCTAGCACAGGAAGTAGCAAAAAGAAAAATAACAGTAAATGCAGTAGCACCTGGATTTATAAAAACAGATATGACTAGTGATATAGATCCAGAAATGTATAAAAAAATAATACCGATGGAGCGTTTTGGAGAAGTAGAAGAAGTAGCGAGCTTAGTTAGTTTTTTAGCTTCAAAAAATGCATCCTATATCACTGGTGAAGTAATACATGTAAATGGAGGTTTGTATACTTAAGAAATAAATAATAAAAAGTGAAACTAAGAAGAGTAGTAATAACGGGTATGGGCGCATATTCTTGTATAGGCAAGAATGTAGAAGAAATACGTCAATCTCTTTATACAGGCAAATCGGGAATCGTATATGACCCTACTAGAAAAGAAATGGGCTATAGATCTGCACTTACAGGACATCTAGAAAGACCCAACTTACAAGGACTACTTCACAGAAGATATAGAGGATATATGGCTGAAGAGGGCGAATACGCCTATATTGCTACTCTAGAAGCCCTCAAACAAGCAAAAATTGAAGATTCATTTTTTGATACACATGAAGTAGGTATATTGTATGGAAATGATAGTACTGCCAACGCAACTGTAGAAACTAATGATATTATTCGTGCAAAAAAAGATACGAGTATGGCCGGTGGTGGAGCTATTTTTCAGTGTATGAATAGCACAGTGAGTATGATACTTTCTACCATATTTAGATTGAGAGGTATAAATTTTACTATCAGCGGTGCATGTGCTAGTGGCTCGCATAGTATAGGTATGGCGTATACGATGATTCGTCATGGATATCAAGATATAATAATTTGTGGTGGAGCACAAGAAGTAAATGCAGTTACATTTGCTAGTTTTGATGGAATCGGTGCTTTTTCTATAAACGAAATAGACCCAACAAAAGCATCTAGACCATTTGATAAAAATAGAGATGGACTCGTACCAAGTGGTGGTGGAGCTACTGTAATACTTGAAACTTTAGAATCAGCTCTTTCTAGAGGAGCACCTATTTTGGGAGAAGTGATAGGATATGGTTTTTCTTCTAATGGGGGACATATTTCTCAGCCAAATGTAGATGGACCATCTCGTTCGCTTAAAATGTGTATTCAAGATGCTGGTATAGATATAAAAGATATAGATTACATTAATGCACATGCTACTTCTACTCCTATAGGAGATATGAATGAAGCAAAAGCAATCAACGAAGTATTTGGTGAGCATAAGCCATATGTGAGTAGTACTAAGGGAATGACCGGTCACGAATGTTGGATGGCAGGAGCTAGTGAAATTGTTTATTCTTTGATAATGATGCACAATAATTTTATTGCTCCAAACATCAATTTAGATGAACCAGATGAAGATAGTGCAAAAATAAATATTGCTACCACTACCATAGATAAAAACTTTGATGTATTTTTATCCAATTCTTTTGGTTTTGGAGGAACAAATTCTACATTACTTATAAAAAAATATAAAGCTTAATAAAGTATGAATACTGTTATGACAATGGATGAAGTAGTATCAATTACCAATAAATTTTTGGTGGAGGAGTTTGAAGTAGAGCTTTCGAGTATTCAACCCGATGCGCCAGTAAAAGAAACTTTGGAGCTAGATAGTTTAGACTATGTAGATTTAGTAGTACTTATAGATTCTCATTTTGGGTTCAAAGTTCAACAGCAAGATTTTAAAGGTATCATTACATTTCAAGATTTTTATTATTTTCTATACAATAGAGTAAAATAGCCAATACTACTATGGCTCAATGGCAAGGACAATCTAGAGGCACACCACTTGGATATAAAATATTTCTTTTTTTATTAAATAGAGTAGGAGTAAGAGCCGCATATCTATTACTTATTCCTGTATCTCTATATTATGTATTGTTTGTTCCTAAGGCTACAAAAGCTATATACTATTATTTTCATAATAGACTCAATTATTCACCAATAAGAGCGCTTCTTCGTACCCGTTTAAATTTTTTGGTTTTTGGACAAACTATTGTAGACAAATTTGCTATAATGGGTGGTATGAAAAATGCCTATTCATATGAATTTGATGGAGAGGAAAATCTAATAGAAATGGCTAATACAACTGGAGGAATATTAATAGGTGCACATATGGGTAATTGGGATGTTGCCTCACAGTTCCTAAATGATATTCAAAAACCATTTAATATAGTAATGTATGAAAATGAGTTGGAAAGTATGAAAAAACTTTTTGATCAAGCCTTAAAAGAAAAGAAAATAAAAATCATAGCTATTAAACAAGATTTATCACACATTTTTGAAATAAAAAAAGCTTTTGAGAATAAAGAATTGTTGTGTTTTCATGGGGATAGATTTTTAGAGGGTAGTAAATTTATTGAAGTAGATTTTTTAGGAGAGAAAGCAAAATTCCCACATGGTCCATTTTATTTAGCTACTAAATTTAAAATGCCTTATTCTTTTGTATATGCTATGAAAGAACCCGCATTACACTATCATCTTTATGCATCTAAAGGTAAAATAAATACAGGCAGTGTAGAAGACCTAGTAGAAATATATAAAACTCAACTCGAAGAAAAAGTAAAAAAATATCCTTTACAATGGTTCAATTATTATCAGTTTTGGAATCATTAGATAGACTATAGTTTAGAACCTACCTGTTGGCAAACAGCTTTATAGATTTCCGATTTTAATTATCTAGCATCTATTATCTAGCGTCTAATATCTATTTAAAAGTAAGTTTTGATAATGCATTCTTTAAGTTTTCAATTCCTCTTTCTATATCTTCTATGGTACATGCACCAACACTCGCTCTAAACCAAGGAATCATATTTGTAGTTCCAAATGCATTAAATGGTACTAAAGCAAGTTTAGCTTCTTTGATTAAATAGGAATTGATATCCATTGTGTTTTTTAATACTGTTCCATCAGGAGTTGTTGTATTTAAATAATCTATTTGGATGGTCAAGTAAATAGCACCAGCTGGAGCAATCGCATCTACTTTGTATCCTAGATTTTTCAAACCAATTATTTCTTTATATAATGCATCTAATGAAGCTTTTAATTTGGTTTCATTGAATTGTAAATAGTCATTAACAGCACTATCATTTTCGATAAATTTGGCAAATGCTACTTGTTCTGCTTTAGGTGCCCAAGCTCCTATATGTCCAAGTATAGACTTCATTTTATCGATAATGTTTTTTGGTCCAAATACCCATCCCACTCGTACACCTGTACTGGCAAAATATTTTGAAGCACCATCAATATAAATCGTGTATTCTTTTAATTCTGGATATAAACTCACTGGGTCTACATGTTTGTTTTCTCCAAAAGTCAATAACCAATATATATGATCATACATGATATATAATGGTTTTTGATCTGGGCTTCTACGTTTATTTTCTGCTATTACTAGTTCACAAATTTCTCTCAATGCTTTTTCTTTAAACATAGTACCTGTAGGATTGAGTGGTGAACAAAGAGCTAATAAAACTGCATTCTCTAAGTGAGGTTTTATATCTTCGGCTGTGGGTAAAAAATCATTGCTTGCTTGTGTACTAACAGCCACGCCATTTGCTGCAGTTAAATAACAATAATGATTATTATTCCACGATGGAATTGGATAAATCACTTTATCACCTTTATCTACAATAGATAGATAAGTAGCATAGATCAATGGACGAGAACCACCTGCTATTAGTAATTCATTCGTTTCATATTGCAAATCTAATCGTTTGTGTAAAAATTTGACAACAGCTTCACGTAGTTCTAATATTCCATCACTGGGTGGATAGTTCGTTTGGTTATCTTTATAAGCTTCAGTAATATATTCCTTTAGTAAAGAGGGAATAGGATAGTAGTTTGAGTTAAAATCACCAACTGTAAAATTGCTCACTTTCTCCCCATTTTTTATCATTGCATTTACTTCGCCAGCTATTTTAAGTATTTCACTACCTATCAGTCCTTCTGCTAATGTTGAGTTTTTCATATTAAATAATTTATAGTTGATTAATAAAAGTACAAAATATTTTAAATTTTGATAATATTAATTAATAGTGCAATAATTTATCTAAAAATATATAAATCACTATTTCCATTTAGCTATACGTTTCTTTACTACAGCTCTATTGGTAGGTTTTGTTTTCTTTGGGTTTCTCCTTGTAGGGCCACCTAGATTTACTTTTTTATTTTTATCAGATTTTTCATGAAATGCTGCACCACCCTCTAGCTTATGTTTGCTGATTAGTTTTTGTTTAGGTCGTTCTTTTTCAAAATCAAGAAGTCTAAGTACTAACTCTACAGTATCTGGTACATCTTGTTCAATGATTTCTTTACCCATAAGGAGTTCGGCTTCTATCTTTATTTCTTCTTCTTTTTCACTAATAAAGCTGATAGCTATACCAGATTTGTCTGCACGACCAGTTCTACCTATTCGGTGCACATATTTTTCGGGTACTTCAGGAAATTCTATATTGATAACGTGTGTGATATCTGTGATATCTAGTCCTCTTGCCATGATATCTGTTGTCACAATACCACGTATATCACCTCTTTGAAAAGAAGCCATTGTATTCAATCTATAGTTTTGAGATTTATTAGAATGTATTACACCAAAACTACCAGGAAACTCAGTTTCTAATCGTTGACTTAATACATCAGCAGTTTTTTTATTGTTTACAAATAATAAAACTCTGCTATAACTCTCATCTCTAAGCAACTCAACCAACAAATTCATTTTGGTCAAAAAGTTTGGAACATAATAAAAGAGTTGTTGAATTTTTTCTATAGGCGTGCCAGATGGAGCGAGGGTTACTTCTTCTGGGCCATTAAAATATTCATCAAGTACTTCGTCTACTTCATCCGTCATAGTAGCTGAAAATAATATGTTTTGACGTTTGTTTTTAAGCATAGTCAGAATAGATGTAAGCTGAAAACGAAATCCTTCATTGAGTATTTCATCAAACTCATCAATGATTAGTTTTTGCAGATTATCAAATCGAACAGCTTTCTCTAGCGCTAAATCCATAGTTCTACCTGGTGTACCTACTAGTATATCTACACCTTGAAAAACGGCTTGTCTTTGAGTATTGATATTGACGCCACCATATACACCAAGTGTTCGCACACTCATATATTGTGTAAGTTTTTTTACTTCTTCTGTTACTTGCACTACTAGTTCACGTGTTGGTACTAATATCAATACTCGTGGAGTATCTGTCTTCATAAACTTCCATTGTTTAAGAATAGGAAGCAAGTATGCAAAAGTCTTTCCTGTTCCAGTCTGAGCTATGCCCATTATATCTCTACCAGATAAAATCACTGAAAATGATTTTTCTTGTATAGGTGTAGGAGTAGTGAGTCCTAAATCATCTAATGCATTTTGGAGTGGTGAAGGTAGGTTAAACTGCTGAAAAGTACTCATCGCTATTATTTTGTACAAAGGTAGTCAATAGTATTAATAAATGTAGTATGATACATTTAACAATAATTATACAACAGATGCTGTGAAATACACTTTACTTTTGCAAATCACGATTACTCACATACAGTAGTATTAATTTATGAAAAAAATATTTTTAGCACTTATCTCATATTGTTTATTATCAAATATAAATGCACAACTCCCAAAAATATTTAATCCTCAAGAACAGCCCAAAGCACCTGATTATAGCAATTCAAATTCATGGATATCATTACCATTCAGAAAAGATGGAGCTGATATTACACCAAAATATGAAGAGTGGATAAGTGATTCACTCAAAAATGTAGATGTTTTCTTTATCTATCCTACTATTTATGCAAAAGGAAAAACTTGGAATGCGGATATCTATGATGAAAAATTGAATAAAAAAATTGATAATACTACTATTAAATTTCAAGCTTCCGTATTTAATCAAGTAGGACGTGTATACGCACCTAGATATAGACAAGGTATCATCGATTGTTTTTATGATACATCAGAAGCAGGTAAAAAATCACTAGATTTTGCATATCAAGATGTAAAAAAAGCATTTGAGTATTATATGAAATATTACAATAATGGTAGACCAATTATCATCGCTTCTCATAGTCAAGGAACTAGACATGCAAGACTTCTGCTAAAAGAATATTTTGATACTCCTGCTATGAAAGAAAAACTAGTTTGTGCATATGTAGTTGGTTATGGAATTTATCCCAGTACATATAGTATTTTGAAACCTTGTGAAGATGCTCAACAAACAAATTGTTATGTGACATGGTCCTCATTTAAAAATAACTATATTCCAAATAACGATACTTTACTATGGGCTAGAAGTTGTGTAAATCCTATAAGTTGGAAATGTGATACCATGCCCTCATCATGCAAATCTGGTATTTTTTTAAATATAAATAAAAAGAAAGGATATGAAACTACCGCACAAATACACAATAACTATCTATGGGTAAAAACTAAAGTTCCATTTATGCCTTTCTTTAAAGTGATGCATTTATTAGATTACAATTTATATTGGTCTAGTATTAGAAAAAATGTAAAAGAAAGAGTGGATGAATATTTGAGTAAACGAAAATAGCAGAAAAAAAGCCACCCAATATTTTGGATGGCTTTGTAAATAAATGTTCTATTTTATATTAAAAATCTTTTTCAAAAACAGTTTTGATGATTGTGATACATTCATCTATCTGCTCTTTTGTTATCACTAATGGAGGTGCCAAACGAATGATATAAGAATGTGTAGGTTTTGCAAGTAATCCTCTATCTGCAAGTTTCATACAAATATCCCATCCTTTATTTGGGTCTTTTGTATCTAAAACTATTGCATTTAACAATCCTTTTCCTCTTATTTGTTTGATCAGTGAAGTATTTATTTTATTTAATTCTTGTCTAAAATAATTTCCAAGATATTGAGCATTATATTCTAGATTTTCTTCTTTGATAACTTGTAGTGCTCGAGTAGCAACAGCACATGCTAGCGGATTTCCACCAAATGTAGAACCATGTTCACCCGGTTTAATACACATCATCACTTCATTATCTGCTAGAACAGCGCTTACTGGAAGTACTCCACCACTTAGTGCCTTACCTAAAATAACCATATCAGGACGTACATTTTCATGGTCACAAGCCAACATTTTGCCTGTACGTGCTATACCAGTCTGTACTTCATCTGCTATAAAAAGTACATTGGCATCTTTGCATAAAGAAAAAGCTTTACTCAAATATCCTTCATCTGGAACGAATACACCTGCTTCACCTTGAATCGGTTCTACGATAAAAGCACAAACATCGGGATCTTCTACGGCTATAGCTAATGCTTTAGTATCGTTATATGGTATCACTACTATATTTGGTAAGAATGGACCAAATTCTTTTCTGCTTTCAGGGTCAGTAGAACCAGATATTACTCCTAATGTTCTTCCATGAAAATTTTGCTCTACAAATATGATTTTTGCCTTGTTTTCAGCTATTCCTTTTACTTGATATCCCCATTTTCTGGCTAATTTAAGTGCTGTTTCCACTGCTTCTACTCCACTATTTACTGGAAGAACTTTGTCGTATCCAAAAAATTCGCATATAAATTTTTCGTATGGTCCTAACTCAGAATTGTAAAATGCACGAGAAGTTAGGGTAAGATTTTGTGCTTGATCAGTAAGAGCTTGGATGATTTTTGGATGACAATGACCTTGGTTTACAGCACTGTACGCACTCAGAAAATCAAAATAACATTTATCATCAACATCCCAAACATATACACCTCGGCCTTTTTTGAGTACTACTGGAAGTGGGTGATAGTTGTGAGCTCCATATTTATCTTCAAGAGCTATGTATTTGCCTGCTTTCGAAGGTCTTACATCTTCTAATATTGCCATAAAAAGTTTTTTTAGTTTGTTTAACAATGGCTTTCTTGCAAATTTATGAAAGAAAAGTAGAAGTAGGCTTACATATTTTGATTTTTTTCGCTTTTTTAATAATTGTATAACTATCCTATATGATTTTTATTGTATTACTATTGTCATTTTATTGTCAACTTTAAGATTGTACAAAAATCATATTACTTTATTAGACTATAGAAATCTTAAATGAGTTGCATTGTTTTTTATTCGTTAGATAAATATGTTCAATTTGCATACTTTTGGATAAAATAAGTAAGTACTTTATATGAAAATTTTAATTGATCATCAAGCATTTTCGATGCAGAAATATGGAGGGATTTCAAGAATATTTGCTGAGTTGATTAAAGGATTTGAGGATAAAAAATTGGAAATAAATACTCCATTTTTTTATACAGAAAATGAATATTATAGAACGCTATTCCCTACCAAACTCAAAAACACATGGATAGACAAAATTCATTTTCCACAAAAGTCTAAGGTTTTACAAAAGTTACTACCAATAATAAATAATCTTTATACTATTTTTTTTAGTAATAAAAAACAAAATGTTTATTTTCCAACTTACTATAATCCATATTTAATAGACAAAATAACTTCTGCAAAAAAAGTGTTATTTGTATATGATATGATACACGAATTGTACCCAGAAATGTTCAAAGTAGGAGATACAACAAGTGCAAATAAACTTAGTATGATGGAAATGGCAGACATTATTTTGCCTATTTCACACAATACCCAAAAGGATATTATTCGATTGTATCCCCATTTAGCAAATAAGAAATTTGAAGTTGTTCATCTTTCTCATTCAATCATAAAAGAAGAAAACCTTAAAATAAAAAACACCTTGCCCAAAGAATATATTTTATTTGTAGGGAGTAGAAATAAGTATAAAAATTTTGATACTTTATTAGATGCCTTTGCGATTCTGAATAGTAAAAAATATAGTTTGATTTGTGTTGGTGGAGGTTCTTTTTCTCAAGATGAAATTGAAAAGATGAGAAAATTTGAAGTAGTGGATAGAATTATTCAAATGAATTTATTTGATATAGATTTGTATACAATATATAAAAATGCTAGTGTTTTTATATTTCCTTCTTTGTATGAAGGTTTTGGGATTCCAGTTCTAGAAGCTATGTATTCTTCTTGTCCTGTTATATTAGGTAAGTATAGTTCTTTTCCAGAAATAGCTGAAGAAGCTGGAATATATTGTGATGTGACAGATTCAAAAGAACTAGCAAAAACTATAGATATGGTATTGACAAATGATGATTTTAGATTAAAAAAAATTGAAGAAGGTTTAGCTCAAGTAGAAAAATTTTCTTGGCAAAAATCAATAGATAATACAGCTATAGTATTATCGCAATTATAGTTTAGTTGATTTCATTCATGCAATCTTCTATCATCAATTTTAAAACACTATTGAAATCGTTGTCATAGTCCCAATTTAATAGATTTTTTGCTTTTTGATTTGAGCCATAAATATCTATTATCTCAGCTGGTCTAAAAAAAGATTTATCAATAATGATTTTATTTTTGTCTATTTGCAGAAAGTCAAATACAAAATCAACGATATCTCTTAGAAATATAGATTTGCCAGAGCAGATAATAAAATCATCGGGTTTATCTGCTTGCAACATCATATGCATAGCTTTTACATATTCGATTGAATTGCCAAAATCTCTTTTGATATCTAAATTTCCAAGCACCAAATTTTCTTGTAATCCTTTTTTAATTCTTACTGCTCCATTGATTAATTTTTTTACAAAAAAGTTTTCATCTCTCAATACAGATTCGTGATTGAATAAGATACCACTACAAGAAAATACATGATAACTTTCTCTATAAAGCTTTACCATCATATGTGATGAAGCTTTAGAGATAGCATACGGGCTAGATGGATTCAGTACGGTGTTTTCATTTATAGGTAAATGTGCTACATTGCCAAACATTTCACTAGATGAGGCTTGATAAAATTTTGTGTTTGGTAAAAATTGTCGGATGATTTCTAGTAAATTTAAAACAGAAATGGTATTGAATTGTATAGTGCCTATTGGTTGATTAAATGATAAACCTACAGAACTCTGCGCTGCCAAATTATATATTTCATCAGGTTTTTTATTCAATAATAAATTCAAAAGAGAAGCATAATCTAACAAATCACATTCTTCAATTTTGATTTGATTTTCTATACCTAATTTTCTAAGTTTTAGAGTAGTATTAGAAGAGTAGGAGCGGGTGATACCAATTATATCATAGTTTTTTTCTAGTAAGTATTTACTCAAATAAGCTCCATCTTGCCCAGATATACCAGTGATAAGTGCAGTTTTTTTCTTGTTCATTAGATTTAGACACTTTTTACAAATATATGCACTAAAATTAGTACTCTATATAATATTTGGTATTAAATTATAGATTTATAAATACTTTTACAGATAGAAAATAATTAGTATTTGAATTATGAGCAAAATCAAAGAATGTAATTGTAAAATATGTAATAATAAAAGTGAATTTATTTTTGAAGCTAAAATTTTAAATAAATATAATGTATACTATTATCAGTGTTCTGTTTGCGAATTTATACAAACAGAAGAACCATATTGGATAAGCGAAGCTTATGAGAGCACTATTACAGGATTTGATATTGGATATGTATCTCGTAATATTCAACTTGCTGAAATAGTAAATAGAATGTTATCATTTTTTGATTTCAATTCTAAAGCATCATATATTGATTACGGTGGAGGATATGGACTTTTTGTAAGGAAAATGCGTGATAATGGATTTGATTTTTATAGACAAGATATTTATTGTGATAATATTTTTGCAAAAGAATTTGATATATCAGATATACAGACTAAATCAAATTTTGAATTACTAACTACATTTGAAGTATTTGAACATTTAGTAAATCCTATTGAGGAAATAGAAAAGATGTTAAAATATTCAACAAGTATTTTATTTAGTACGGAACTTCAGCCTAAAATAAAATTTAATAGTACAAAAGATTGGAGGTATTTTGTACCTGAGTTTGGACAACATATATCTCTGTATAGCTATAAAACACTTGAATACCTAGCAAAAAAATACAACTTAAATTTATATAGCAACAATAAAAATCTACATTTATTGACGCCAAAAAAATTCATTATCAATCCAATCAATTTTTCTTATTGGATTCAGACATTCATAGATGTATTGTTTTCAAGACATTTTAATAATAAAAAGTCGTTGATAAATACAGATTTAACAAAATTGAATAAAAAGTTTTTTGGATAGTAAATTTATAATAAATATAAAAGTTACAAATCTTCTAAATTACCATCTTTTACATTTATAACTTTTAATCCTTTCATAAGTTTTCTTGAAGATTCGTTGTCTAAATATGATAATGAACCATCTTTATTTAAACCTTGCTTGAATTTACTTTCAATAAAGCATTCATTAATACTTTTTTTACAAACCGTTTCATTTAATAAATCATTTCTTACATAAAATGCATTCATACCAGTGGTATTGCAGCCCACTAGTGAATAACCACGTTTATTAGCTATATGATCAAAAGCAGGTAAAGAAGCTCCCCAAAACATATTGCTATAATGAGCCTTTGTTCTATCGAAAACTGGATTGTATGGTACACTTATCGCTCTTTCCTTTCCAAATACACTATTGTATTCAAATATAATTATAGATGGGTTAAGTTCGCTTAAATCTATATTTTCAAAAATATGATAGTCATTTCCATCTATATCTATAGATAAGATTCCTAAGTTTTTAAAACCTGATGATTTTAAAAGCTCATTAATATTTTCTTTATCTATAAATACAGCTTTATTTTTAATATCATATTTCCAATACCATTTTTGATTGCTCAAAAAATTCATATGTTTGGTAGAGCCGTCCATTACAAATCCTGACCAATTATTATTCATCAATAAAAAACGAGTATTTGATTCTAAATAATTTTCTACCCCAAATTCAATAAATGTTTCATTTTCTATTTTAATATTATTTATTAGGAACTGAATAATACCATCCTCTCCAAACTGACTAAATATCTTAAACTCATAGTCAGTAATATTATTAGATATAATTGATTGCTGTTGATTGCAAAGTAATTTACCGAGTGCAAGTAATTCTGTTTCTTCTTTACCGAAATTTAAAGTATTTATACTACTTCCTATCTTATAAGCCAGCTTTTTAATAATATCTTTTATCATATTTTTATATGTGTAACTTTTTTTATCTCTATACAAAAGTACATTTTTTGTCTATTTTATCTATATAAAGATATTGCGTATCGAACAGAAATTATTATTTAACCATTATATTCATACATTTGTATTATAAATATGGGTATAGTACAAAGACAAGGAATAAAAGGAACTATAGTCTCTTACATTGGAGCTATTCTGGGGGCTATCACAATTTTATTTGTGTATCCATATTGTATGAATACTGAAGAGATAGGGCTATTTAGGCTAATTTTAGATTCTGCAATTTTCTTTGGTTTATTGTCTCTATTGGGTTCTGGGTTTGGTATTGCTTATTTTTACCCGTATTATCAAAATGACGAAAAAAGATATAATCAGTTTATTAGTTTTATATTACTCATTTCATTTTCAGGATTATTAATTACCATAGCAACATTCATTTTTGGTAAACCATTAATTATAAAAATGTATGAGAAAAATTCTCCAGCATTAATCAAATATATTTATATTCTTATACCGATTATTTTCTTAAATAATATTTTTTCTTTAATAGAATCTCATGCCCAAAATCTATATAGGATAGTAGTGCATAAGTTTGCTCGAGAAGTTGTATTACGAATTGTAATTATTGTTTTGTTGTTTTTATTTTATTTTAAAATATTAAGTTTTGAGCAAATAATATGGACATATATCGGAGCATTGTTTATTATTACCATTTCTGTTTTAATATATCTTATTACCTTATCTCCTTATAGATTTAAATTGTCCTTTGATTTTTCTGTTGTTAATAATAAAATTGAAATAGTAAAGTACTCTTTATTTGTTACTTTAGGTATAGTAGGTACTGTTTTGTCAAATAGATTAGATTCGTTTATCCTAAGTAGTACAGAGCATGGATTAGGTAAAAATGGTGTTTATACTACTATCGTATTTATGGTTATGATGATTGACCTACCCATAAGAACTTTTTTGAGTATATCTATACCCGTAGTAAATGAAGCTATCAAAAATAATGATATGGATAAGATAGAAACACTGTATAAAAAATCTTCTATATATCTTACTGTCATTGCATTCATTATTTTTGCCTTGTTATGGTGCAATATAGATTCTTTGTTTTTAATAATGCCAAAAGGCAATCAATTCGTAATAGCTAAGTATGTATTACTTATATTAGGCATAAGTAAGATTATGGATGCTTCTACATCTATAAATGTTCACATTCTCAGTTATTCAAAATATTATAAATACTCACTAGTCTTATCTCTTATCTTAGGTGCTTTAACAATTATTACTGCATATATTTTAATTCCAAATTTTGGACTTGAAGGTGCGGCATTTGCTACTGCATTATCGATGGCTTGTTTTCAAATTTTACAAACTACTTTTGTTTATACGAAATTTAAAAAACATCCCTTTTCTATAGACACTTTTAAAGTGTTTTTAAGCTTTTCTTTACTTATTTTTATAGTGTATTTTTTGCCAAATACTCAACCTGTTGTAACTATTATCTATAAAAGCTTGCTTATATTTATTGTATCCTATCTACTTATTATTAAGATGAAGATTTCTAAACTTGTATATGATGAAATACAATCTACTGTTTCCATAAAGATTCCATCTTTAGCAAAATTTTTATAAACCCAAATTACTCAATAGGATTTGAGGGACAAAAATTCTAGTGTGTTAGTTGGGTTTATCCCGAACTAGTGTTTGTTTAAATAAATATAAATTTATTGAAATACAAATACTTTGATGATTCAACATTTCTAAAGGCTGAATTTAGGATAAAAAAAACAGTTACTTAAAATAGTAACTGTTTTTTATAGATTGAAAATAATAATTATCTTCCTCTTTGTTTGTCTACCCATCCAAATATGTCTCTCATAATTGGTGTAGTTCTATTATTTATATTAGCACGTATTTTTTCTTCTTCTTTTGCTATTACAAAAAATAATCCATCAATAGCTTTACCCGTTACATATTTACCAAGATCTGTATTTACTGGTCTTACAAGTGGTATTCGATTGTATCTAGTTGTAACTGCACTCCATGCTTGAGTAGCGCCTACTTTGCTTAGACTGCTCGATACTACTGGTGAAAATGCACTAGTAAGTGGAGTTGTAGTACTATTTTTAAAAAAAGTTGTTGCTGCATTGTTTGATCCTAAAAGAATATTAGTTACATCTGTAATAGTGATTTTTTTCAATGCATCAATAAATATAGGTTTTGCTTTAGTACTTGCATCTTCGGCTGCTCTATTTAGTTTTACTATAGCTTGGTCGCAAATACTTCCTAATCCTAAATTTCTCAATCCAGCTTCTACTTGACGTGCTTCTTGAGGAAAAAGTATTTTTATAGCAAGATTTCTAAAAAAACCATCTTTAAGCGATACTTGATTAGCGCTATTTGTTAGACATTGAGTAAGTGCATCTCTCATGCCATTTTCCATTTGTAGATTGGTAGGGTTCAATCCTCCAGTACCAGTGCCAGTTCCAGTTGCGCCAGTCAATATATCATTAGCTACAGAGCCTATATTGATATTTTTCTTTGTAGTCGATGTTTGTGCGTAGCTTTGCGTAAATAAAGTTGCAAAAACTAAAATTGCAAAAATGTATTTTTTCATAATATGTATTTTAAATCAATTTAATAAACAAGATTCTATTTGTTTTCTACTTTAAGGAATACCAAATAGTTTGCCAAAAATAAATAAAATAAATGTTAGCAAGTATAATAACTGTAGGAGATGAGATATTAATTGGACAAATAGTGGATACAAATTCTGCATGGTTGGGTCAAAAACTCAATGAATTAGGTATAAAAGTTCATCAAATAATATCTATTTCAGATGATGAAGCCCAGATTTTATCTACTCTTGAAAATACCTTAAAAGAAAGCGATTTTGTATTTATTACAGGAGGTTTGGGGCCAACTAAAGACGATATCACCAAACATACACTTTGTAAGTTTTTTGATACAAAGCTTGTATTGCACGAAGATTTACTAGTAAAACTAAAAGCTTATTTTGAAAAAAGGGGAAGAGTAATCAATGAAGCGAATATAGGTCAAGCATATCTTCCAGAAAACTGCACAATCATTCCAAATGCTCGTGGTACTGCTCAAGCTATGTGGTTCGAAAAAGATAATAAGGTGGTATTATCTATGCCTGGAGTGCCACATGAAATGAAAAACATTATGGAATCGGAGGCTATTCCTCTTATTAAATCAAAATTTGAGCTACCTGAAATCATTCATAAAAATATTATGACGATTGGAATGGGTGAATCAATAATTGCTGAAAAAATAGTTGATATAGAATCTAATTTACCTAAAAATATAAAATTGGCTTATTTGCCAAATCTAGGAAAAGTTAGACTAAGGTTAAGCGCCTATACTACAAAAGTCGAGAAAATTAATACAATTAATTTAGTAAATAATTTTTCAGAACAAATAGTGAATAGAATAACTGAGAATGTTTATGGATTTGATGAGCAAAAAATCGAAGAAGTAATTGGTCAATTACTTTTAAAAAATAATGAAACGATAACAACCGCAGAAAGTTGCACTGGAGGCACTATCGCTTCTATTTTGTCTAGTATCCCAGGATGTTCTGCTTATTATTTAGGATCTTATATTACATATTCATATGAAATGAAAATGCAAGAATTAGCGGTAAAACAAGAAACCCTCAACAAATATGGTGCTGTAAGCGAACAATGTGTGGAAGAAATGCTCGATGGATTAATATCAAGAACTAAAAGTACATATGGAATAGCTGTATCTGGTATCGCAGGTCCTAGCGGAGGCACAGAAGAAAAACCTGTAGGAACTGTATATATTTCTGTTGGAGATAAGAATAACAAAATAACTAAGCGTTATCAGTTTACAAATAATAGAGAAGATAATATTATCTATTCATCCAATTTTGCACTATTTATGCTCTATACTTTCTTGAAAAGATAATTTTTTCGCCAACTTATTATTTAAAAATATATAGGTAGAAGAAATTATTATAAAACTTATTATTAAAAACAAAGAATGTAGTAGCACTCGACTATATCCAAGTTCATCAACATTGAAAAAAGGATATTGATAAAAATGAGTAAAATGTCCCTTGAAAAGTAGGTATGTAAAATATAAAATAGGATAGACCAACCAATATGCAATATCGAAATATTGGATATGCTTCTTTTGTATAAATAAAATCCAATAAATTTGAACAAGTAGCGGGATAAATACATGCAATAAATTATTATTGATTCCTTCTATTCCACTAGGATGATATATTTTTCTCAGTAAAATATTGAATAATAAGCCTACCATAAAAATATATATAGTAGTTGCTAAAGCTGTTTTATGTGAAGCAAAAAAAAGATGCAATTTATTTTCTTTAGGTAATAGTTGTGATATAAAAAATACTCCAACTAATAGATTGGTTAGAATTGTGAAAAAACTAAAATGATTAAGAGTAACCATACCAGCTGATAAATCTGAAATGTTTAGTCTTATAATATATTGGCAAAATACAGAGTAGAAGCAAAGTATTGTACCAATAATTTCAATAATTTTCTTTAAGCTATTTTTTTGTAACATATTAATTATATAAGTATAAAAGTATACATATTTTTATCTATTTCTTTAGATTTCTGTTGAAAAAATACTAATAACTATTCCAGAAAATATACTAGTTTTTTCTTCTCTTTGTAATAAGTTTTAAATAGCCAATATGCAATATTCACATTTACATTGTCATTCACAGTTTTCTTTATTAGATGGTGCTTCTAGCATCAAAGGAATGATATCAAAAGCAAAAGCTGATGGTATGCCTGCAGTAGCCTTGACTGACCATGGCAATATGTTTGGGGCATTTCATTTTGTAGCTGAGGCTGAAAAACAAGGGGTGAAACCTATTGTTGGCTGTGAATTTTATGTAGTAGATGATAGATTTAGAAAATCATTTACAAAAGGTGATAAAGATATTCGATATCATCAATTACTTTTAGCTAGAAATCAAACTGGATATGAAAATTTATCAAAACTCTGTTCGCTTGGATTTATTGATGGATTGTATGGCAAATATCCCCGAGTTGATAAAGAACTTATCAAACAATATAGTGAAGGACTCATAGCTACAACCTGCTGTCTTGGTGCCATAGTTCCGCAAACCATACTTAAAAAAGGGGAGGAGGAAGCTAGAAAAGTATTCATAGAATGGATGAATATTTTTGGTAAAGAAAACTATTTTATAGAACTACAACGTCACAATCTAAAAAATTTAGATGGTTCGGGAATTTCACAAGAAGACATCAATCAAATATTACTGAAATTTTCAGTAGAGTTTGGAGTTCCTGTAATAGCTACCAATGATTCGCACTATATAGATATAGAAGATTATAACGCACACGATATACTACTTTGTATCAATACGGGAGAAAAACAAAGTACACCTGGATTTGACGATTTTATTAATGATGATGCAATGTCAAAGGATAGAAGATTCAAATTTCCAAATGATCAGTATTTCTTTAAAACTACTGCAGAAATGGAAAAAATATTTTCAGATATTCCTTTTGCACTAGACAATACGAATATGATAGTCGATGCGATCACACCTCCCGTATTGACTCGAGATATATTATTGCCAAACTTTACCTTGCCTACTGGATTTACAACACAGGGAGAATATCTTACTTTTCTCACCTATCAAGGAGCTCAAAAAAAATACGGTATTATTACTGCTGAAATCGAAGAACGCATCAATTTTGAATTACAAACTATTATAAATTCTGGTTATCCAGGTTATTTTTTGATAGTTCAAGATTTTACTACTGCTGCTAGAAATATGGATGTATGGGTGGGACCAGGTAGAGGAAGTGCTGCGGGGAGTGTAGTTGCATACGCACTAGGAATTACCAATGTAGACCCAATAAAATATGACCTACTATTTGAGCGTTTTCTAAACCCAGAAAGGGTAAGTATGCCCGATATTGATATAGATTTTGATGATGTAGGTAGAGATAAAGTAATAAAATATGTAATAGATAAATACTCAAAAGCACGTGTAGCACAGATAATTACCTATGGAAGTATGGCTGCTAAATCTTCCATAAAAGATGTTGGTAGAGTATTAAATATTCCATTGCCAGATGTGACTAAAGTAACCAAAGCTTTTCCTAATCACTTATCTGCTACACTCAATAAAGTACTAAAAACAGAAGGCATAGATGAAAAGTTAAAAGGCGAAATGAATGCTGAACAACTTCAAGCAGCTAATGAATTTAGAAAAATAGCAGCGGCAGATGATAGCATTGGAGATATGATACGTACAGCCAAAAAACTGGAAGGATCTGTGCGTAATACAGGTATACATGCCTGTGGGGTGATCATCACACCTGATGATATTACTAAATATGTACCTGTGACTACAGCAAAAGATAGTGACCTGCTTGTCACTCAATTTGATAATAGTGTGGTAGAAAAATCAGGATTACTCAAAATGGACTTTTTGGGTCTAAAAACGCTCACGATTATAAAAGATGCTATAGAACTAGTACGAAAAGGGCACGAAATTACCATAGTGGCAGATGACATACCACTAGATGATCCAAAAACATATGAGTTATTTCAAAAAGGTGAAACGGTGGGTATATTCCAGTATGAAAGTCCTGGTATGCAGAAATATTTAAGAGATCTCAAACCGGATATTTTTGAAGACTTGATAGCTATGAATGCACTTTATAGACCAGGGCCTATAAAATATATCCCAAATTTTGTAAATAGAAAACACGGTAGAGAAGCTATACATTATGATTTGCCAGAAATGGAAGGCAATTTAAAAAGTACTTATGGAATTACTGTTTATCAAGAACAAGTGATGTTGCTTTCTCAAAAACTTGCCAATTTTACTAAGGGTGATGCAGATACTATCCGAAAAGCAATGGGTAAAAAGCAGAAAGATGTACTTGATAAAATGAAAGAAAAGTTTTTGACTGGAGCAAAAGCTAATGGTCACGATGAAAAAATACTTGAAAAAATATGGACGGATTGGGAAGCTTTTGCATCATATGCATTTAATAAATCGCATTCTACTTGTTATGCTTATTTAGCATTTCATACTGCTTATCTCAAAGCACATTTTCCAGCTGAGTTTATGGCATCAGTTCTTACTCATAATATGGGCAATATAGATAGTGTTAAGTTCTTTTTGCAAGAATGTAAAAGAATGAAAATAACCGTTCTTGGGCCAGATGTGAATGAAAGTGCAGATAAATTTGTAGTGAATAAAAATGGGGCTATTCGTTTTGCAATGACTGCATTAAAAGGAATGGGAGAGCTGGCTGTAGAAGAAATCATCAGAGAGAGAGAAGCAAATGGTCTTTATAAAAGTATTTTTGATATGGCTCGTAGAGTCAATCTTAGAACAGTAAATAAACGTGCATTTGAAGGATTAGCTTTTGGTGGTGGCTTTGATTGCTTTGAAAATACACATAGAGCTCAGTATTTTTTAGAAACGAATGGTGAAACTTTTATAGAAAAAGTGGTGAAATTTGGAAACCAAGCACAACAGAGTGTCAATAGTATGCAAAATTCACTTTTTGGTGAAAGTAGTGATACCAATATTTCTGAACCAGCTATTCCAAAATGTGAACCATGGCACTTGATAGAAAAACTCAATAAAGAAAAAGAGGTAACAGGCATATATATAAGCGGACATCCATTAGATGATTATCAGAGAGATATTAGAAGTTTTACAACCTGTAGTATTTCTGATATTGAAAATATGAAAAATAGAAGTTTCAAAATTGCTGGTATAGTTACCTCTAGCGTATCTAAGTTTGATAAAACGGGAGCGCCATATGGAAGATTTGTAATCGAAGATTTTACCGGTTCTAGAGAGTTCATGTTGTTTAAAAAGAAATATATTGAATTTAAAAATTTTATTGACACCCCTGGAAATTTATTGTTTATTACCTGCAATTATCAAGCTAATAAGTGGAAAGATGGTGAATATGAAGTAGAAATTACCAGCATGGAACTACTTACTGAAATCAGAAATAAACTTACTAAAGAACTATATATTACAGCTCAGGTTACTTCGATCACTCCTCAGGATGTTGAGTTGATTGATTACATAATGAAAAAGTACACAGGCGAAAAATTTATAAAAATGAATTTGTTGGATACAAATCAACAATTGGTAGTGAGCACTAATTGTAAATCTGCTAGAGTAAACCCATCCAACGAATTTATTAACGAATTAGAATCTATAAATGGAGTTAGCGTATCATTTATCAGAACAGACTTGAATTTATTAATAGATGATAAATTAGATGAGATTCTATCAAACTCAATAGATGAAGAGGATACAGAAGCAGAAATGACTTTTGATATTATAGAAGAAGAAAGTGAATAAGATAATTATGAACTTTTTTGGATTATATTTAGTTTTGAATATTATAATTACATAAAATAAAAATTTTAACAAAAATGGCACATACAATCACAGACGCAAGTTTTGAACAAGATGTTTTAAAATCAGATAAATTAGTTATGATAGACTTTTGGGCTACATGGTGCGGACCATGTGTAGCTTTAGCACCTACTATCGATGCTTTATCTAAAGAATATGATGGAAAAGTAGTAATAGGAAAAGTAGACGTAGATGCAAATCCAGATATTAGTGTAAAATATGGTATCAGAAATATCCCTACTGTATTATTTATTAAAAATGGTGAAGTAGTAGACAAAGTAATGGGAAATGCTCCAAAAGGTGCATTTGAAGAGAAACTAAATAAACATATGTAATATTTTTTTATAAAAATAAAAAAGAGGATTTAATCTTATATATAGAATAAATCCTCTTTTTTATTATAATTTAAAATGGATTAATATTTTAATAATTTAGCATATGTTAAAGATAGGCATTATTGGTGGTGGTTTTTCTGGTACGATGACTGCAGTCCAGTTAATTAGTAAGACAGATATTCCACTTTCTATAACTATTATAAATGAAAAAGAAACTTTAAATAAAGGTTTCGCATACAGTCCTTATTCTAAAAAACATATACTCAATGTAATAACAGAAAAAATGAGTGCTTTCCCAGATAAACCTCATGATTTTTTAGATTGGGTAATGCATCGAAATGATTTTTCAACATTAGATAGAACATTTATTGCTAATTCATTTTTACCTCGTTCTTTATATGGTGAATATTTAGTATCGATTTGGGAAAATGCAAAAATAGTAGCTCGAGAAAAAGGTGTTGATATAGTAGTTATAGATGATAGTGCCGTGGATTTAGATGTAAATAAAAACAATGTTGAAGTAACTCTTAAAAATGATATTAAAATAATTTTTGACCATTGTGTTATCACTACAGGCAACCAAGTCCCACGCAATCCTACAATTGCCAATATGGATTTTTATAATAGTAAAAACTATTTTCAAAATCCTTGGTCTAAAGAATCTGTTTTAAATATTGATAACTCATTGCCAGTTTTAATTATTGGAAATGGTTTAAGCATGGTAGATACAGTATTTGGCTTATTAGAAAATGGATTTAAAAATAAAATATACTCCATTTCTCCAAACGGATTTAATATATTGACTCATCGTCATCATGGATTAAAATATTTAAAGTTAGAAGAAGAAATACAAGAGAATATGAGTTTGTATGATATTGTAAAATTAATCCATAAACATATAAAAATAGTCAGAGAATATGGTGTTTCAGCAGAACCAGTTATTGATTCAATAAGACCTTATACCCAAAAAATTTGGAAAAGATTAAGCGATACTGAAAAAAAAATATTTATGTCTAGATACAGACATCTTTGGGGTGTAGCTAGACACAGAATTCCTATACATTCACATGATAAAATTCAACAACTTCGTATAAATGATATCTTATTAATAAAATCAGGTATAATTTCTAATTTTACTGAAATTAAACCAAATAAAATATTGGTAGAATATTTTGATAAAAAAGAAAAAGAGAAAAAAGAATTTGAGGTTTCAAGAATTATAAATTGCACAGGACCAGAATCTAATCTTTCATTATTAGAAAATAGCTTTTTAAAGAATTGTTTATTAAAAGGAATTTTAAAACAAGATTCATTAAATTTAGGAATAGTAACTGACACGGTTACTTTTCAAGTTTTAGATAGATATAATAATAGACACATGAATTTATTTACTATGGGTTCAAATTTAAAAGGAGAATTATGGGAAAGTACTGCTGTTAGTGAATTAAGATTACAAGCTCAAAAGTTAGCTCAATTTATTTTGAGTAATATAAAGAATTTATAAAACAACCATATTTTTAGTAATTTATTAAAACATCAATATATATCATGAAAGTACTTATCGTTAATGGTCCAAATCTAAATTTGCTAGGAAGTAGAGAGCCGGAAATATATGGAGATACTACCTTTAAAGATTTTTTAGAAGAAATAAAAGATGCTTATTTTGATTGTGAAATTCATTACTATCAAAGCAATGTAGAAGGGGAGTTGATAAATAAACTACAAGATGCTGACAAAAAAAAATATAAAGGTATCATACTCAATGCAGGTGGCTATACTCATACTTCGGTAGCTATACGCGATGCTGTTGCTGCCATTTCTACTCCTGTCATAGAAGTTCATATTTCCAATCCTATGAGTAGAGAAGAATTTAGGCATACTTCATTGATGACGGGGGTTTGTAAAGGAATCATCGCAGGATTTGGCTTAGACAGTTATGTGTTGGCTATTGATAGTATTATTAGTTAAAATATAACTAATAAATAGTATAGTACATATTTAATAAAAAATTAATATCTTTATGTAGCCAAAAAATATTCAAAATGAAAAAAATTATTTATTCTAGCCTATCGGTTCTTATTTTATTGACAACTTTAACTTTTACATCTTGTACTAAGGAGGCACTTTCTGTACCATATACAATAGATGATAAAGAAGTTTGTTTGCCTTCAAATCCTTTTCAAGCTTATTATTCAAATTCATTTGATATTAATAAGAGTGATGTGATTGCTATTATTGATGCTTTTGATGGAGCAACAATAGAGAATGTGTCAAGTGCAGCTTTAAAAGAGGGTTTAAAAATAGAAGTTTCATCTTCTGGCACTACTCTAAATCAAATAGCAAATATTGAATTATATATGAAAGATAAAGGTACGAGTGGCGATGGTACACAAATTGCTTATTCTTCACCTATTTCTAATAATGCAACAGAAGTAACTATGGTTTCAAATGGTATTGATTTGAAAAGTTTAACTACAAGTGATAAAACAATTACCATAAAAGTTTTAAATAGTACAGGTGGTAATGATCCAATTTGTATCAAACTTACAAATGGTGTTGTAAATTTCTCTGTGAAACAATAATAGTTTTAATATAATTTATATATCCTCGATTGTCTTTGATAATCGAGGATTTTTTTGTGGATATTATTCCTCATTTCTCATCAAAATCTGAATGGTAGTTCTAGTTTTATGAGTGAGTAGTATATTCTTATTTTTGGTAAGTTCATCTATTTTTTCTTGAGTATAATGTCTGATAGTGAGCAGTTCTAGCGACTCATTATATTTCACTTCAAAGTCATTTGAAAGTGCTAGTACAAGCGATTTGATACGTTCCATTTTATTTTCAATACATGCCGAAAAGCTTATAGCACCGCTATGCGTCATATTCATACGTAATCCATGATTGCTGAAACATTTGAAAATAGTACTTAGGTTTTCTTCAGCTATAAATGAAAAATCTTTTACAGAAATAGACACTAAAACTTGATTGGTTTTATATACTATAATTGGAGGATAGCTGATGTAATTTTCTTCGTCATTACCACCAATAATAGTGCCTATAGAATCCTTATCTATAAAAGATTTTACATGTAATGGAATCTGTTTATTCTGCAGTGGTTTTATGGTTTTTGGATGTATCACCTGAGCTCCATAGTATGTCATTTCTATGGCTTCTCTATAGCTTAGTTTTGGCAATGTGATGGTATCTTTAAATATTCTTGGATCTGCATTTAATACCGCAGGCACATCTTTCCATATCACCATTTTACTTGCATCTATACAATAAGAAATCACTGCTGCAGTATAGTCACTTCCTTCTCTACCAAGCGTAGTTGTATACCCATCATTATTTTTTGCAATAAATCCTTGTGTTACTTTTATTTCATTTGTTTTTAATAAAGCTTTTATTTTGGGGATACTTGCCTCAAAATCTACTTTTGCTTCAGTATAATTACTATCTGTACAGATTATTGTTCGCGCATCAATCCATTCATTTTTTATTGATTTGCTTGTTAAATACTCACCTACGATAGTAGAAGATAATAATTCTCCATAGGGTACTATTTGGTCATATATGAAGGTATAAGTGTTATTGGTATTTGTACCTAAAAAGTCTAAAATAGCATCTTGAAATGAATTTAGTTTTTGCTCTACATTAGTGAAATCTTCATTTTTAAATAAATCTTTACAAATATCTAAGTGAGATTCGATAAGTGTTTTTACTGCTCCTATATAAAAATCATTTTTATTTACATAAAGATTGATGACCATTTCTAGTGCATTAGTAGTTTTGCCAAGCGCAGATATCACTACAAATCCAATATCAGACTTATATTTATCAATAATATCAGCTACATTCTTTATGTTTTCAGCATCTTTGAGGGAGGCTCCACCAAACTTAAAAACCTGCATAAGTATAAATTTTACTCAAAACTACATCATTTTTATCAACTCACATTTATATGTTTATTACTTCAAAATTTGCAATACAGATTATAAGATACTTTTACTCTATAAATCCATTGTGTATAGAATGAGTAATTTAAAAGGTAGAAAAAGTAAAACTAATTATTTGTCACAAATACTAGTGATAGCATTGATGTTATTTGTATTAGGTCTTTTTGCTAATATTATTTATCATTCCTATGTACTGAGTAATACACTGAAATCAATGCAGTATTTACGTATTGAGCTTAAGAATGATGCAAATATTGCAGAAATTACGACTAATTTGAGCAAGAATAAAATCATTAAAAAAGTAGAATTTATCAGTAAAGATAAAGGTTTAGAATTGCTTAAAAGTATTACAAATACTGACCCTACGGCTATGTTGGATGAAAATCCGCTACCCAATATAATGAATGCATATCTACAACCTACGGCTACTCCTCTCGATATAGAAAAAGAAGTATATGATATGAATCTTATTGAAGGTATAGCTGGCATCGATTATAAAAAAAGTGACTCTAAACTTTTAGATAGTTTTATTACTAAATCAACTTGGGTATTATTAATTTTAATATCAGTTTTATTAGTTATCTCAGTTTTTATTATAGATAGTACTGTTCGTTTAGCTATATTTTCTAGAAGACTTAGTATACGTAGTATGCAATTAATAGGAGCTACCAATGGTTTTATACGCAAACCTTACTTACTCCGAGCACTACTCAATGGATTTATTAGTGGACTAATAGCTGTTTTTTTTATAGCACTTATTTATGCAAGTATAGAATATTATTACCCCACTCTTAATCTACTGAAAGATATTATTCAACTAAGTATTATCGCTGTTACAATTATTCTGATTGGTATATTATTTACATTTATTAGTACTTTCTTTTCGCTAAGAAAATACTTAAGAATGAAACTTGATGATTTGTACTAAAAAATAAATCCCCTACCATGAGTAGAGGATTTAATTATTATTTATAATGAAATTATTTTGTAGTTCTTGTCCACTTAGTAGTTCTACCTAGTAATGAAATCCCTACATAACCTCTTACGTCTAGATTGTTTTTATCAATCAATTTCATTTTACAACTATAGTCTTTACCGTTTTTAGGATCATAGATATTTCCATCTACATAGTTATTGTCTTCTGCATCATAGTTAAAACCTCTAAGCATAATCAAGCCCATAACTTTATTTTTTCTTTTGTTTACATCTGAATTATGAATATCAGTCTTTTCATTCCCATTAGCGTCTTTTGGTTCTTTAAGCCATATTATTTTGCCATAATATTTTCCATCTACTTTATAGATTTCTACTTTGCCTGTTTTCTCTTCATTGAACCATATGCCCAATATGTCATCACCTCCTGCAAAAACTTTAGCAGTAAATAATATTGTAGTAATAAATAAAAATGCAATCTTTTTCATAATTTAAAGTGTGTTTTTAAAATGTTCATTCAAAAATATAAATATTTAATCGAAAAATAATGCCAAACTTATTTTTTGATTAACTTTTTCAATTGATTTACATAATTTTTATATAAAATATGCCTAGCACCAAGGCTTTCCAAGTGAGTTGTGTGCATTTGGCAATCAATCATTTTTATTTCTGTAGATTGTATAAGATGATAAAGTGCCAGCTTAGAAGTATTACTTTCTGAAGAAAACATACTTTCACCAGCAAAAAAATCATCTATTTTCACACCATAAAGTCCACCAACAAGCTCATTTTCAGCATTCCATACTTCTACAGATAGAGCATAACCTGCCTCATGAATTTGAATATAGGCTTGTATCATTTCGTCTGTAATCCATGTACCATCTTGATTTTTTCGTTTTATACCACTACACATCTGTATCACAGATTCAAAATCTCCATTGATACTATACGTATAAACTCCTTTTTTATAGAGCTTCAATAAACTTGAACTTACTTTATATTCAGATGGGAAAATGACAAATCTTTTTCTGGGGCAATACCACAATATAGGTTCATCACTACTATACCAAGGGAAAATGCCTTGCTGATAAGCCAATAATAACCTTTCAGTGGACAAATCACCGCCTATAGCAAGTAATCCGTCTTTTTCGGCTAAGTGGGTAGGTGGGAAAATGATATCTTTACTTAGGTAAAATACTGGCATTATTCTATAGTAGCCTGAATACCTCTATCACAGATAGCATCCTTTAGTGGACGCAAATCTTCCAAAGCACCATGTCTTACTTGTGCTTTGCCTTTATGGTGTATTAGATAGGTGCACTGCTCAGCCTGTTCAGCAGTATGTTTGCATATATCCATAAGTGCTTCTATTACATCATCAAAGGTATTTACCTCATCATTGTGCACTATTAGGCTATTCACAGCCATCACCTCTTCGAGGGTGAGTGTTTTTTCTTCTACTAAAGTATCGGTATTATTAATAAAGCTCATGTTATTATTAATTATCTTACAAAATTAAATCAAAAAATCTGAATACTATGCACGCAACTGAAAGATTTTTCGTTTTCTAATGAAATAATTCCCTCTTTTTTACTAAAATCTACCAATTCTCCGCTGGTATCTGCACAACCTAGCCATGGTTCTATGCATACATATTTTGCTCCAGCTATGGCCCAAAGCCCCAAATAATTAAAGTCTTCAAAACTTACTTTTACAGTTTTAGGATGTTTATTTGATTTGATAGCTATACTTCTGCTAATATGGTCTTTAAATATATAAGCATCTTTCTCAAACATTGTTTTTGTAATAGGAATGATTTTAGCGTTGTCTAATATCTGTGATTTCTCTCCATTAATCATACCATCAGCTTTATTTATGTGATGTCTAGAAATTTGCTCCTTTTCTTCAAATTCTAGATAATAATCTTCTATAGATTCTCCTTCATGATATGCTAATGCAAATGCTGGATGAGCTCCAATGCTAAAATATATAGTTTGAGTATCTGTATTTTTTACTTCGTATTTTATTATTAGTTTATCATTATCTAATATGTAAAATACAAAAAGTTCAAAGTGAAATGGAAAAACTTCAATGCTTAGATTAATTGATTTTAATAAAAATGTTAAACTATTTGATGTTTGTTCATATAATTTAAATTCAGATTTTCTTGCAAATCCATGCTTTTGCATAGTATATTTTTTGCCATTGATTCTCAGTTCATCATTTTCGCTAACGCCTATTATTGGAAAGAGCATCGGAGCATGCCAAGGCCAAACAGTAGGATCTGCCTGCCATATATGCTCTATATTGTCTCTTTTATCTATTAAAGAGCAAAGTTCGGCTCCTTGTTTTTTTACTGATACCCTTAATTTGTCGTTTTCAATTGTGAACATTTGTGTAATATTTAATGAAAAAAATACCTAGAATGTATTATTATATTTGCAAATCTAAACTATTGTACTTAAATGAAAACTAACTTAACATTATTTTTTACCATACTCATTATGTGTATAGTTTCTAACATAGAAGCACAAAACAAAAACCTGAGTAGTACCGAAAAAAAAGAAATAAAGAAAAAATTAAAAGATTTTAAAAAGCATCCAGAAACATATAAAAGCATGGTGACAAACTATGATAACTCTATAAAAGATAGAGATACGAAGATGGAAGAGATGGAGCTAGAAATAATCAGATGGAAAACTAAATATAGACTTGATATGAAAGAATGTAACGATTCTTTATTTGTTTTAAGAGAACGATTGAAAAACGATACAAATTCAATACAAAATTCCACTTCAAATTCTGTAGTTTCTTCTACGAATGGTTGTGGGCAAAAGCTTCCTGCCGGCACTGTATATGGTGTACAGATGGGTAGTTACAAGTTTTTTGATCTTACAAAATACTATGGAGCAGATAAGTATATGATTGCTTTTTTTGATAATGAAGCTCATCAGTATGTAATATCTTATTTTTCAAATTTTGAAGATGCAGATGCCTGCAAAAAAGACATCAGAAAACTAGGAATAAAAGATGCTTTTGTAACTCAATATACAGATGGAAAACGTGTTCCTTTAGTATACAAAAGACCGCAATAATTCTTTATGTTTTTCTCAATTATTATTCCTACTTTCAAAAGAGCTGATGAAGTAATAGAATGCCTAGAAAGTCTTACAAAACAGACCTATAAAGAATTTGAAATAATTCTTGCAGATGGCACACCAGGCGAGAGTCTCGAAAAACACACATTACCCTACAAAAACAAATTGCAACTTACTTTCCTATATGAAGAATATTTGGGCGTGAGCGAAGCTCGAAATCTTGGTGCAACAGTTGCGAAAGGAGATTACTTTATATTTCTCGATAGTGATTGTATATTCCCAGAAAACTATTTAGAAAAAGTAAATGAATCCCTCACAAAAAATCATCTAGATGAGTTTGGTGGACCTGATGCGGCTCATGACAGTTTCACAGTATTGCAAAAAGCAATTTCGTATACCATGACTTCAATACTTACTACAGGAGGAATTCGTGGTCAAAAAAAACACATGGGTCAATTTCACCCAAGAGGATTTAATATGGGTGTGAGCAGAGAAGCTTTTGAAAAAGTTGGTGGCTACAGCACCTTTAAATGTGGAGAAGATATAGAACTCAGTATTCGTATTATCAAAGCTGGATTTAAAGTAGATTTGATACCAGAAGCTTTTGTATATCACAAGCGTAGAAGTACACTCAAACAGTTCTTCAATCAAGTATATCGATTTGGTGCAGCACGTATCAATATATGGAGCAGACATAAAGAAGAATTGAAACTAACACATTTATTTCCTACTATTTTTATTATAGGGTTTATCAAAAGTTTAGTGCTATTTATTATTTCGTTATTTTTTAAAATGCAATATTTTACAGCACTTTCAAATGATATGACTACAGAGATGTATGCATCTAGATATTCATTTCTATCATTGCTTTGTGCTATTCCTTTATATATTTATTGCATCTATTTTTTGATATTAATTATTCATTCTAGTATGCTGAATAAGAGTTTAAAAGTAGGGATATATAGCTTTTTCACTTGTATCACTCAGATGGCAGGATATGGTTTTGGATTCTTAGCCAATGCTTGGGAAGTAATAGTAAAAGGTAATAAAAATGGCTTAAAACTATAAGTTTTCTGTGCTAAGATATTTATTCAATAATGTAGTATATGCATCATCTTTTAGTCCTGATAGTTTTATCTCTGGCCAATTCTTTGATGCATAATGTGCTATGGTTTCTTCAAAACTTTGTTGAATATCTGTAAACAAATGTCCGAAATCTTTAGCAAATAATTTGCCTGACCAAGTAGAATCAGCATCGAGCCACATTGGTAAATCACTCCAGTAGCTTATTTGTTCTTTTTCTAAAAAATCTAATGGTGCATGATACAGTTTGATTTCTTTATTCAATGCTTTTTTTGTGTGATTAACAGCATCCATAATACACAATTCATGAGTAATAGTATTATAAATTTGCTCCAATTCATTTTTACTATCTAGAGCATATATTATCGCTTTTGCTAAGTCTTTTACATATGTGAAGGAAACCAGTTTATCTCCCTGTTCTGGTATCAATAAGGTATCTCTTTTATAGGTTTGATACATCCAATAATAAAAACGATCAGTAATATCGTATGCTCCATAAATCAATCCTGGTCGAAGTATAGTATAATTGATTCCAGACTTCATCAATATACGTTCGCATTCGGCTTTTTTCTGACCATATGTAGGCATGATATCTTTCTCTATAGCTTGCTCTATGCTACAAGCTAGGAGTGGAGCTGTTTCTTCATAAGTGGAATTTTCTATTGGCTCATATGCCGAAACTGTAGATATGAAAATATATTTTTTTATGTCTTTATTTATATACTTCATCACTTGCTCGAGTGAACTAGGATAGTAGCAAGCTAGGTCTACTACATAATCCCATTTCTGATTGGCTATTTGTTGTATATCATCGGTATTTCTATCGCCTATGATTTGTTTATATTGAGGGAATAAATCGGTATTCGTTTTTCCTCTATTAAATAATGTAATCTCAAAATTGATATTTCCTTCTAGAGCTTCTAAAAGATTTCTACCAATAAAATTTGGTCCACCGATGATGAGGAGTTTTTGCATTGTAGAAATTATTGTAATGTGAAGTTAATTGGAAAGTTAAAATATAATCTAACAGGTTTGCCATTATTTTTAGCAGGTGTCCATCGAGGTAATAGCTTTATGACACGCATAGCTTCACAATCCAATCCAGGGCTTACTTTTTTAAGGCATTTAACACATGATACCATCCCATTTTTTTCTACAACAAATTGTACCAAAACTTTGCCACTTATATCAGCTTCTTTTTCATATTGAGGATAATTTAATCTGTTTTTAATAAAATTAATTAATGATTCATCGCCACCTGGATACATAGCATTTTGTTCTATTGTTGTATCATTGCTTATACTCTTATCTGTTGTTGTATCACAAATTTTAAATATTTCTTCATCATGGTTATAAATCGATGAAGTTATTTTTTCTATAAATGAATTTAAACTTTGCTCTAAAACTATTTGTGTATAACCCGTACTATCATCTCTATAAACCGCTAGTTTTTCATTTAGAATTCTTTTTTGACCTGAGTAGTAATAATTAAGCTTCCCATAAAATTGGTTTCTTAAAATGTCATTAGTTTTTAATAATTCTAGCTGATTTAGTATTGCTTTTTTATTCTTAAAAACACTTGAGTCATTGAAGCAGTTATATAATGTGTAATTATCAATTTCTGCTTTACACTTTGACTCTGCAGTCTTTGCCAATATCAATGCATCTATACATTCTATTTCTTCTTTAGTAATGCTTTGAGCTATTGATTGAAATACTAAGAATGTCGATATAAAAATTAGTAGGATATATTTTTTCATAACATAAAAATATAAAAACTTTTATAAAAAAGTACACTTCTTTAATCCCAAAATACCATGACTAATAAGCCTGCCAATACCAAACCTCCACCAACAAGCAGTTTTGGTGTGATAGGTTCTTTGAGTAGAAAATATGAGAGTACGATAGCTACTACTATACTTCCTTTATCTATAGTAGCTACGTAAGATACATTGCCTAGCTTTAGTGCTTTATAATAAAATATCCATGAGAATCCTGTGGTCATGCCACTCAGTATAAGAAAAATCACGTGTTTTCTAGAAAGGGTATCTATCTGCACAGTTTCTTTAAATAAAAAAAAGTTGATAATAATAAATCCCATCACTACCGCTGTTCTTATAAGTAGACCTGTGTTGGCGTCTACTTCTTTTAGTCCAAATTTTGCAAGCACTGACGTACCTCCAGCAAAAAACATAGACAATATTGCATACAGCATCCACTTTTCCATCTCTGATATTTTTTATAAAGGTATAGTATTCAATTCATAAAAAATGTGCAAAAATAAAAACTAAAATATTTAGTAATTACTAAAATATTTAGTAGTATTTTTAATTCCTAAAACAAATAAAAATGGAAGAGAAAAATGAATATATAAAAGGTAGAGGCGCGCAGATAAATACCGAAAATCGTTTCATTAAAAAACATACCGAGAAATATTATGATGACCTACCTACGCATGAAGAACGCGAAGATTTGGCGATAAACAATGCCAAGACAAAGTTTATAGATGTACATCCAAAAACTATTTTAAATAAAGTAACGAGTCCAGATTTAGGGTTTGGGTATAGCATGAATCCGTACCAAGGTTGTGAGCATGGGTGTATCTATTGCTATGCACGCAACTCTCATGAATACTGGGATTTCAGTCCTGGTTTAGATTTTGAGCAAAATATCATGGTCAAAAAAAATGCACATTCATTGCTACGTGACGCGTTTATGAAGAAAGGCTGGGAACCAACTACCATTATGCTTTCGGGCAATACGGATTGCTATCAACCCATAGAACGCAAAATGCAAATCACTCGTAAAATACTAGAAGTATGTGCAGAGTTTTCGCATCCGGTTTCTATCATCACAAAAAATACCATGATAGAACGCGATATGGATATTCTTCAAGAGCTTTCAAAAGATAATTTGGTACATGTGACACTGAGCCTCACTACCCTCAATGAAGACCTAAAAAGAATCATGGAGCCTCGTACAGCATCTGTAAGAAACATACTGCGAACCTTGGAGACTTTTGCAAAAAATGGAATACCAGTAAACATAAATGCTGCTCCTATGATACCCGCATTGAATGATCATGAGTTACCAAAAATAATAAAAACGGTAGCTGGCTACGGAGCAAGTAGAGTGAGCTATATAGTTGTGAGGCTCAATCATGAAGTGGCTACAATATTTGAAGATTGGATAAGAAAAAATTTTCCAGACCGTGCAGAAAATGTGCTCAAGAAAACAAAATATCTACATGGAGGAAACCTCTTCGATTCTAGATATGGTAAGCGAATGAGCGGAGAGGGGATTTTTGCAGAGATGATAAAAAAACAATATCAAATAGCTATGAATAAATACATGAGTGGAAGAAGTATGCCTGCTTTCAATAAAACACTATTCTATCAAAAGGTAAATAAACAGATGAGTTTGTTTTAGTTTTTGCAAATTTGTGTAATGAAATATATTTCTCTAGTCTTACTATTTATTTATTCATCTACGCATGCTCAATCAACTAATGTAGAGAAACCTAAGAGAAATAAGTATACCTATTATCTCTCTTGGGGCTATAATAAATGCTGGCATACAAGGAGTAATATTCATTTTCAAAATTTGAATGGTAGTGTCAATCCTAAAACCGGCAGACCAGACTATTATAATTTTACTGTATATAAGGCTACAGCGCATGATAGACCAAATTTTGAAGCTATAAAAGACATCAAAAACTTAACTATACCTCAGTATAATATTCGATTTGGGATATATTTTAATAACAAAATGAATACAGGTATAGAAATTAGTTTTGACCACACTAAATATGTCATGGGAGACTATCAAACACTAAGACTTGTGGGGCATATCTACGGAGTTCCTATCAATAAAGATACTCTTATAGACCCTAATTATTTTTTACATTTTGAACATACAGATGGTGCAAATTTTCTTATGGTCAATTTTATTAAAAAATTTGAATTATTTAAAACCAAACGTGATAGGTTTCATCTTAGTTTGGTGAGTAAATATGGCACAGGTATAGTTGTACCCCGTACCGATGTGAGATTATTTGGCAATAGAATCAATAATAAATTTCATATAGCTGGGGTAATAGTAGGAGTAGAGCTAGGACTTAGAGCTTCATTTTTTAAATACGTATTTGTAGATATAGCTGGCAGAGGCACTTATGCATACTATATCAATTCGCTGGTACAAGGTAAAAAAAATGGAAGTGCTGATCATAGATTTGCAACTTTACAAATGATACTCACGGCTGGTATACAGGTAAAGATTTAATCGGTTTATTTATATCAATCTCTGTATTTTTACATTCTGTGAAGAAACTCAATATATTATTACTCAAAAGCTATATAGGTCCGTTTATACTTACGCTGGGCATAGCTCAGTTTGTGCTCATCATGCAGTTTTTGTGGAAATATATTGATGATTTAGTAGGGAAAGGGCTAGATACTTGGATAATTTTTAAATTGCTCGTTTTTACTTCTGTTTCACTATTGCCGATGTCTTTACCACTAGCTATTTTACTTTCGAGTATTATGACTTTGGGAAGTCTGGGCGAAAACTATGAACTTACTGCGGTAAAATCTTCAGGTATTTCATTCCTTCGTTTTATACGTCCTATTTTGATTATGAATATTTTCATAGCTATTGGAGCTTTCTTTTTATCAAATAATATAATACCTATCGCAAATAAAAAATCGGGTATTTTGCTATATGATATTCGTAAGCAAAAACCAACACTGAATATAAAACCAGGAATATTCAATGATGATATCGAAGGACTAAGCATAAAAGTAGGTAGTAAAGATGAAGATGGAAAAACTCTAAGGGATTTGATCATCTATGACCATACAAAAAGTACTGGAAATACTTTTGTAATAACAGCAAAAAAAGGAGAACTGCTCCAAACTAAAAATGGCAATGTACTTATCTTTAAACTGGAGAACGGAACACAATACAAAGAAGATATCTCTCTAGAAGGTGAGGATAAAAAAAATCAACTTTTCACCACATCATTTGACCAATGGGAAAAGCATTTTGATTTAAGTCAATTTTCGCTTCAAGCAACAGACGAAGTATTTTTTAAAGATGTAAGTAGAATGTGCAATATATCTGAGCTTCAAGAACGAATAGATACTATAAGACAGACTGCACAAAACCGAAAAAATGCTATGAAAGAAAATCTAAAATCTTCCTATAGTTTTACTAATGACTACTTTGATACCATTACAAATAACAAAAAATCAATACTCCCAAATACCAAAAAAGGTCTTGCTATGTTAGATGGAATGAAGAAAGAAGATAAATCCAATATAATAGAACTTGCTACAGCCAAAGCTAGAACCATAAAAAGTCATACCACCAATACATCCAATGAAATGAAATATGTTCGTCAAGATTTAAATGAATTTAAAGTAGAATATCATAGAAAAATAAAATTATCATTTGTTTGTTTATTATTTTTCTTTATTGGTGCACCATTTGGAGCTATTATCAGAAAAGGGGGTTTGGGATGGCCTATATTCTTTTCTATTCTAATTTTTATATTTTATTACGCAATTAATATAATAGGAGAGCGATTAGCAGAAAATGCTGTATCGCAGGTATTTACAAGTACTTGGATGGCTCTGATAATATTAGCACCTATTGCTATATTCCTTACTATAAAATCAAATAATGATTCAGCTATCTTTAATAAAGAAGGATACCTAAAGTTTTTTAAAAATATTTTTTCATTTATTAAATCTAGCAAAAATGGTAGCTAAAAATGAATTAGAGAAAATATATACTAATAAGTTTTTATTGCTTAGTATATTATTCTTAGCTATTGGTTCAAGCTATTTTATCTTAGGTTATCATCGAATAGATATGAATTTGTATTTTTATTGTAAACGAAGCGAATTTTTTAATATATTTTTTCTAAGTGCTACAAAACTTGCAGAGTTCTATGCTACTGCAATTATTATCATAGTATTATTTTATTATAGAAATTCTTATGCTTTATTTTATATACTCTTGACTATATTAGTCACTTTACTTGTGTATGTTTTTAAACATCATATATTTGGTTATGTACGTCCTTCATTGTATTTAAAAGACCATTTAGAGATACAAGCTGTAGCAGGTGCTCCATTATTACAAAACTATAGTTTCCCATCTGGGCATACTACCTTTATTTTTGCAGGCATGTGTTATTTATCATTATTAGTAAAAAGCCATTTTTATCAAATTGTATTCTTTGTTTTAGCCTTACTTTGTGGACTTTCTAGAATTTATTTATTTCAGCATTTTTATGTAGATGTATATGTGGGAAGTATTTTAGGCATTTGCATCACATTGTTATTGTATTTTATTTTACATGAGAAATTATTGCAGAGTACCAATCCTTATTTATCATTTTCATTAAAAAAATATAGAGAAGAAAAATGATAAAAAATTTCTTACAAAAAATACCTACTAGTTTTTTTATCATCATAATTGGTGCTATTTTATTCATACCATTTCTGGGCAATACACATTTATTTGATTGGGATGAAATCAATTTTGCAGAAGCAGCTCGAGAAATGTTAATGACAAAAAACTATACTCAAGTCACTATTAACTATGAACCATTTTGGGAAAAACCTCCATTATTTATTTGGATGCAAGCCTTGTCTATGAGTCAATACGGAATCAATGAATTTGCTGCACGATTCCCAAATGCTTTATGTGGCATACTAACACTACTTACGATATATAAAATAGGAAAGAGATATTTCGATAAAAGATTTGGAGTAATATGGGTATTGGTATATATAGCTTGCATGCTCCCTCATATGTATTTTAAGTCAGGTATAATCGATCCATTTTTCAATCTATTTATATTTTTAGGTATCAATTTTTTTGCAAATCTTTCTCTCGACTTAGAGATGTACGAGAGCAAAGACAGAAGAAGATATAAACTAAGAAATGTTATTTTGTCAGGTGTCTTTATAGGATTAGCTATACTTACAAAAGGACCTGTAGCATTGATATTGACAGTAGTTACTGCTATGGTATTTTTTGTAATTAATAGATATAAGCGCATTATATCTTATTATGAAATTCTGATATGGATTTTAATGATTTTATTAGTCTCTAGCTTATGGTTTGGATTCGAGACATATCTTAGAGGCACCTGGTTTATCAAAGAATTTTACGATTATCAAATAAGATTGATGAAAACAAAAGATGCAGGACATGGTGGTTTTTTATTGTATCATTTTGTTGTTGTATTGTTTGGTTGTTTTCCAGCATCTGCATTTATTTTTTCTTCCTTTAAAAAAAATACGATAGAAAACAGCAATCAAAAGACATGGCGATGGTGGATGATTGCCCTCTTTTCTACAGTCTTAGTGATTTTCACCTTAGTAAAAACAAAAATTATTCATTACTCATCCCTCTGTTATTTACCACTTACGTATCTTTCAGCATTGGCTATATACTACTATATCGAAGAAAAAATAGCATTCAATTGGCTCAATAAACTAGTTTTTGGATTGACTGCTTTGGTATGGTTAGTCATTCTTTTTATAGTTCCATATTTAGGTATGCATATAGATATTATCAAGCCTTTTACAGTCAAAGATGTATTTGCATATAACAACTTAAATGCACTAGTTCACTGGTCGTATACAGATTATTTACCTTTTATTATTGCTTTGTTTGGAGTTATAAGTTTTATCGTTTTTAGTGCACTAAAGAGAAAAGAATATTCTTTTTATTCATTATTACTTTGCAATACTTTAGCTATAAGTATGTGCATTACTTTATTTATACCCAAAATAGAGCGCTATAGTCAACATGCTGCTCTAGAGTTTTATCAGTCAAAATCAAAAGAAAATGCATCTATAGAAGTATTTGGATATAAAAGCTATGCGCATTATTTTTATGGAGCTAGAGATATATCTGATAAGGGTTTGAAATTTGACAATGCTATGTACGAAAATGGAAAAAAGAAAACTTATTTTGTATGCAAGCAAAATAAAGCATCTTATTTTGTAAATAAATATACTGTAAAGAAATTATACGAAAAAAATGGTTTTGTATTTTATGAAAAAATAATTAAGTAACTTTATATTGAAAAATTGGCATAATTTTAAAGCTTATAAAAACATGAACAAAAAATATTACCTATTATTTGCATTATTTATCTCTGTTATTTCAGTATTTGCACAAAAGAAAGATGAAAATGAAATAAAAAAGATGACAGCAGATTTTGAAGCAAATAAAACAAAGCTTGAATTACCTCTTATCAATTCAAAAGTAGATTTCAAAACATTGTACTTAGATGAAAATAGAAAACCGCTTAGAGGTGTAGATATCATTTCAAAAGATTCATCCAATTTTGTATCGCCTGCAAATGGATATGTCACTGCAGTTTTTCCTGATGAAGAAAAATATTTTTCAGTAATAGTTTGTCATGGTGATTATTTTATCGTCTATTCGCATGTAGAGAAAGCATTTGTTACTTCAATGCAAAATATTACTAAAGGTCAATACATCGGAAGCGCACCTCTAGACAAACAAGGAAATAGAAGATTGCACATAGAAATTTGGTACAATTCAGATAAGCTTTGGCCACCAGATTGGTTTAAAAAATCTTAGTTTACTTTTTCTTTAAAATTTATTCCGAAAGACTTTAACTCGTTCATTATTGGTTCGTATATACTAGGTTTTACAGGTATATGCACACCCACTTCGTTTATCGAACCATTCAATATCATTTTGCAAGCTATAGCTATAGGTAGACCTACGGTTTTTGCCATAGCAGTATGAATCTTGTCTTCGCCCAATACGACAAGCGACGATATTAGTGATTGATGATTTCCATTCAATGTATACTCAAATTTATGCAACATCACCAACATATCTTTATCCTGTTCGCTGAGTACCAATTTTTGTTCAAGTATGTATTGAAGGGCTTGTGCAGGTGTGCAATCACTTAGAGGAATTTGCTTTTGTATATCAAATAAATCTAAATAATCAAACATATTGATGAGTTCTGTTTTTTCTTGCAATTCAAACTCAGCAATAAATCTATCTCGCAAATTCACCGAATTATCACCACCTAAAAATGAAGATAAAAATCCAGCATTTGTAAGCGGTTTATTTATATCTAGTTTATAAGTATCATCACACATGCCTAGTTTTACGAATATTTGCCATGCACTACAAAATGGAGGACGTCTGAATGTGCCTCTATACATTGTTTGTATATTATCCAGTTCGTATGATGTTATATATTTAAGAGAATCTCTGTTTGCATATCCTTCAAAATGTCCATAACCCTCAATTTCAAAAAGATCGGTACGCTCAAATAATGTATGATACGGTATATATTTATATTGACTATCTAAAAGGTATTTAGCTGTTCCTTGACCAGCCAATACTACGTTTCTTGGATTCCATGTGAACTTATAGTGCCAAGGATTATTGTCGCTTTCAGGTGCTATGAGTCCACCACAGTAGGATTCGAAAGATGTAATTACTGCCCCTTTATCTTTCAAATGATGTATGATTTGCATAGCACTCATATGATCTATGCCAGGATCTACACCCAATTCATTAAGGAATAACAATCCTTTTTGACTTACTTCTTGATGCATAGCTTTTAGCTCGTCAGAAACATAAGAAGGAGTAATCAGATTTTTTGAATATTTCAAACATGCTTTGGCTACGATTGGATGCATAAATGCAGGAACCATTGAAATAACTATACTAGATTGATTGATGAGTTCTTCAAGTTTTGTAGGATTTTCATTTAAATTAAAATCAATTAAAGTAGCATCTTTAAATGATTGTTTTAATGATGAAGTATTGATATCGGCAATGATTAATTTCCAATTTTCATAGTTAGCATTGTCTCTAAGGTATTCTAAAAGATAAATGGCACTTTTACCAGCACCAAGTACTAAAACTGTTTTTTGCATGTTGCAAAATTAAGAGCTATTCCATGTAATTCAATTTTTTTCATAACTTTACATAACTATAATTTATAAAACATTTTATAGTTAATAGAAATAATAATGAAACAAATAGAAATAACAAGTAAGATAGATGTTTATAGCTATGATGAACTTTCTGAGATTGATAAAAAACTATTAAAAGAAGCTAGAAAAGCCTGTGATTTGTCTCATTCGCCTTATTCGCACTTCAAAGTTGGCTGTGCTATCAGATTGCAAAATGGTCAATCTGTAATTGGTGCAAATCAAGAAAATGCTTCATATCCTGTATGTATTTGTGCAGAAGGAGTCGCTTTATCAAATGCAAGTATGCAATATCCAAACACAGCAATAGATACAATGGCTATTACTATCAAAACGCCCACAAATTCATCCAATTCTCCAGTTGCACCCTGTGGAGTTTGCAGACAGAGTATATCAGAATATGAAAATAGATATAATAACAACATTCGATTGATACTACAAGGTGAAACTGGAGATATTTATATATTAAATTCTATTAAAGAAATACTACCATTAGGTTTTGGAGCATCAGATTTAATAGCAAAATAGCCTATGTGGTATAGAATTAAACAGTTTTTGAAGTATGTATACTATTCTAAATCTATTTACAGAATACATTCTCCTTTTGTATATGACTTGGTAGCTCATGTACTAGAGTCTAAAGAAATTTCGAAAGGACTTTTAGATATTTTTAAGTATAGAACTGAGCTTTCTACATCTAATCGAGAAATTCTATTTGATGGATTTGGTGCTGATAAAGAGCAGAAAAAACATACATTATCACATATAGAAAAACATATATCGCTACCTCACAAAAAAGGACTTTGGTATGCCAAAATAATTGAGAAATACAAGTATCAGAATATAGTAGAACTCGGCACCTGTATTGGTTTAGGATCCTTGTATTTGAGCAACGTACTTGAAAATAAACTATATACATTTGAAGCAAATCAAGCATGTATAGAAGAATCAAACACATTATTCAAAAGATTTAATAAATCTAATATTGAAATCATTTCGGGCAATATTGATAATACATCTATAGAATTTGTTTCAAAACAAGCTAAAATAGACATGCTCGTAATGGATGCCAATCATACTTATGAAGCAACTATCAATTATTTCAATACATTTTTACCTGCTTTACACGAAAATAGTCTTGTGGTGATAGATGATATATATTGGAGTGAGGATATGACCAAAGCTTGGAATGAACTAAGAAATCATCCCAAAGTTTCCCTTTCACTAGATTTTTACAGATGTGGGTTTCTTTTTTTTCAACATAATAGACTTGAAAAAGAACATTTTAAAGTGTGGGTAAATGATTAGATTTGCATACTGAAAAAACTATGAAACTAATATATACTTTTTGTCTTCTTATTTTGATTACGCATGGTGAGTTGTATGCAATTGATAATGGTAATTTTTTTTCTAGTGAATTGAGAAATAAATCTACGTTAGTGGTTCTTAATGATACAAATCAAGTTGATGTAATCTTAAACATGTATATCAAAGTTTCACCTGCTCTAGAAAATGCTTATAATGCAGGAGTTGGAAGAATAATGTGCAATCTGGTATTATTAAATTTAATAAAATTAGACTCCGTATATTCCAATACAAAACTCAATTTCCACGATGAATATACTCATTTTCAGTTTGTCTTACCAAACAAAGAAATAGAAATAGAACGGATTTTAAGTAATATATATCGAAATATACTCATAGATAGTAGTTGTTTTAAACAGGCAAAACAATTGGCTATAGATAGTTATAAAACAGACTTGAATACAAGTAAAATGAATTTAGAGTTTGATGACAAAGTAAATAGTGCTATTTGGGGAGCATACTCTTATAAAAAAGCACAAGATGAAACTAATACTCCCATAGATACTATATCTTATAAAGAATTAAAAAAACACTACGATAGATATTTCAAATCATATTATACTCTGTTTGTTGTCAAAGGTAAATTTAATGCTTATGAAAAGTTTTTAAGTATAGATAAAAATACACTATATGATGAATCACTAAATAGTTCTTATATACCTATCAGTACGGTCAATATATATAATAATCTAATAACTTCCAATCAATTTGTATATATTGACTCTGCAAAAAAATATGATGAATCAGCCACGTTTCATTATCAAATTGTAAGTAATTATCAAGATAATAATGGTTATATTAAATCTACCATAGTAGAGCAAATACTTAATTATTTTTCTCATCAAATATTTGATTCTATTGGTATTAGCAATTTTAAAGCAGAAACAAAACTATATAAAAACGCAACTACATTCAATATCTCATATACTCCAAATAAAGGTGACTACGCAGAATTCTGTTTAGTTAAAAATGCCATTAATAACATAGACTTTACAAAATTGCTCGTTAAAAATAAACTAATAGAAATATTAAAAAGTGAGCTAAATAAATATAGTATAGAAAATAAAAATACTCAAAATATAGAATCAAATTTACTCGAAAGCTGGTCATTAAATAAAGTAGATGATTTTTTCAATTATGATAAAAGAGTAAAAAATATCAATATTGAGGATGTATCATCTTTTTATAATAGTTTTATAAAAAATAAAAATTTCGTATTTGAAATGTACACACAGAATACGAATATTACTAATCCGATTTATGATATAAATGTATCTATTATTAAAAATACTGTATTGTATTTTGACTACAATCTATCTGATTTGACAAAAGAAATGTATATCAAACAAGTAGAAGCAATAAAGCAATGGATGCTTATAAATCCAGATGCATTTTTGCAAGTAAATGGATATGCAGACAAAAATGAATATACTAAAGTTACTTCTACAGAAGTAGATTCGTTTCTTTCAAAATATCCAAAATTCAAATTATTAAGTTCTTTTAAATATAAAAATACCTGGAAAAGACTAGACTTATTTAGAGCGCTTAAAATATGTAAATACCTTATCGAAAGTGGAGTTAATTCAGAAAGAATCAATGGTAGTAGCGTGCTACTCCCTAGCAAAGAACGAGAAGAGATGCAAAATAATCAAAAAGTCACTTTTACACTGTATATTACTAGATAAATGCCAAATCGATTATCATTTCCAAAAAACTTTATTTGGGGTACCTCTACAGCTTCCTACCAAATAGAAACGGCTTTTGAACATGACTGGAAAGGCGTAGTAGCAAAAGATGGATTTATCTTTGATAGAACTGCCGATCATGAAAAAAGATTCAAAGAAGATGCTGATTTAATTCTCAACTGTAGTAATGGATACAGAATGAGTATGCAATGGAGCAAGCTACAAAGGGCACCATATGCTCCATTTCATCAAGAAACAGTAGATGAATATATTCAGTTTATAGAACAACTAAAAAGTAAAGGTTGTCACGTTATGCTCGTTTTACATCATTTTACAGACCCACTCTGGTTTGTAAAAGAAGGCAAATGGGATACTGAAAAACATATAGATATGTTCTTAGATTATGTAACAAAGTTTGTAGATGTATTTGGCAAATATGCGGACACCTGGAATACTTTCAATGAACCAAATGTATTTGTATCTAATGGTTGGGTGATGGGAGAGTTCCCTCCATTTAAGAAAAATTTATTCAAAGCATTTAAAGTAATAAAAAACTTAGGCATAGCTCACAACCGTGCTTATGACATTATTAAAGCAAAAAGCACTGCACCTATTGGCATTTCACACAATACAGTCTGTTTTGTGGGGGAACATTTTCTTGGTAAACCACTTGCAAAAATATTTGATTGGTGGTTTATGGATCACTGCGCAAAGCAGTTTGAAAAAGTAGATTTTCTAGGCATGAGTTATTATGCAAAGATGCCTTTTGTTCCTTATCCACTTACATATATTGAACACAAAGATCGATTTGAGCAGGAGGGAAGACCTCACGATGGTATGTGGCAATATTACCCTAAAGGAATGTATGACAACATAAAAAGATATTGGAATCTGTATAAAAAGCCGATAATCATTACTGAAAGTGGAGTGTGCACAGAAGATGACGAGTTTAGACAACAAGCTATGAAAGATTATCTTTCCTATATACATAAAGCTATTGAAGAAGGAGTAGATATAAAAGGATATTTTTGGTGGAGCACTTTTGATAATTTTGAATGGAATCTGGGTTGCACTTATAGATTTGGACTATACAGAACTGATTTTAATACTATGGAACGAATCCATACCAAAAGCGTAGACCTATATCACAAAATATCATCAGAAAATTGTGTAGAAATATAGTGTCTTATCATTCATTTATATCTAGTTTTACAACGTGAATCTTATTCAAAATACTTGGTCGCTCATCAAAAAAGAATCAAAGCTTGAAATAAAAAATGCTTATGGATTGGCAAGTATTGTATTGTATGTAGTAGCTACGATTGTTGTTTTGTACCTATCATTAGCCTCTCAAGGAGCGAGTAAAAACATAGAAGTAAAATATTGGAATGTACTTTTTTGGATTATTATGCTTTTTGCAGGCATCAATACTATGTCAAAATCATTCATTCAAGAAAATAGTAGTAGATACTTGTATTATTATTCTTTAGTTTCACCTCAGGCAGTCATTCTATCAAAAATGATTTATAATTTATTGCTGATGCTATTGATTTCTATAGTGAGTAGTCTGTTATTCAAGTTAGTATTGGGTAGTCCTGTCAAAAATTCCTTAGTTTATTTTATAGTCATTTTATTAGGTGCTACTAGTTTTTCATTTCTATTTACCCTTGTTTCATCTATTGCATCCAAAGCTCAAAATATAGCACTCACAGCAGTTTTAGGCCTTCCGCTCATAGTTATTTTACTTATTTATCTAATGAAACTTTCTAGAGAAGCATTTTTTGTAGAGACTAGCGAAAACTTTTTCAAGACTTTAGGTATTTTAGTATTATTTGATTTTATGTTATTTATACTCTCACTTATCTTATTTCCTTATCTTTGGCGCGACTAATACAAATAGACTTGTATATGAATAATATATTTAAACAATGGTGGTGGAAAATAGTAGGTGTTATCATACTTTTAGTAGTGATAATAGCTGGTTTGGGCATACCTCTCAATCCAGGTATTACAGATGTACAGCCACAGGCTTTAAATATTGGAGAACAAGTATCACTGCAAATCAATGCATATAACTCAGATTTTACAAAAAGTAATAATCAAATCACCTCATATCTTAAGAGTAAATCTTCTTTTATCAAAGCTGATTCAGTTTATGTGATGAATGAATATTCCATAGGAGCGATGTATACTATTCCTTATGAACTTGATGGTAACTCTCTTTCCAACCAATCTATGGACTTGATAGTAATAGACCCATACAATGGTACACTTACTCAAAGGAACTCTATTCAGGTACAAAATAACAATATAGAAGCACTCGATATGGCTAATGCCAAAAGCGCAGTAAAACCTATAGTTCTTAGCTCTAAAAATTTCGGTTTTCCAAATAGAGAAATACTTCAGGAGTCTATAAGAAATTTATTCTTTCATGTACCGATGTGGTTTGGTATGGTATTTATGTTGTTGTTTTCTTTTATTACTTCCATATTGTATTTATCTAAAAACAATCTTAAATATGACACTTACGCTGCATCAGGTGCAGAAGGTGGATTATTGTATGGAATATTAGGAATCTGTACTGGTATGCTTTGGGCCAATTATACATGGGGCTCTCCATGGCCTAGTGATGCAAAACTAGATGGTGCTGCTATTGCTATGCTTATATACATTGCCTATGCTATACTTCGCAAAAGTATCGAAGACCCTATTCGTAAAGCAAAAGTAAGTGCCGTATACAATGTATTTGCATTTTTTATTTACTTAGCATTTATCTTCGTTTACCCACGTTTGAAAGATTCGCTTCACCCAGGCAATGGTGGAAATCCTGCATTTAGCAATACCGATTTAGATAATAGAATGCGCATGCTTTTTTATCCTGCAGTCATTGGTTGGACTATTTTAGGATTTTGGCTTGTTTCCTTAAAAATTAGATATAAATTTACACTTCTTAAACAACAATAATTTGAAACTAAATATATATAAATTTATCTCCATTGTTTTATTGCTATTGACCAGCACATATCCATGTCTAGCATCCAATCCTATAGATGATTTAGTTTTTACCAGTCAAAAATATATTGTAGTCACTGCGGTGGTATTAGTCATATTCATAGGTATAGTTATATACTTGACCATACTCGAGCGTAGAATCAAAAAAGTAGAAGACAAACAAAATAAAATTCATTAATCATTAAACATATTTTTTTTCATTAACCAAATCAAACAAATGGCTACTAAAAAAATCGATAAACAAGAACATTTCGACTTCTTCAAAGCTGTAGAAGACAATTTTGAAAAAGCAGCAAGACATCTAAGTTTCCATAGAGGACTATTAGACCAAATCAAAGCATGTAATAGTGTATATCAAATGAGATTTCCTGTGAAAGTAGGAGATGAGTATCAAGTGGTAGAAGCATATAGAGTGCAACATTCGCATCATAGAATGCCTACCAAAGGTGGTATCAGATATAGCCTAGCAGTAGACCAAAATGAAGTAATGGCTCTTGCAGCATTGATGACTTACAAATGCGCTATAGTAGATGTGCCTTTTGGAGGTGCTAAAGGAGGTATCAAAATTTCTCCTAGAAATACATCAGAACAAGTACTTGAAAATATCACTCGTAGATATACTTCAGAGCTTATCAAGAAAAACTTTATAGGTCCTGGTATAGATGTACCAGCTCCAGATTATGGAACAGGTGAGCGTGAAATGGCTTGGATACTAGATACCTATATGACTTTCAAACCAGGTGAAATAGACGGATACGGATGTATCACTGGTAAACCGGTAAGCCAAAATGGTATCAGAGGTAGAACTGAAGCTACAGGTAGAGGAGTAGTTTATGCACTAAACGAAATTTGTAGTTATGCAGATGATATGAAAAAACTAGGATTGACTACAGGTCTTAAAGGTAAAAAAGTAGTAGTACAAGGTCTTGGAAACGTAGGATATCATGCAGCAAATATCATCAAAGAATACGGTGCTATCGTTATCGCTATAGCTGAGCAAGAAGGTGCAATACATGATCCAAAAGGTCTAGATGCAGAAGCAGTATTTAAACATAGAAAAGCTACAGGTTCTATTAAAGATTTCCCAGGTGCTAAAAACCTTAAGAAAAACCTAGATGCATTGGAACTTGAATGCGATATATTGATACCAGCTGCGCTTGAAAACCAAATCACTGAAGACAATGCTCCAAGAATAAAAGCAAAAATCATAGCTGAAGCGGCTAATGGGCCTACAACTCCAGGAGCAGAAAAAATCTTATTGAAAAAAGGCGCTATCGTAGTACCAGATATTTATATTAATGCAGGTGGTGTTACGGTTTCTTACTTTGAGTGGTTGAAAAACCTAAGCCATGTAAGATTTGGTAGAATGAACAAAAGATTTGAAGAGAAAAACCAAGAAGCTCTAGTTACTCTAGTAGAAGAGATGACTGGTAAAAAACTTTCCGATAAAGAAAAATCAAGAGTAATACACGGTGGAGACGAGATAGATATCGTAAATAGTGGTCTAGAACAAACGATGATAGAAGCATACAAAGAAATCCGTAACTTCTGGAAAAACACGAAGAAATGCGAAAGTATGAGAGAAGCGGCATTTGCCGTTGCTATCAGCAAAATCGGTAATTCTTACTACTCTATGGGTATATTTCCATAGTGGATATACTGCATACCTTATAAAAAAACGCCACAATTTTGTGGCGTTTTTTTATAACGGTTTTTGGGTTTGCGAAGGCGGTGATTTTACCAACAAACTACCAACGAAGAACCAATGTTAAAGATAGCAAAAAATGTCAAACGAAGCGATAAGCCACCGCTTTTGCAAACCCAATGTTATGGGCTGGCATATTTCCAAATGTGGTTTTAATTATTAACTAAAATCTTTTGTTGTGGTATAGGAAAACGACTAGAATAATATGAGTAAAGTTCAAAATTTTTGGGTTGTAATAAAACCAACAAAACGTTCCACGCTGATTGACATTCTGTTTAGTGCAGATATGAAACGAATGGAATTACAGTTTAAAGGAGGCTTGTCTGGAAGCGAAATTATCGGTACATTTACAACTAAAACCGAAGCTGAAAAAGTTGCTAAAATGGCGTTACTAAAAGCTGGTGCGATTACAAAGTTTTAAATCAAAAAGTGGTGCAATGTATTTATTGTACCACTTTTAAAATCAAATCATCGAATGGGAAAACATTTAAAAATACTTACTGCTGAATATTTAAACGAGTATTCAACTAAACTTAATATTGATTGGTTCGATGTGTTTAATCAATTTAGAACAAAAAACTTTTATTCTAAAGATGATTTTGAATACTACGTTCAATCTTCTGCAACATATTCATCAAATATTGAAGGAAATAGTATTGACATAGATACATACTTAAAAAATAAAAAATTTAAAGTAAAGTCTAAGCCAAAAGAAATGACAGAAATTGACGATTTGATTCTTGCATATAATTTTGCAATGAAAAATAAATTAAGTCAAACAACATTTTTAGAAGTTCACAAGATTTTAAGTAATACAGTTTTAACGCTGAAAAGTCAAAAGGGCAAGTTGAGAAATCAACAAGTCGGTATTTTTAGTAGTGGCAAAGTTGAATATATGGCTGTTGAACCTGAGTTTGTCAAGGAAGAATTTACAAAGTTGTTTTTTGATATAAAAGAACTAATAAGTAGAGATTTGTCGCATAAGGAAATATTTTATTTTGCTTCTATGATACATTTAATATTTGAAAAAATACATCCTTTTATGGATGGAAATGGTCGTGCTGGTCGTTTATTAGAAAAATGGTTTTTATCAGAAAAGTTGGGGGAAAATGCTTGGTCAATTCAAAGTGAACGTTATTATGCAAAACACAGGTCAGAATACTATCAAAAAATTCATATTGGATTTAATTATTACGCATTAAAAATGGAAAGGTGTGTGCCATTTCTTTTGATGTTGCCAATGTCATTACGGTCTGCTTAATGCTTGCCCATAACGTTTTGCAGCTACAAGAAGTTGGCGATTTTACCACGAATGTTTATGCGGAGAACCAGTGTTTGATTAACCACAAATGTGTCTGCGGAGCACAGAACCGCCAATTTCTTGTAGGTGCTGTTATAAGTAGTTTTTTCTAATCTCATTTATTTCGTCAATTGTAAATGCTGGTCTCTTTGAGTGAATCATTGAGTGGCAATTAGGGCAAACGGGAATTAAATCTTTAATTGGGTCAATTTCATATTCTCTTCCTATTTCTGAAATTTGGTTTATGTGGTGAACATGAATGAATCCTTTCCCAACTTCTCCAAAATGATTTTCAAAATTAAAAGAACAAACTTTGCAAGAATATCCGTAATGTGTCAAACATCTTTTCCGTGCTTCCGGATTTCTTTCGTATCGAGTTTGAATAATGTCTTTCGATTTGCCTTCTCTAAATGTTTCTTTAATATCAGTTAGAACATCATTTGATACAAAGCTGTTTCTGATATACTTATTTTCTGTAATGAAGTCAAACCAATTTGATTCGAGTGCATCAATAACTTCTGCTTTAATAGAAATTCCACTTTGTTGAGGAAACCATTGTTGTAAATTTTGAGGATCTACGTTATCCAAAAGTGATTTATCAAATAGAACATTTTTAATAGGATTGATTAAGATATCAAATTCGATATCAATATAATTAGAAGTTTTTCCTTTTGTCCCGTCCCAATGTGGAGCAACATAATACGAAGACTTTGCAAAACCGCTACCCATAATTCCTCTTGGTTCTTCGCTAAGTTTAATTAGAAAAACTCTATCACCTTTTTTTATGCTTTTAGAGTTTCCACAACTCCATCTTCTCTCAACATATCCTACATTCTCAAGATGGTCAATACTTTCATTTAAATCAGTCCATTCCCATTTATTTGGATTCCATGCGAAAAGAAAAGAATTGGTATTTTTTCCACTAAAATTGGTTGGTGTATTCAAGTAATCTTTAATCGAGATTATTAATGTATCCAAAGCTGAATCACCATCTCTGTTTGTCCATGCTAAAGTTTTATCGAAAGAATCAGTAGAATTCGGTTTGCTAAAAATTGATGTTGTATAAAATGGGGATGATTTGCCTGTAACAAAACCGATTTCAGAATCAAGCTCGTCAGAAAGTGGTTTTATATAATATTTCTTAGCATTTACTTTATATCCGTCTTCCTCTAATTTTTTGATTAATTGAGGATGAATAAATTTCAGTTCATTCTCTTTTCTATTTTGAAGGTGTGGTTTTTGCTCTTTTTCAAATTGAAATCCCACAGCTTCCAATTTCAGCTTCAAAGAATCATATATATCTTTTCTTTCAGTCATATTTATTGAATATTGTGGTCTGTCTTAAAATTACTTATAACGGTTTCGGGCTTGGCGAAGGTGGCGATTTTCACCACAAATGTTGATGCGGAGAACCAAACTTTGATTAACCACAAATGTGTCTGTGGAGCACCGAACCGCCACTTTTGCCAAACCCGTGTTATGCCTTCGCCCTTCTTTTCTAGTCAGCATATTTGATTGATAATTCGTCTTCAAATCCAAAAATTGTCAAGGCTTGTTTTATTCTGTCGAACTTGCCCACATTGTCAATGTTTGCTTCTATAAAATATGTTTCACTTATCGGAACTGCTTGTCTTAATCCGATCGCTTCAGGTGTTTTTGTCAAACTAAGTCGGTCGCCAATTTCTGATGTAAAAAAGGTTTCTGGTTGTAAGTCGAATAATTGTTTGAACACTTCAATATAAAGTTTTGCTACTTGTGTAACTTCAAGTTTTTGATTGAAGAAAATAGCATACTCTAACTTCTTGTGTTTTGGGTCTTCTGCATCAAAAATGTTTATATCGTCATTAGTTGCTTCGAGTTCAATGTCAATTTCAGGGATTTCCCAAATTTTAATAAATCGTTCGGAAATAGTATTTGCTCGTTCTTCAATCTCTGTTTTATCCCATTTTGATTTTTCTTTCAAATCTCTGTTTAGCCAAAGTCTGCTGAAAGTATAACCTTGCTCTTTGCCGTCAACGTTCATTATTTTCTTGTCAAGAAATGGCTTGTTACTTAATTTGCCGTTGTTGCCTGATAGAGTAAGATTTCCGATTGTGTTTAGATAGTTTTCTTTTATCAAATTGTATTCGTCTGCACCTAATTCAATTTTCCATTTTGGGTCAGGGTTTTGCGGAAAAATATGTTCAATTGTTATGTCGGAATTTCCTTCAATTGCTACTGGTTCGTTGTTTTGAAAGTTCTCAAGTCGTTCTAATAAATAGGTTCGGTTTTTAGGTTTAATGTTGTAAACATCTTTTTCTTTTAGTGCGTTTATCGTTTCTGTGTTTCTTGGGAACCGCTGAACACCTGACCTTTGCAGTAAAGATTTTTGAATTGAAAACAAATAATTGTTAGGCTCAACTTTGTCGTATAAGCCCATAAATATTTTATTAAGTGCATTGGTCGGCAAGCCTAAAATGAAACGTCTGAATGTGAATGATTGAACTGTCGATAAAACTGAAATAAAAGTTGCTTTATCAATTATGTCATTTGAAAAATCTTCATATGCCTTCATTAAGAAGGGAAATGCAACATTTATTTCTAATCTGTTGATGTATTCAAGTTGAATTCGTATTAGTTTGTCAGGTTCGTTTTTCGGATTAGTTAGTTTATTGTAATACTTAACTAATGATTTTAATTCTGTGAGAACAAGCTCCAATTCGTCAATGGTTGAAGTAGGATATTTCTCTTTGAATTTTGCGTAAACGTCACCTTTGTTTGGTATTTCTTTGTTTTTAAGAGTTAAGTAATCACGAATGAATTCAGAAACACGAGTTTTATTCAATGTTTCATCCTTTGCATTTTTCTCTATTACTTCCCAATAGCTTTTGTAAATTCTGTCTTGATTTGTTCTTGAAAGTCCCATTAGAATATAGTTTCTAATAAGGTCGGCTTGTGATAATTCAAGTCCTGTTGAATTCAGACTTTCAAAAATTCTTTGCGGATTATCTTTTTGTCTGTCAAGTGCAATATCAACGAAAATGAGTTTAGAAAGTCCACGCTGAATAACTTCAAAGTTCTCTGCATTAATTGCTGACCTGAAATAATCGAAATTTTCTATAATTTTTGAGTAGCCCTTAAATTCTTCTCCGTCTGTTGAATTTAGAATGTGTCGAAGTGCTTCTTTATTATTTTCGGTTGGTTTTAATTTCAGCTTTTCTTCTTCGGGTGCAAATTCATTTATTAAATACGTTTTCTGAATTCGGTTAACTAGCATTTGGTTGTCAAGTTCCTTTGCAAGTCTGTAAAGTGCGATATAAATTAATGTAATGGTCGTAAGACGTTGCTGTCCGTCAATTATGGTTAATTCCGTTAAGCCTGATGCTGTGTAAACATCATCGTGAACATACACTATACTCCCAATAAAGTGAGCATTTGTCTTGTCGTTTTTACCCGTTTCGATAATGTCGTGAAGTAGCTGTTTACATTGAAAAAGTGTCCAGTCGTAATTTCTCTGATAAACAGGAATAGCAAATGTTGTTTCATTTGTCGCTAAGAATTTATCTACTTTGGTTTCGTTTGCTTTCATATTTTATTTCTGTCTGTCAGTTTGTTTACGGTTGTCATAGGGTGAGGCATAACTTATATATATGCGAAACTCAGTTTCGCCAATCACACCAAATTTAGGTAGATTGGCGAAGGTTTTAGTGATATCTTGTTTCGCAAATACTTTATCAAATATATCAATTTTTTCTCATAAATCATCAAGTTTACTTTAAGTATTTGATTTATATTAAGCAGGAAAACTTCCTTTTTTTAATAAAATATATCAAACATTAGTATGTTTGTGTTACAATGTTATCAGGTTTACTCAATCTAGATCTTCAATTATTTTATCTTATCAATAGTGATTGGACCAATCCTATGTTTGATATGATGATGCCAGCCATACGCAACAAACTTACTTGGATACCACTTTATTTATTTTTGTTTGTTCTTGTGATTTCTAAAGAAAAACATAAAGCTTGGAAATATATCGTATTGGTGATTGTTTGTGTTTCCTTATCAGATTTTATATGCAGTCAAGTCCTTAAAAATTACTTTGATAGACTGCGTCCCTGCGAACTAGCAGAAAATATGAATCACATTCGTCTCCTCATCAAATGTAGTGGTGGCTATAGTATGCCATCTGCACATGCCAGCAATCATGCATGCTTAACCGTATTATTTTCCTTGTTTTTTTATAGATATTACAAAAGCTTAGGTGCTTGTATATTCTTTGGATTTTGGTCATTATCTATTGCCTATGCTCAAGTATATGTAGGTGTACATTTCCCTTCAGATGTGATTGCGGGCTTATTATTTGGAGCTAGTATTGGTATTATTGGAGCATTATTTTATCAAAAGAAAATAGTGACTAATTAAATTTAGTCATACAATTTTCAAGTCCTTCAAGTACAAAAGATTCTATAGCATTATTGCACTTTTCGAGTAGTGCAGGTATTTCTTTTTGCTCATTTGGTGCAAATTTGCCCAATACGTATTCTACTTGTTGTCCTTTTGCATAGTTATTGCCTACACCAAATCTAAGTCGTGGATAGATAGTTGAGTTGAGTATAAACTGAATGCTTTTTAGTCCATTGTGTCCACCATCAGAGCCACTAGGTTTTATTTTTATTTTAGCAAATGGTAATGCTATCTCATCTACCAAAATCAGGATTTGTTCTTTAGGTATTTTGAGCTCTTGCATCCAGTAGTGGAGTGCTTTTCCACTCAAGTTCATATATGTGGTAGGTTTTATCAGGTATACCATTTTGTTTTTCAAGCGGTATTCTGTATAAAAAGCAAGGCGTTCCATCTTGAATGAAACGCCTTGTTTATTTGCTATATGATCTGCAATATCAAAACCGATATTGTGTCTAGTATTTGCGTATTCGTTACCTATATTGCCAAGTCCTACTATCAAATACTTCATAAAATAATTTATTTATCTAAAATTATTTTTTGTTAGCAGCATTAGCTTCTTGCTTAGCAGCTCTTGGTACAGTGATAGTAACTAAAGGAATATTTCCTGGAGTCAAAATCTCTACGTTTGGTATTTGTACTTCTTTTACTTTGATAGATTTACCCATTTCAAGTTCAGTTACATTGATATCGATATGGTCTACTAAGTTTTCTACTACAGCTTTGATTTTGATTTTCTTTGTAGAGATCATCAATTTACCCCCTGCTTGTACCCCTTTAGAAAAACCAGATACTCTTACTGGTATTTCTACTACTACTTTTTTACCAGGTACTAATTGTAAAAAATCTACGTGTGTGATTGCATCACTTAGTGGATGAAATTGAACGTCTTTTACAATTGCATCAACCGTTTTGCCATCAATAGTGATAACTATTTTTACGAATTGATCTGTGTAGATAGCTTTTTTGAATGCGCTCTGTGGGGCATGAAAATTTATGTTTTCACTTCCTCCATAAATCACGCATGGCACGCTATTCTCTCTTCTTAATAGAGTAGAGGCTTTTTTGCCCATCTCTTTTCTAGTCTCGCCAACTAATTTTACTGATTCCATTGTTTTTGTTTAAAAAATTAAAAAATATAATACTGTTTATTTTATAAATAATGAGTTGATAGATTTGTTTTCGTGTGCATGTCTGATAGACTTGCTGAATAACTGAGCTACACTCAATACTTTTATTTTATCGCTTTCTCTTTTTAGAGGAATAGTATTAGATACGATAAGTTCTGTCAATACTGATTTTTCTATTCCTTCTATAGCATCACCAGAAAGTACTGCATGTGTACAGATTGCTCGTACACTTTTAGCTCCACCATCCATGATGATTTTAGCAGCTTTGCATAAGGTATTACCAGTATCTATAATGTCATCTACTAAGATTACATTTTTACCTTCTACATTACCTATCAAAGTCATTTCCGCTACTTCATTTGCTTTTTTTCTAAACTTATCGCAGATAACTAAACCGCAATTTTCAAAATACTGCGAATAAGAACGAGCTCTCTTTGTGCCACCTACATCAGGAGTAGCAAAGGTAAGATTGTCTAATTCTAATTTTTGAATATATGGCTTAAAGATAGCTGTACTGCTTAGGTGATCTACAGGGATATCAAAAAATCCTTGTATTTGGTCTGCATGCAAATCCATTGTCATCACTCTATCTGCACCTGCTGCAGTCAATAGATTAGCTACTAACTTGCTTGTGATAGATACTCTTGGTCTGTCTTTTCTATCTTGTCTAGCAAATCCAAAATATGGTATCACTACACAAATATATCCAGCACTCGCTCTTTTTGCAGCATCTACAAACATCAAAAGCTCCATCAAATTATCTGTTGGAGGGAAAGTACTTTGTATATAAAACACATAACTTCCACGTACAGATTCATTGATAACTAATTGAAACTCTCCGTCTTTAAATCTTTGAACTATTATTTCTCCTAAAGGTTGACCATAAAACTCTGCTATTTGTTCAGCTAAATATTGACTTTTTTGACCACTGAAAATCTTTACTTCGTTGAATGTTGATAGCATAATGGTGTAATTTTTTGGTTTGCAAAGATAAGACTTTAATTCGTCTAAAACAATAAGAAAATATTCAAATTACATTAATTTAATGTAGATTTGAAATATATAAAACTACTTATATGAGAATGATATTCATACATGGATTTGGAGAAAAGCCTAGTATTTTTGACAAGATTCATCCTGCATTTAATCAAGAAAAACTATTTATTGATAATTGGGAGGAGCTTGGAGATAATATAAAACCAAACTATAAAGCCATAGATTATGCAAAAGATTTGGCTCAAAAATATCAAATAAAAAATTCAGATATAGTGATAGGGCATTCATTAGGTGGATGGATAAGCTATCATTTGAAATATGTGACGAATTGTAAGTCTATACAAATAGCATCATGGACAGATATGGATCGAGTTAGATTTCCAATTAATAATTATAATATCATCGCTTTTTGTGTGAAATATGGTTTGACATTCAATACGATATCAAAAAAATATTTTATCAAAAAACAATACAAAGGTCTGCCATCTGAATCAATATTTATAGAAAACTATGAAAGATTGATAAAAGGCAATAATAAAAATATTTATAATCAAATGAAGCTTATCTTGAATGGTTGCATCATAGAAAATATGCCAGAACCTGACTTGCGTATTCATTCTAAAGCAGATAGATTAATACGTTTTCCAAAACAGAAATGTGATGAGGTAAATGGCGATCATTTCAATCTGATAACTCACCCAGAAGAAGTGATTCGTTCTATAAATAAGTTATTAAATACTACTGCGTAACAGCATTCTTTTTTTCAAATTCCTTGATGATTTCTTCAGGTGATTTACCAAGGTTTTGAAGAGAGATTTTCACATCATTTACTAATGGATCATTTGGATATTTTGCAATAAAAGTTTCGTAATATTTCTTTGCATTTTTAAGGTCATACATATTGTTTTCATAGTTAAACCCAGCTAAAAACATACAAACAGGTGTTTTTTTATAATCGGGATATGTTGCTATTATCAAATCATATTTTGCTATAGCATCTTTATATCTTTGTGAGCCAACACAAAGCTCTGCACTTCTAAAAAGAAACTCAGGTGCTGTAGAATCTTTAGGGAACTTAGTAGAATAACTGGTATATAAATCGATTAATTTATCTGCTTTTTTGCTATCCCATTTATAGATTCCTTCTTTTGAAAATAGTTTTTGTTCTTCAGTTTTTATGTCTGCTTTCAATTTTGCTTTTGCTTTATCATCATTGCATGAAAATAATACGATTGATAAGCTGATTACGATGAATAGATATTTATGCATTCTTATTTATTTTATGCAAAAATATTCATTTCTTTACAATATGAAGAAAATAGGTTTGATGAGCGATACACATAGCCATCTTGATGAGAAGATTTTTGAAGTTTTTAAAGAGGTAGATGAAATATGGCATGCAGGCGATATAGGCTCTATAGAGCTTCTTGATCAGCTAAAAGCATTCAAACCGACCAAGGCAATTTATGGAAATATTGATGATGCTACTATACGATTATGCACCTCATTTGATTTGTTTTTTGAAATGGAAGGTTTGAAAATCTATATAAATCACTATGGAGGCACACCCAAAAAGTATGATTTTAGAGCGTTGGAAAAACTAAATGATTACCAACCAGATATTTTTATATGTGGTCACTCACATATACTGAGAGTTCTAAGAGACACTACCAGAAATAATATGCTTTTTGTCAATCCAGGAGCATGTGGAGTTCACGGATTTCATAAAGTAAAAACCTGTGTTCGTTTCACACTAGATGCTGGTAAAATAAAAGATTTTGAAGTAGTAGAACTAGGAGCAAGAGCAAAAATAAATTTATAAGTTCAAATTATGAATTTATCAAATTTAGTATTTAATATACTAGTCTTCTATAATCCTTGGGTTTTTAAAATATTTTAAATTTCCACTAGATATTTTTCGATTATTATCAACTGGTATTGCTGTAACAAACCAACTAGATTGCGAACCAGTAGGTGGATTTGTGAAACTTCTGTATAGCTCTGCTGGTCTATATATATCTACTACTTTATACTGTATGTTTTCTTCAAAACTTTTAAGGTAAACTTCTGAATTAAATACATTAATTCTTCTAAAAGGTAGTGTTCGATTATTATCATTTTTATTTACAATTGGATCTGCCCCAGTTGTTCTATTATCATTTAATTTATTACTGATAGTACCAAAATCACTTTTTATATCATCTATAAATAATTCGACTTTCCATTCATTTCTAGGATTGATTACTTCTAAAATACTACCTCCACTACCATTACTAATGATATAGCCTAATATATAGCATTCTACAACAGCTACGTTATTATTTTGTCTCAAATCAATTTCTAATAATTGACTTTCATTATAAATAAAACTTACAACTCTTATTTTTTTAAAACTAGTATTATTGTCGTATACTTTTGCATATACATTGTCATTAAATACATCAGAGCATTTATAAAATTTTCTTGCTTTGATAGCGTCAGCAATACTATTATCATAAAAAATCATAGTATTGGATTCAATAGCATATTGAGACTGTGTAGAATTTAAAGTATTATTGTCTTTTATTTTATTATCAATAATTTTACTTTCTTTTTTATGATTACAACCATAAAATTGTAATATCACGAACACTAATAATATACTTTTTTTCATAATAATTAATCTAATTTATAATTTATATAAAAAATATATTCTATATATAACTATAAAGATAATCAATATGAAATTAGAAAAGAGTTTAATATTTAATAATTAAAAAGAAACTACAACGGAATATTTCCATGTTTTTTCTTAGGCATATTAGCTACTTTGTTTTCAAGCATTTTATATGCTTTGATGAGTTTTTCTCTAGTTTGCTCAGGTAGTATTACCTCATCTACAAATCCTCTAGCAGCTGCCAAGTATGGATTTGCAAATTTATCTGTATACTCATCTGTTTTTTCTTTCAGTTTAGCTTCTTTATCAGTAGCTTCGGTGATTTCTTTTTTGAAGATAATTTCTGCCGCACCTTTTGCGCCCATCACAGCTATCTCTGCTTGTGGCCAAGCATAATTCATATCTGCACCTATATGTTTGCTATTCATTACATCATAAGCTCCACCATATGCTTTACGAGTGATTACAGTTATTTTAGGCACAGTTGCTTCACTGAGTGCATAGAGTAGTTTTGCACCATTGGTGATGATGCCATGCCATTCTTGATCGGTACCTGGCAAAAATCCTGGTACATCTACTAAAGTAAGCAATGGAATATTAAAACAATCACAAAAACGTACAAATCTTGCACCTTTTCTAGATGAATTGATATCTAAAACTCCAGCAAGCACTGCAGGCTGATTTGCAATAATACCAATACTTCTGCCCGCTATTCTAGCAAAACCTACCACTATATTATCTGCCCATTCTTTATGTACTTCAAGGAAAGAATTTTCATCGGCTATCAATTCAATAACCTCACGCATATCGTATGGTTGATTCGCATTGTCAGGCACTATATTATTTAATGCTTCTCTTTTTTCATTACCAGATGTATATGGTTGTGCAGGAGTATTCTCTTCACAATTTTGTGGCATATAACTGAGCAATCTTTTTATATGATCTATACATTCTAGTTCATTGGCACAAGCAAAATGAGTTACTCCACTTTTGCTTGCATGTGTATGAGCCCCACCCAAGTCTTCACTAGTCACATCTTCATGAGTCACTGTTTTTACTACGTTTGGTCCAGTCACAAACATATAAGAGGTATTTTCTACCATCAATATAAAATCTGTAATAGCTGGAGAATACACTGCTCCACCTGCACATGGTCCCATGATGGCACTTAGTTGAGGTATCACTCCACTTGCTTGTGTATTTTTATAAAAAATATCAGCATATCCACCTAGAGAAACTACACCCTCTTGAATTCTTGCACCACCACTATCATTGAGTCCGATTACTGGTGCTCCGTTTTTCATGGCTAAATCCATTATTTTACATATCTTCTCAGCATGAGTTTCGCTCAATGAACCTCCAAATACGGTAAAATCTTGTGAGAAAACATAGACTAAACGTCCATTGACAGTGCCATATCCAGTCACAACTCCATCGCCTAGATATTGCTGAGATTCCATATCAAAATCTTTACAACGATGTTGAACAAACATGCCTATTTCCTCAAAACTACCTTCATCCATAAAAAAATGAATTCGTTCACGAGCAGTAAGTTTTCCTTTTTTGTGTTGGTCTGCTATTCTTTTTTCGCCACCACCCAATAGGGCTTCATTTGTCTTTGATGCTAATTGTTCAAATTTGTTCATATGATATTTTTATAGGTATTCTATTATGCAAATGTATATTTTATCTACTTAAATTCCGACTCAAAATGTATCAAGTCTTTCCAATATTGATGATTATTTTCAAGTTGAGTATTACAAAATACATTGGCATAAGCACAGGCTTTTGTTGCATCAGTAGACCAAATACGAACTGTATTGCTTTGTTTCAGTAGTTTGTAGTATGTTTTATTAAATTTGAAATTCTGAGTATAATCTAGTCCTATTTCATCATTTTTCTCTGAGTTGCAAGACAGCTTATAGCTTCCATTATAAAATGAATTGGCGTAAAAAACTTGTTCACTCAATTCTATTTTATAAAACTTTAAATTGTACGATTGAAGTAGTGCTTTTATTTTATCTAGTTTATAACCTGGCAAAATAGTTTCAAAAGAAACTTTAAACATAAAGTCATCCATAAAAAGCAGGTGAAAAGTATCTTTATTATTGATACTATCGCCATTCATAAATCCACTAAATATATTGTATTTGTATAAAGTATCAAGCGCATTACTATCTGCTTTTGTTATATTATTAATGATTTTTTTACTCCAATATTCTTCATAAACGAAATCTGTTGGATTGTATGTACTTCTTGTGTTGGCATATATTTCATAAGAAGTTTGAAATAATTTTATAAACTCTGAAGAAGCTACCACTTCATGATTTTTATTTAATTGATTGGTAAAACTATTTTTATTGCTCAAACTAAAATCATTATTTATTTGAGTGAGTATACTATCTATTTTTTGTTGAATTAGATTTAGTTTTTTTGCATCTTTTTTTGCTACAGATAAATTGATATTCGTAGTTTTTATTATAGAATTTTTAGAAACAAGTTTTAATTCTTTAGCTCCAAATATGTCGAAGCTTGTCAATAAAAAAAATAAGAAAATGTAAAGTGATATTCTTTTCTTCATACAAAGACAAAACTATCGTATTTTTGATTATGGATAGCAAAAAAGCTATGATAAATAAATATTTAAAAACAGATTTTTTTAAAAATATCTCCGTATTGATGGGTGGTACCATCATTGCACAAGCTATCCCTATTCTACTATCACCATTGATGTCTAGAATATACACCAAGTCAGATTTTGCGTTATATAATCTATTTTTTGGTGCTATTGCTATATTCTTTATATTTTTTACGCTGAGATACGAACAAGCCATCGTGCTTCCAAAAGACAGGAGAGAAGCACAACATTTAGTTGTCTTAACATTTTTGATAAGTCTTTTTGTTGGAGTTATTTCTACGATACTATGTTATTTTATTGCATCACCTGTAAGTATTTTACTAGGTAATCATGCGTTTGAAAAATGGATTTTTTTATTACCTCCAACATTAACTTTCATAGGTATTTATCAGGGATTCAACTATTACCTTACTCGAGAAAAAAGATTTACTGCATCTTCTATCAATAGAATCAGTCAACGTATAGTAGAATCGATAGTGAATATAGTATTCGGTTTCTTAAGAGTGCCAGCAGGTCAACTCTGGGGAGATTTTTCAGGTCGAGTGGCAGTTTCTATTATGTCTTCTTCACAATCTGCCAATGCTGGGTTTTCATTCAAAGATATTGATTTTTCATTAGTAAAATCATTGGCAAAAAGATACTATCAATTTGCAGTGATAGGTTCTATACCTGCAGTTCTCAATGCATTATCGAGCAATTTGAGTTTGTTTTTTATCAGTGCATTTTATTTAAATGTAAATGATACTGCAGATTTTGGAAATTCGCGAACTATACTCGCTGTTCCTTTATCCATAATCTCTGTAAATCTATCACAATTGTTACTTCAAAGACTCAGTGCCAAAAAGAATAATCATCAAGTTATTTATCCTGAAGTTAAGAAAGTATTTATATCATTATTAGCTATTTCCATTCTTATATGGTTGGTCTTACAATTTTTTGCACCATCAGTTTTTGCTTTTATTTATAGCGAATCTTGGCGAAGTACTGGTGAGGTTACGGCTATTCTTGCCTGTGGTTTTGCATTTAGATTTGCAGTATCTCCACTGAGTTGTGTATTTACAGTATATGAAGAAGTAAAAATGCTGAGTGCTTGGCAAGTATTTTATTTTTTATCTATTGCATCTCTATACTTTTTTAAACATCTAGAATTTCACCAGTTTCTATGGTTATATACAGCTATAGATATGTTTGCTTATACCATTTATCTGATACTGATTTTTTATGTAATAAAAAGGCATAAAAAAAATCCTAAGCTTAAAGCTTAGGATTTTAATATCTATAATTGAACTGATTTAAATAAATAAGTGAAATATAAAAAATAATAACGCAGCCAATAAAATAGTAACTGGTAAAGTAAGCAACCATGCTAATCCTATGTTTATTAAAGTGCTTTTTTGAAGATTTTTCACCCCTTTTGCTGCCACCATACTACCTGCGATACCACTCGAAAGTACATGTGTGGTAGATACAGGTAATCCATAATAAGAACTCAAACCTATTGTAGTTGCTGCAACTAATTCTGCTGATGCTCCTTGTGCATAGGTAAGATGAGTTTTACCAATCTTTTCACCTATAGTTACTACTATTCTTTTCCAGCCTATCATGGTGCCTAAACCTAGACAAAATGAAATAAGAAGTACGGTCCATAATGGAGTGAACTCTATATGTTTCTTTAGTGGTTTTAAATCAGTACTGATTAGTTTTATTGATACTTTATCTACGTTGGATTCACTGTCTTTTTCAAGTGATTCTGCATTTTTTACTAATGAAGCAATGGCTTTTCTTACTGCAAATAATTGATTTTTATCATTTTTATTTAGAGAAGCTAATTTTTGTTTTAAATCAACAGCCGTTTCTAGTGATTTTGCTATTTCTATATTATTAGTTTTTGAAGAAATCAATGTATAATCTCCAATCAATTTATCTACTTCAGCAGTTGTTTTAGTTATGTCCATATTTTTATTAATTGCAAAGTGCAATGGAATAAAAGTCATTAATATTACTAATAATAATCCCAACCCTTTTTGACCATCATTTTGACCATGAAAAAAGCTTACCAAACCACAGGTAACAAATAGAATAGCTCTAATCCACATAGGTGGTTTTGATTCTTCTGTAGGTTCAGAAAATAAAACTTTGTTTTTTATGATTAAACGAAGTACAATCATTAGTAAAATTACCACAGCAAAACCAAATAACGGAGATAATAACAAAGACTTACCTATATCCATAGCTTTTTCCCAGTTTGGACCAGCTCCCTTATAGAAATATTGAAATGCAATACCACCACCTATAAGCGAACCAATAAGAGTGTGTGAACTAGAGCATGGAATCCCTAAATACCATGTGATAAAATTCCATGCAATAGCTGCTAATAGAATAGCAAATATTAGTGCAATGCCGACACCAGTAGACTGAGCCATCATGTCATTTATCGGCATCAGTTTCACTATACCCATAGCTACTTTTGGGCCTATTAAATATAAGCTAGTAGCCATACCTAAGAAATTAAGAATACCTGAGTAAACAACTGCTGTAAATGGTTTTAATGATTTTGTATATATAACTGTAGCTACTGCATTGGCTGTATCATGAAATCCATTGATAAATTCAAAAGCACATACACATAAGAGACAGAGTGCCAAAAGAACTATTGTGATTGCAGAAAAGGATTGAAATATTTCCATTTTTTAATTAATTTATTGTGTAAGATTATTACTATTTATTGAATTTATAATTATTAGAATATTAAGTAAATGTTAAAAACTTTAAAAATTTAACTGTGCTTGTAGTCGTAATAATCTTCCAGATTGGAAATTATTAGGTTTTGAAAAATCCTCATATCTTCTATTTGAGAAAGTATAATTTGCAACAAATTCAAAATATTTTAATGGTTGCCACTCAAATCCAATTTCAAAATCACTCACTTCGTAGCTTCTTGCATCCTTTTCATGTTTTTTGCCACCATTATAATATTGATATTTTACAAAAGGAATTAGGATATGCTTTTTAATTTTAAGATTATACATCATTTGTATATATCCACCATGTAGATTTTGTAATTCGATAGAATCAGTATTTTTATTAAATTCTGGTCCACGACCAAAATTATATTCAGCTTGTATACCAAATGGCTTAGGATATAACATAAATGATGCTGCTACTCGTTGATCTTTATATGTTAAATCTTCTCTAACTTTTACACCTTTACTAAGATTTGATACAGGTAAAACATATTTACCCATGTATCCTTGTATACCTACTTCTATTATTTGTTTTTTAATTTCAAATGGATATGTAGCTCTTATTATTACATGAGGTTGTTTATTTAATTCTAAGGCATTTGCTGTTTGACCATTGAATACGCCAAATCCAATAACGCCATAATCCCCGCTTCCTTTAAGACCTGATCTGACAAGTTCAGAGAATAATTTTCTCTTTTTTTCAGGTGCCCAATAAAAAAATACTCCAATATCTCGTTCATTTGTTACAGCACTATTAAGGGCATCATTACGATCTAAAGCTAGTCTGTTTTGACTAGATTGCAAGTTTTCAAAACCGTAAGGAACTTTACTTTGTCCTATTCTAAATCTAAATTCTGCTTTTTTATCAAAGTTAACATCTACGTAAGCATCTCGTATTTGAGTAAAATTTAGTTTATCTGAAACTGGAGCACTTGCAAAGTCCGGTTGAATATAAAAATAAATATGTTTTCCTAATTGCCCAGATAAAATAACACGTAATCGCCTGATAAAAAAACCTCCACCTTTTCCCCAAGATTTATCGCATTGTTCGCAACCTAAATCTTCATTAGATTCAAGTAAACGATTATATCTTATTTGGGTATAACCTCTAATAGATATATTGTCATACCATTTTTTTTCTGACTCTTGTTTTTCAAGTTTATTATTGAAATCAGATATGCTATCGCTTGATTGAGATTTCAAAGCTGTAATATTGAAAAATATCAAACTTAAAAAGATTAAGGTTTTTATTTTTAATTCTCTCTTAATATTCATTTGTTATATTAATTTAATGTTATGCTTCTAATCCTTATATTAAGATTATGTTATGCAAAGATTAAATTCTAATGTTAACTCAATATTAAGTTTATTAAGATTTTTTAACATATGCATATTTAATTAACATTTTCTTATGACAATAATATGACAATTCTATTTATGGATTATTAGTATATATTGATTCTAGTATTTAAAGAATCACATTATTAACTTATAAAAATAGAATATCATGTTATTACAAAAAATATTATTAGACTGGTCTAGCCCATTGGATAATGGAAGAAACGACCTTGTTTTTGAAAACAGAAACAAAATGTATGGAGCTTATCAACTTCGTAGAGATTATGATATGGTACTTATTTATTCTGTGATAGGTGCTACAGGATTGCTAGTTGCACTATTATGCACTCAGTTTTTGGTAAAACATGATATAGTACATCTTCCAAAATTTGACGATGGAGGCATTATTGTAAAAAACATTGTGTATGATATACCACCACCAATAAAACCAATTTTAAAATTAGATCCTCCAAAAGTGGATATTAAACCTGAAATACAGAAAGTAAGAGGTTTGGACTTATCAAGAGTTGATTTAGTAGACAATGAAGTAGTTACTAGTGATGTCCCTATTATCAATAACCCACATGCTGATATCAATGCTAAAGATCCAGTTACAGATGTAGACCCAGATCCAATAATACCTACAACTAATGTCACAGGCGGAGTAAAACCTAATGTTATAGAAGAAGATAATACTATTTATTCTTTTCCAGATGTCTTGCCAGAATACGAAGGAGGTGAATCAGCTTTATTTAAATATATAAGTAGTACAGTAAATTATCCTACTATGTCTAGAGAACTTGGTGAACAATCTAAAGTAGTGGTGAAATTTGTAATTGAAAAAGATGGAAGTGTAGGAAATGCAGAAGTAGTGAAAGGCGGAGGTTTTACACAACTAAATAAAGAGGCATTACGAGTAGTAAAAAGTATGAAAAAATGGAAACCAGGTATGAGTGGCGGTCAACCAGCACGAGTTTACTTTTATCTGCCCATCAATTTTGTATTGAAAGATAATTAATCTTAAAAAAGCCTATGAATTAAAGAATTTAAGACATAGGCTTTTTTTAATTCACACAATAAGTATAATATTGCAAACCAAAATATATATATATAATGAATACGAAGTGGATGCACCCAATGAATATATTTAGCCTAGTGATGATTATAATCATATTGGTGATTGGTATCGGTATGCTTACAACAAATATTAATTTAGAATTAATTAGTGGAAGCAATAGAACTATTCTAGGATGTATTTTTTTATTATATGCTGCAGTTAGAGGGATTCGTTTTTATCAAATCATAAAAGCAAAAGATCATGAAGAGTTACTTTAATAGCTGTTTTTTATTAGGAATAATTGTTTTTGCAAGTTCATGCAACTATACACCAGCCAACGAGCGTGATACCCCTACACAAGGCAAAGAGAATATTTGCGTAGATGAGAGTTACTATGTTTTGATGAGTACACAAGTATTTACTTTTATGAGTAAATATGCAGATGCTACTATTAATGAGAGATATATTCCAGAAGAAGAGGCAATAAAAGCGTTGATAGATGATAGTGTAGATTTGGCAGTGATTAGTAGAGAATTAAATCCAAATGAAATAGCTATTTTTAAAGCAAGAAATATTCAACCTAGAATGGTGGAGATAGCTAAAGATGCCGTGTCATTTATTGTAAATAAAAATAATCCAGATTCTGTATTTACAAAGAAGCAAATAGACCAAATACTATCTGGAAAAGCAAAAAATTGGAAAGACTTGAATAATAATGGCTCTTTAAATTCAAGTTTAGTTGTGGTACTGGACAATCAAAGAAGCTCGAATGCACGTTATTTGAAAGATAGTTTTATCCATTCAAATACTTTTCCCTCAAACATCACAGTGGCAGGAAATAATATGGCGGTTTTTGATTATGTAGCAAAATATCCAGGAGCTATAGGAATAATAAGCAATGGATGGATAAGCGACAGAGATGATAGCTCTTGCAATGCCTTACTCAATAAAATTAGTCTAGTAGCTGTGAAAAAAGATGAAACTAGTGAAGCATTTTTGCCACTACAAGGATATATCAGTAGTGATGAGTATCCATATACCAGAAAACTCTATATGATCAATACCGAAGGAGGCAATGGATTGGTATCTGGATTTACCTCTTATGTGGCTGGAGAGAAGGGACAACTCATCATTTTAAAAAATGGCATAGTTCCTGCAATAGTTCCTACTAGAACTGTGAAAATAAATATTGAACATTAATTAAAATAAAAAAGAAACTATCTTTGACTTATGAATAAGAAATTTTTTTTAACACTCTTTACTAGTGCAATAATAGCTAGTAGTACTTTTGGACAAACATTAGCAGATGCAATAAGACTCTCTGAAAACGAAGCTTATGAAAGCTCTGAAAAAGCATTTAATACTTTAATAAGTGCAGATGCTACTAATGCAGATATCTATTATTATCAAGGTCAGAATCTACTGAAATTGGAAAAACAAGCTGAAGCAAAAGCAGCTTTTGAAAAAGGATTGAGCATCAATTCAAACTCTGCATTGAATAATGTAGGACTTGGAAAACTGGCCTATGAAAATGGTGATATCAATAAAGCTACAGAGTATTTCACAAAAGCTAAAACTTTAATCAATGATAAATCAGTTAAAAAAGCTGAAAGAACTAAAGTACTTTGCGAAATAGCAGAAACGTATATCTATTCTACTAAAAAAGATTTAGCAGCTGCTGAATTGATACTTGTAGATGCAGAAAGACTAGATCCTACAAATACAGATGTGTTTTTATTAAAAGGTGATTTAGTATTGGAAAAAGACCCAACAAATGCATCTGGTGCATTAGCAGAGTACAATAAAGCATTAGTACTTAATCCTAAATTGACAAAAGCTATTATCAGAAAAGGTAAAATATATAAAAGAGCTGGTAGCCCAAATGAAGCACTTACTTTATATAAAGAAGCAGAAGCTATCGATGCTACATTCGTACCTGCATATAGAGAGAAAGCTGAATTATATTTCTTAGCTGGAAAAAAAGATCAAGCAATACAGAACTATGAAAAATATTTAGAATTGAATAATAGTGCGTTAGCTCAACAAAGATATGCTTACTTCTTGTATGACAATAAACAATACAATGAAGCAATCGTTCAATTGAATAAAATCAAATCTAGTGGTAGTACATGGAAATATGCTGATAGACTATTAGGATATTCTCAAATGGAAACAGGAGACTTTACCAACGGATTATCTAACTTAAATAACTTTATGTCTAATAAAGGTGATATAAAAACGATAGCACTAGACTATAAGTATATGGGTATGGGATATAGCAAAACTGGAAATGATAGCATAGGAGTAACATACTTGAACGAAGCTATGAAAATTGATACAAACAATGTAGATATTCAAACTGATATTGCAAATTCATTGTATAAGCAAAAAAAATATACAGATGCAATTCAAGCATATCTTAAAAAAATAGCAATGGGTAAAGATTTGTCTGCTACAGAGTATAATAACTTAGGAAATAGCTATAAAAACTTAAAAGATTTTCAAAATGCTGATGGTGCCTATGCAAAAGTAGCGGAGAAAAGTCCAAGTTTTGCAAATGCTTATCTTAATAGAGCAGTAGTTAATGCTTCTATGGATCCAGGTAATACTCTATACTTAGCAAAACCACATTTTGAAGCTTATTTATCAAAAGTTGATTTTGCAGATGCTAAAAATGTAAATAATATTAAAATGGCACTAGAATATTTAGGTTCTGAGGCATGGAAAAATACTAAAGATATTGTAAAAGCAAAAGAGTACTATACAAAACTAAAGGAACTAGATGCTGAAAATGCTGCACAAAAAGCATTCTTTGCTAGCCCAGATGGTAAATAGTAATATCAAAACAATAAAATATATTAAATCCTCGTTTATATAAACGGGGATTTTTTATTTACAATAAATATTAACAAAATATTTATGGAAAAATATTTTGTTTTCATCTATAAGTTATATTATCTTAGTATCACATTAAAAAACAAAATTTATCATGCAAAAATTAATACAAAAAATCAGTTTAGGCTTTTCAGTATTAGCTTTACCTTTATTGGCAGTAGCGGGCAACAAAGAAATTTCAAAAACTCAATTAGTTCCTAAAGACGCTATATCATTGATAAAAAGCACAAAAGAGATTTCTATAAAAGATATTTCTTCTTTAGATTTTACTGGAACGTATTCTGGTAAAAGATATCAATATACTAGTGATCACAAGCAAATTCTCAAAATATTTACCTATACGATGAATGTGATTCAGTCAGGTACACAAATATCTGGAACAACCAATATTACATCAGATAATGGAGATTATGCTGTTATTAAACTAAGAGGTTTAGTGATTAACAATAAAATGTATTTTGAAGAATATGAAATACAAGATCAAAAAAAATCAGACGAAATGGTTTGGTGTTTTAAAGTAGGAGAGTTGCAACTTGGTACTAATAAAGGAAATACAATTGTGTACGGACCTACCAATAGTTATACTTCTATTTATTATTTTCCGTGTACAGGAGGATATACCGTATTAGAAAAAGAAGGTATGACTCGAAATACGAATATTGCCTCTAAGGAGAGTAATCAACTTTCTACTATTGTAGATAATTCAAGTGTAGAAATGGTCGTGTTTCCAAACCCATTTGTAAATACGATTAATATGAACTACACTATTTCAAAAGATTCTAAAGTAATTATCGAATTATTTGATATAAATGGAAAGTTACTAAACACCCTAAATAATAGTACTCAAACTTCAGGAGATCAATCGTTACAGTTTGATGGTTCAAGATTATCATCAGGTGTTTATGTTATTAAAATGAATATAGATGGAGTAGTGACTTCAAAACAACTTATCAAATCTAGTTCAAACTAATTTTTTATAATTTAATTTATATTGAAACCTCAAGAAATTGAGGTTTTTTTTATTTGAAAAATTATGATGAAATTTTATTAATTTATACTAATAGTAAATATTAACTAAGCCAATTTATTTCTCCTAAATAACATATGTTTAGAAATATTTTTATGACATATAATTATTCTAATAAGTAAAATGTATATGCCCCCAAATGCTATTATTTTAAATGCTAATATTTTTAAAATCAAACAGATTTAAGACTAATTGTAGTAATTTATAGAAATATAAACCTAATATATACATCAAATCAATATAACAAACTGAATATCCTTATAGATTTAATATCACTGTAACGTCCTGAAATAAGTTGACGGATTAAATAATTATCCCTGCAAAAGTAAAATATTTGTGGGGATTTTTGTTTTAGGTAAATGTATAGAAATTGGGGTGTTAAAATTTAGTGCATTATGAGGTCTAAAATTATTGTATAAGTAGAC
>CAMART010000012.1 GCA_945860705.1 Chitinophaga pinensis | reverse complement strand
AATTTTATTTAAATGGTCCTAAAAAACTTGTTTTGATTGTTTGGATTTTTTCATCTCCTTTATAAACTACTATCTTAATAGCATTACTACGTTTTTTTAATTCGCTTTTTGGTATTTCTAAGAAAAAATCTACTTTATTCATTGATTCTTTTTTAAGAATAATTTCTTTAGCACCTATCAGTTTTATTTCTCCGTTTATATTTATTGTTCTAATTGTAACTGCTATATCTTTATTTGTTTTATTTATTATTTTAGCTTCAAAGAGATTACTGATTTTATTGTTTGGCGCTTCTTGATAGAGTTGTCCTTTTACTCTAGAAATATATGTATCTACTGATTTTCTGGTAGACACTAAAAAAATCATGACTACTAATAATACACTTAATAGAGCGGTATATGCTTTCATTCTTCCATTGAAATGAAAACTTTTACCAGTAGATATTTTATTTTCTGATGCATATCTTATCAATCCTTTTTTGAAATTAATAGATTCCATCACATCATCACAAGCATCAATACATGCAGTACAACCAACACATTCCATTTGCAATCCATTTCTAATATCTATTCCTGTGGGGCATACATTCACACATTTCAAACAATCTATACAATCACCATCACTTCGTTCTGCATGTTTTTTAAATTTTCCTCTGGGCTCACCTCTCACATAGTCGTATGCCACTTGCATGGTATCTTTATCAAACATGACTCCTTGCAATCTACCATATGGGCAGATAGTAGTGCATACAATCTCTCTTACAAAAGCAAAAACTGCATAAAATAAATACGTAAAAAACACTAAACCAAATAATAATGGAATGTGATCTTTGAGCGGTTCTTTGATTATTTTTAATAGCTCATCTATGCTTATAATATATGATAAAAATAAATTGGCAATGATAAATAAAATAGTAAAATAGATAAAATGCTTTAGTGCTTTTTTATAAATTTTTTCAAAAGTCCAATCGCCATCGTTTAGTTTTTTTTGTTGTCCTGGAATGCCTTCTATAAGCCACTCAATTGGCCTGAATATAAACTCTAAAAAAACTGTTTGTGGACAAACCCATCCACAAAATAAGCGACCAAAAACAACAGTGAATAACACAATAAATATGATAAATGTAATCATAGCTATAGCGAAAATAAAAAAATCTTGAGGCCAAAATATTTTACTAAATAATATAAATTTTCCTTGTGGAATATTTATCATCATAAAAGGCATTCCATTCACTTTTATAAAAGGCAGAATAACAAATACTAAAATATAAGTATATGCTAATATTTTTCTATAATTAAACCATTTACCAAAAGGCTTGGTTGCATATACCCATTTTCTACCTCCAGTATCTGTAACGGTAGAAACTCTATCTCTATAAGAGGATGCCTTTAATAAATCTTCTTCCCTCACCTAATTTTTTATTTTTGTTTTGTAGTGTCTATTTTTATATTGTTTGTATCAACGATATTTGTTTTTAAAGAATCTGTAGATACTACAGTTGCGCTATAAAGTTCTCCTTGAGGTTCTTTGGCATTTGGAGGATTCGTTCCTTTCAATGACAATATAAAACTAGATAATTGTGCTATTTGAAGTGGAGACAATTGGTCTTGCCATGATATCATTCCTTTCTCAGGCCATCCATATTTTATAGTTTTGAAAACATCTTTTATATCTCCTCCATGTATCCAATATTCATCAGTAAGATTTGGCCCTACTCCTCCTGGCATACTTCCACCAGAAGCTGCATGACATGCAACACATTTTTCAGCAAAAATAGTTTTACCACTTTCTATATCTGCGCCTGTGAGCAAGGTTACTGTACTCTCATCTATACTATTAGCTTGAGTAGCTAGGTATTTGCTTTTTTCCAATTCCGCATTAGCCATTTCTATATTGTACTCTTCTATTTGTAGTGGTGCTGACTCACTCACATGATATACATATAGATAAACTATTGCAAAAATTATTGACGCTACAAATCCAACAATAAACCAAGGTGGGGTGATATTATTTAATTCTCTAATACCGTCATAGCTATGACCAGTATCTAATTCTCCTTCTTCAGAGATTGGTTTAAAACTATTTATTTTTTCCCAGAATGATTGGAATGTACTAGGCTCTTCAACTCCTTCATTTATAATTTCTTTTTTTATAGTTGGATTTAAAAATTTATTTGTTTGTAATGAAAAATAAATAATAAAAATAAACTCTAATACTATAATTAAAATCAAAACGATAGTGACCCAATTTTTTGGATTAGAAACACCAAGTGTATCTGCTGATGGACTTATCGGCGATTGTGCAAATAACAATTGTGATGCAAATAATAAAAACAATATACTAATAGTTTTACTACTCGTAATATGTTTTTTAAAATAATCTTTTGCTGCAAACAAAAATGTTTTACTCGTAAAGTAAAATGGGATTAATAAAAAAACTGCTATCAACATCAATACAAAATTGATGTCGATTTCCATTTTGCCAGCAGATGTGGCTGTATTAGTTGCTTCGGCTCCAATTGCTAATAATGGAGCACAAAAAACCAAAATACTAATTGCTATATTTTTAATTGTTTTTATCATGATTAATTTATTTTTTATCATCAAATGGAAGGTTCTCTATTCTTTCTATTTCTTTTTTTGGAAGTCTGTACATCCAAAATATCATTAATACAAAAAACACAACGAACATGCTAAGTGATATTATTGGGTAAATACTTACTCCTGAAATCTGTGTTAAATATGTTGAAAATTTCATAATGTCTATTTTTTTGGTTCAAGTTTAATATCTGTACCTATTCTTTGTAGATATGCTATCAACGCAATGATTTCTTTATCGCTAGCTATTTCTATTTTATTTTCTTTTAGTCCTTTAGTTATTTGCATAGCTTGTTTTTCTAAGTCTTGATTTGCTATTGCTTCATATCCATCAGGATAAGGAACTCCCATTTTACGCATTGCGTGAATTTTAGAATTAGTACTAACTTTATCTATCGTGTTTTCATACATAGAAGGATAAGATGGCATGATACTACCTGGAGCCATTGATGTAGGTTCTAACATATGATTGAAGTGCCAGCTATCTCCATACTTTTTACCTATTCTAGCTAAGTCTGGACCTGTCCGTTTACTACCCCACTGAAAAGGGTGATCGTAAACAAACTCTCCTGCTTTTGAATATTCTCCATATCTAGTCACCTCATATCTAAATGGACGAATCATTTGTGAGTGACAGTTATAACAACCTTCTCTAATATAAATATCTCTTCCTTGTAGCTCAAGTGGAGTATACGGTTTTACAGATGCGATAGTAGGAATATTTTCTTTTACTAAAAATGTAGGAATCAATTCTACTAAACCACCAATACCTACTACAATAAGACTTAATACTAAAAGTAGTAAAGGTTTTCTTTCAATTAAACTGTGCCATATTGAATTTTTAGGAGCTGTATATTCTTTTACTAATGGAGCAGCGCTAGCTTCTTCGCTTTCTACGAAATCTCCACTTTGAGCTGTTTTTATTAAATTATAAATCATTAAAAAAACCCCTATCAAAAATATAGTACCTCCTACTGCACGAATAACATAAAACGGAACGACAGTCTGAACAACATCAATAAATTCATATTCAAGTTGCCCTGATGGTGTAAAGGCCTTCATCATAAAATAAGAACGAAATGCGCTCCAGTACATAGGAATAGCATATAATAAAATACCCAATGTGCCTATCCAAAAATGTGCAGATGCAAGTTTTCTAGAATATAGTTTTGCGTTGAATAATTTTGGTATCAACCAATACATCATACCAAATGTCATAAATCCATTCCATCCAAGTGCACCAATATGAACGTGTGCTACTGTCCAGTCGCTATAGTGAGAAATTGCATTTACATTTTTCAATGAAAGCATTGGTCCTTCAAACGTACTCATTCCATAACATGTCACGGCTACAACAAAGAATTTTAAAACTGGGTCTTCTCTTACTTTATCCCATGCACCTCTTAGAGTGAATAATCCATTGAGCATACCTCCCCAACTAGGCAATATAAGCATTATAGAAAAAGCTGTTCCTACGGATTGTGCCCAATCTGGCAATGCTGTATAAAGCAAGTGGTGTGGGCCTGCCCAGATATATAAAAATATTAAACTCCAAAAGTGAACGATACTTAATCTATAAGAATATACTGGTCTATCTGCTGCTTTAGGTAAAAAATAATACATCAATCCTAAATAAGGAGTAGTCAAGAAAAATGCAACGGCATTATGTCCATACCACCATTGTACTAGTGCATCTTGCACACCCGCATACCATGAATAACTTTTCATAAAAGAAACTGGAATCTCAAACGAATTGACAATGTGCAACATTGCCACTGTAACCCATGAAGCAATAAAAAACCAAATAGCTACATATAGATGTCTCTCTCTTCGAGTGAATATTGTGCCAAACATATTGATACCAAAAACTACCCAAATAATAGTGATAAGTATATCGATTGGCCATTCTAATTCTGCATATTCTTTACCTGTAGTATATCCCATCAATAGTGTCACAGCAGCACATACTATAATAAATTGCCAGCCCCAAAAATGAATTAAGCTTAGCGCTCTATTCCACATAGGTGTTTTTAGTAATCTTGGAATAGCATAATAAACCGCTGTGAAAATACCATTGCCCACAAATGCAAAAATGACTGCATTGGTATGGACTGGTCTGAGTCTACCAAAAGTAAGATATGGCATATACTCACTAAAATTGAGCACTGGAAATGCTAATTGAAATGCGGCGATAACGCCTAGTAGCATACCCACGGTACCCCAAAAGATACATGCTATCGCAAATAGTCTGGGGATTTTGTTGTCGTAATAAAATTTTTCTTGGTTCATATTGAGTTTACTTTTTGTTTGTGTTTATTTTTTTGTTATCAAATAATATTCTTTGTGCAGGGCTCGTATCATCATCGTATTGTCCATCATTTACACTCCAAAAAAATGCAATCAAAAACCCTCCTGCAATGCTTATACTTACTAATAATAAAATGATTATTACACTCATGTTATGATTGTTTTTATAGTGAGATTTTTATTTGTTGTGTTTCTATTTTTCATATCAATTTATTTTATGGTGAATAATCTTATTTATTTAAATGTAGTTTTCTTGCATACATCTCTGTCAAACCATAAGTCAATAATATGATACTGATTGAACTACAAGGCATTAATATTGCTGCTATTACAGGAGATAAAATTCCTTGCACTGCGAAATACAATCCTATGATATTGTAAATTGCTGAAATACAAAAAGTGAGAAAAATGATGTTTTTTCCTGCTTGAGCTAGTTGTATAAATACATTTAATTTTGGTAGTACTGATGCATCTATCACTCCGTCTGATGAAGGTGTAAAGCTGTTTTTTGTATCAGCAACAGCAATTCCTACTTCGCTTTGTTTCAATGCTCCAGCATCATTCAGTCCATCACCAATCATCATCACTTTTTGCAATAAGCCATTTTGTAAATACTTGATATAATCTAGTTTTTGTTGAGGGCTTTGATTAAATAGTATTTCGCTATTGTCTCCTAAAATGTTTTTTATATTTTTCAATTCTGAATCATTGTCTCCAGAAATCAGTGAAATTTTAAATCGTTTTTTTAATCCTTGAATTAACTCACTTATTCCTATTCTATACACATTTGAAATAATAAATTCTCCTAGTATTTTTCCATCAATATAAACAACTACTTTAGTGCCGTTGTTTGTTGAAAAATATTCGCCACCTACATAATTCTTTGAACCTATTTTTATATGTTGCTCATTTATCCAGCCTTCAATACCTGCACCTTCTGTTTCTTTATAATTATCTACGTGATGTAAATTACTTATATTTAAAAAATCAACAATTAATTTGCTAGCTGGATGAGACGATTGATTTGCTAATGATGCAATCGTTATTTTATTTTCTTCACTTAATTGATTGCCTGTATATTTAATTGTTGCATTTTTTGTTTCTGTGATAGTACCTGTTTTATCCAATACAATATGGTTTATTTTTGATATATCATCTATTACATCTGCTGCTCTTAGGTAAAATTTATTTAACCCAAATATTCTTAAAATATTTCCATTGGTATAATTTTGAGATAATAATAAAGCACATGGGCAAGCAACTATTAAAACAGTAGTGATTGCATTCCACATCAATGTTTTTTCGCCCAACATATACCAAAATAATCCAGAACCAAATCCAATAGCTAATACTACATAAGTAAAATATTTGCCTATTAGATCATATATGGTGGCTTTTGTTTTTTGTTTTTTTGTGAATGTGGCATTGTTCCAAAGGTTTGTTAAATAACTTTGTGATGCCTCTTTGAGCACTATTAATTCTAATAAACCATCAAGTTGTTTGCCTCCTGCATAAATTAATTCTCCTTTGTTTATATGAATTGGCAAACTTTCACCACTTACAAAACTGTAATCTATTTTTGCATTACCTTTTGATAAAATAGCATCTACAGGTATGATGTCATTTGAGTATACTTGAATAATGTCATTCTTTTTTACTTGAGATATTTCTGTAGGAGTTATTTTTCCGTTATTAATTACATTTAATGCTATTGGAAAAAAAGATTTGTAATCTCTATCAAACGAAATACTTTTATATGTACGAGATTGAAGCCATCTACCTATTAGCATAAAAAACACGATGCCACTCATGCTATCTAAATAACCATTTCCTGTTCCTGTACTTAATTCATAAATGCTTCTAGTAAATGTAATAACTAGAGCTAATGCTACTGGAAAATCTATGTTTAAATATTTGTTTTTGATACCATTCCATGCGGCAATAAAAAACTCATTAGCAGCATAAAATAATACTGGTAGCGAAAGCACCACACACAGCAGACTGAAAAATATTTTTATTTTATATTCTACTGGATTGTTTATAGATACATAATCTGCAATACTTACCATCATGATATTTGCAAAACAAAATCCAGCTACTCCTATTTTATACCATCTTGTTCTATCTGTTTTATTTGCTTCTTTTGAATCTATATCTTGTAAACTTAAATGTGGTTCATAACCTATTTTAGTAAGCGTTTCCACTACTTTTCTAAGTGAAGTATCTGCTTCGTTATAGGTAATAAATAATTCTTTTTTTGTAAAATTGACAGTAGCTTTTATAATTCCCTTATCTACTATATTTATACTTTCGAGCAACCACAAGCAACTACTACAGTGTATTTGTGGCAGATAAAATATTACTTGTGTTGTTTTGTTATCTGTAAACTGAATTAGTTTTTGTTTTATTTCTAGATTATCTAAAAACTCAAACTTATCTTTTCTTATAGTATTTTTTTGTTCTATTCCCGGTGATGCATTTAGTTCATAATATTCGCATAAATCATTTTCGTTTAGTATTTCATAAACTGTTTTACAGCCATTACAACAAAAATATTTCTCACCTATACTAATTTTTTTATTAGTGGTACATTCATCTCCACAGTGGAAACAAGTTGTTTTTTGATGAGAAATATTTTTATCGTAAATCATATTATAAAATAATTATTTTTTGATAATCATCACAGGACAAGTGGCTTCTCTTAAAACTGATTCTGCAACACTACCCATGAGTATTCTGCTGATTCCTTTTCTACCGTGTGAACCAATTACTACTAAATCATAATGTCCAGCTTTCTGATTTTTTAAAATATATTCTGCTGGATCATAGTCTATATCAAATTCAAAATCGATATTAATATTTTCATATTTTGATTTGAGCTCTTCTACTTTTTTTTCTAATGCGTCTTTTGAAGCATTTTTAATATCATCAGATTTTATATCATAGTAACTATATCCATATGGATCTATAGAATAGGGCATTTGTATCACATATATTAATGTGATAAGCGTTTCTTTGTCTGATAATTTGATTGCATATTGTAATGCTTCTTCTGCGTGTTCAGAAAAGTCATAAGGACATAAAATTTTTTTAAATGTTTTCATTGTTTTTAATTTTTAGATGTTAAAAAATGATTGTTTAATATTTCATCAAAATTGATGTTCTTACAAGCTACGCCTTTATTTTTACAATCTCCACAGCAATCTTTATTGTCTTCTTTTTTAAGAGCTGGTTTCATGCTCGAAATATCCATTTGAATTCCTTTATAGTTATTATTTATTAAACGAGTTTTCATATTTATTAAGAGTTTAAGAGTTAATTATTTTAATACCTTTATATCTTTTTATATAACAAAAAAATTTAGTTTGTATTCTTTAAATAAAATTTTCCAGAATCCAACTTCTCATTGAATGTTGCAATATTATTATGTTCTAGCATTTTAATAAATTTAGCTTTTATAGCTTTATATTCATCATGCATGGGGCAAGGTGTTTTCTCAGAACAAGTCTTCAAACCCATTACACAGTCTACATAAAGCTTATCTCCATCTATAGCTTTTACAATATCTGCTACTGATGTATTTAGTTCTTTATCTGTCATATAAAATCCCCCATTTGGTCCTTTTATAGATAATACCAATCTTTTTCTACCAAGCTCTTGCATTATTTTAGCTATAAAGTGTTCTGGCGCATCGGTACCTTTTGCTATTTCTTTTATACCTACACGAGCTTCGTTTTTCGATTTTTGTGCTACAAAAATCATAGCTTTTAATGCGTACTCACAAGATTTTGAAAACATGTTTTATTCTTTATAGCACAAAGATAAAAAAGAATTTTAAAATAAAAAGAGTTTTTTATCTTTTTTAAAGGTTTCAACTTTTATTATTTTATAATGTGTTGATTTTTAATAAGAAAAAATTGCTTCCTAATGATGTATTTTAAATAATTGTGTTTATTCTTTCTATTTTTGAAGAATGATTATTGAAAAAACAGAGGACGATTTCTCATTTAATAGAATAAAAGAAAAGCTATACGAATATAGTGTGAGCAAAAGTTTTGCAGAAGGAGAAACTATACTTAAAGAAAATGCCTATATCCGTTCTATACCTATAGTCATAAAAGGAAGTGTTCGTGTGATGAAAACCGATTCTGAAGGTAGAGAACTGTTGCTGTATTATATCAAATCTGGTGAAAGTTGTATCATGTCCTTTTTGGGTGGTATGCATCAAGACACTAGTAAAATAAAGGCTATAGCCGAAGAAGAAACGGAGCTATTATTGATTCCTATTGAAAAGGTAAGCTTACTAATAAAAGAATATCCTGAATGGCTCGATTATATTTTTAGACTTTATCACAAAAGATTTGAAGAGCTTCTAGATGTAGTCAATGAAGTGGCTTTTAAAAAAATGGATGATCGTATTCTACATTTTATTCAAAATAAAAGTGAGCTTGGTGGTAACAAAACCATACATATTACTCACGAACAAATAGCTACCGAACTCGGAACGGCAAGAGTAGTAGTGTCTCGTTTGCTAAAACAAATGGAAAGTAATGGCCTTGTAATCCTTGGTAGAAATAAAATTTCCCTTGTGTAACATTAGTTGCCATCTTCTTTGTTTTAAACCCTCAATTTTGCATAATTATTTTAATCACTTAAAACATATATTATGAAAAAGAATATGGGTAACATCGATAAGCTTGCTAGAATAATAGTAGCTATCATAATAGGTGTATTATATTATACAGGTCAAATCTCAGGAACCATTGCTATCATCTTATTGATAGTAGGTGCTATATTTACTATTACTAGTATAGTAGGCGTATGTCCATTATATAGCATATTTGGTATAAGTACGACTAAGAACGATAAAAACATTAACTAATAAAATAAATAAAATTATGATTGACACATTAAAGAGTTTATTCTCATCAAAACCATCTGCAGATTTTGCAGCATTAGTAAAAGCAGGAGCTATTATTTTAGATGTAAGAAGTAAAGGCGAGTATTCTGGAGGCCATATAAAAGGTTCTATCAATATTCCAGTAGACCAACTTGCAGAAAACTTAGGAAAACTAAAAGACAAAAATAAAACGATTATTACTTGTTGTGCATCAGGTATGAGAAGCGCTACTGCAAAAAGCATTCTAATATCTAAAGGATACGCTGATGTACACAATGGTGGTGGATGGAGTAGTTTGAATAATAAAATATAATATGCTACAAAACATCACTAACAATTGGACTTGGTCTCGTGGACTGCGTATGGTTTTAGGTCTTTTTATGGCTTATCAAGCATATGTATCACACGACAAACTATTGGGCGCCTTTGCTGCGTTTTTTATTTTTCAGGCAGTGACGGGCACAGGGTGTTGTTCTACTGCTGGATGCACTACAACTCCTAACAAAAACAGTAATGATACAAATAAGATAGAAGATGTATCCTACGAAGAAATAAAATAATTTAAACAATGGAATCACATAACTATACTGTAAATCTAAAATAGACATCTGATAGAAAAGGCGAAATATCTTCTCCTGAACTAACTGATAAAATCACCATAGCTACACCGCCACAATTTAATAAAGGTATTGAAAACATATGGTCACCAGAACACCTACTCACTGCAGCGGTTAATAGTTGTTATATGACTACTTTTTTAGCAATAGCAGAAAATTTTAAATTTGAATTTATCGATTTTGTATGTGAAGCAAAAGGTGTATTAGAACAAATAGATGGTAAGTTTTTGATGACTGAAGTCTTGCTCTCCCCTACTCTTACTATAGCTCCAGATGCAGATAAAGAAAAGGCTGAGCGAATTTTGCAAAAAAGTGAAGTGGCATGTTTGATATCCAACTCTATAAAATCTAAAGTAACCTTAACAACAAATATTATATATAAAAATGGCTAGATCTTTTTCTGATATTATCAAAAGCGATAAGCTTACTCTAGTAGATTTTCATGCTGAGTGGTGTGGGCCATGCAAAATGATGAAACCTATACTAGAAGAACTAAAAACTAAAATAGGTGATAGTGCTACTATTTTAAAAATAGATGTAGATAAAAACCAAGAAGTAGCTGGACGTTACCAAATAAAAGGTGTTCCTACTCTTATCTTATTTAAAAATGGTCAAATTAAATGGCGACAATCAGGAGTATTGCCAGCTCACGAATTGCAAAAGATAATCAATCAGCATATCTAATTATTTTTTCAATTCTTTAATCTAAAAACAAACGTAGTTTTGTAGCAGTAAAATATCAAATATGAAAAATCAATTTTTAATCGCTATTAGTATTGTCATTCTTTTATTAAACGCTTGTAAAAGTGGTAATACTCAAACAGTGAAAACCAACTTAAATGCAACAGAATTTGCAGAAAAAATGAAAGCCTTGCCTGATGCGCCAATTATAGACGTGCGCACTCCAGAGGAGTTTTCAAAAGGTCACTTAATCAATGCAAAAAACGTAGACTGGAATGGTACTAGTTTTGATGCACAAATATCAAAATTAGATAAAACAAAGCCTGTACTTGTATATTGTTTAAGTGGAGGAAGAAGTGGTGCAGCCGCTGCAAAAATGCGTGGAGATGGTTTTACAGAAGTATATGAGATGGATGGCGGTATCATGAAATGGCGTGGTAGCAATATGCCCGAAACTACAGATATACCTAAAGCGGCAACAATTGGTATGACACAAGCAGATTTTACAAAACTCACAAATAGCAATAAAATTGTTTTAGTAGATTTTTATGCAGACTGGTGCGGACCGTGTAAAAAAATGAAACCATACTTAGAAGAAATTTCTAAAGATATGGCTGATAAAGTAGAAGTAGTAAGAATCAATTCGGACGACAATCAAGAACTCTGCAAGCTACTAAATATAGATGCGCTTCCAACTCTACAAGTATACAAAAAAAATAAAATGACTTGGAGTAATATCGGTTTTATAGAAAAAGCTGAAGTAATAAAGCAGTTGAAATAAAACCAAAACAAATATTATTTAACACAGGCGCGCCTTCGGCGCGCCTGATTCGTTTTTTATAAAAAATTTTAATTTAATAAATTTAAATTCTCATGTTGATTTTGCCCCAGAGGGGTAAACTATATATTATATAAATCATTTATAGTGAAAAGCTCACTTATATTGCCTTCGGCGATTTCTTTTGTCTTGTTACAAAAGAAAGAAAAAAACAAGTCTACGAATCCTTTTTTCACAAAAGCTACACTTACTTATACTCATTAAAATAAGTTATGGCATTGTGGTATATCTATTCATTGCTATTTCATTGGCCATAACATTTTAATGATGCATTATCTAAGCATATAAGTAAGTTTGTTTTGTAGAACAAACTATTCGATGACATAGCTTTTCGACATTATATGGGTTTTCTAATTAAAAAATATCAAAAATATCATTTCTTATAAAACATACTCAATACTAGCTCCTATATTTTTTTGCCCCAGAGGGGCAAACTATTTGTAAAACAATATACCTACAAAACAAGCGCCGTAGGTGCGACCTGTGCTATTCGATTTTTTTAACGATATACAAATTTATTAATACGATATTTATACTATGAAAAATAAATTACTCATATATGGATGCTACGGATATACCGGAACTCTTATTACCCAACTTGCTACAGCAAACATAGATAAAAACTTACTCGTTCTTGCTGGAAGAGATGAAGCTAAAACCAAAGCATTGGCCACCACTTATGATTTGCCATATCTAGTATTTGATGTGAATGATAGCCATGAAATAAGCAAAAATCTAATCGATATAAAAGTAGTATTGCACTGTGCAGGACCTTTTAAGTATACTGCCATTCCTATGTCTACTGCCTGCATAGACACGAGCACACATTACCTCGATATCACTGGCGAGATAGAAGTATTTGAACAACTAAAAGCGATGAACGATAAAGCACAAAAAAACAATACCTTACTTATGCCTGGAGTAGGATTTGATGTGGTGCCTTCCGATTGTATGTCGCTCTACCTTAAAGAAAAAATGCCCGATGCTACAGACCTAAAACTAGTGTTGATGTCTGTCGGTGGAATGCTCTCTCATGGTACAGCAATTACGGTTGTCGAAAACTTAGGTAAAGGAAGTAGCCGTAGAGAAAATGGAAAAATCATCGCCACTAAATCTGGCTATAATACACAGCTATTTGATTTTGGTTTTACACAAAAAATAGGTGTAGAAATACCTTGGGGTGATGTATCTACAGCACACTTTACTACTGGCATTCCCAATATCACGGTGTACAATGTATTGCCAAAATCACTTATCAAAAATATGAAGCGAAGTAATTATCTAGGATTTATATTAGGTGCTCGATGGATAAAAAACCTGATGATAAAAAAAATAAAAAAACAACCTGCAGGACCAAGTGAACAAATGCGTCAAGAAGCAAAAGTATATATACTTGGAATTGCTAATAATGGTACTAAAGAAATAAAAGCACTCCTTCAAATGCCTGAAGGATACTGGCTCACAGCACATACAGCAGTAAAAATTGGCAACGAAATACTACATAACAACAACATCGCTACTGGTTATAAAACACCGGCAAGCATTTTCGGTGCAGATTTTATATTGAGTATAGATGGAGTAAGTAGAAAGGATATGTGATATTAAATGATTCCTCTCAACCTATAATAAATACATCATCCCCCAGCTCTTTAGCTTTTCATTATTTATCTATATGTATTTTATATATGTTTTATATCTTTAGTATATGAAATTATTTTTAATTACTTTTTTATTGGTGGTGGTTTTTTGCTCAAATGCACAATCAAAATCAAACCTGCTTCTTTCAAAAAATATAGATGAATCACATATTGGTTGGTGGACTAAGGATAATTTTATTATAGGTATAAAAATAGAAGTATTAGAAAAAAAATTAATCGCTTCTTGTAATAGTTTTCAGTATGCGATAGATAATTATACTTTTGCTGACTCTAGTGGCTTGGCTTTCTATAAAGATAACTTAGAAAGATACTCCCATATAGCCGATCAATTAAAGAATGAAAAAAATGATTTTAACTTACAAAAAATAATTCTGTATGATGGATTATATGATGAAGCGAAAGAAAAAGAAAATTCTACTGTTATAGAGAATATAATTAAAAATGAGTTAAGCGCTGGAAATGCCATAGTTTATTTTAAAGGAATACGAATTTATACTTTACAAACTATATATGAAATCATAGATACCAATTTTGTAAATCACAATTCATGTAGTACAATATATTTTGATACTATAGAAAATGTTTTATATAAAGATTGTAGCATTTATGGTTGGTAAAAATAAAATTGGTTGGAATAAACAAAATGTAGAATGGTTTAATGAAATTGTAAATCAAGTTAAATAATATATTATTATAAAAATGACCCTCGCCACTTGGAATCTCGAACGCCTCAAACATATTAAGAATTTACCATTTATCATAGATGCAATCAAAAAAGTAGATGCCGATATTTTTGTCTTAACTGAATATGACGAACGAGTTGTTTTAGATTATCCATATCAAATTAGTACAGCATTTATTCAAGAAGAATTTGGTGTGCTATATCAAGCTACGGAACGTAGAGTAAAGTTATTTTCTAGTTATGAAATCATTCATGAGTATGAGACGTTTAATAAACATACGAGTCTTTGTGTGGAACTGAAAACTCCCAATAGCAATTTGATAATTTATGCTACTATCATTGGCGTTTTAGGCAATAGACATTACTCTTTTTTGAATGATTTGAAATTACAAATTGAAGATTTCAGACGATTAGGATCCAATAAGCATTTCTGTGTTATGGGCGATTTTAATATGTTATTTGCAGATAATTATTATTTCACTAAAGATGGTAGAAATATATTGAATACGGCTTTTGAAGAATTAGATATGTATATTCCAACAGCATCTATCAAAAACAATATCGATCATATTGCTATTAGTAAAGATTTTACGACTAATGCAATACCTAATTTTTGGAATGAAGATACAAATCATTCAAAACTTAAATTATCAGATCATATGGGTATATCTGTAAGCATAAAGAGAAATTAAAGTAAGCAATTTTTTTGCAACTCCCCACCCCCCCAGTGTATTTTATTCTCGCCGAAGGCGAGCCGAAAATTTTTTTACGCAATGAAGAAAAATTATTTTTTACCCAACCCTTTATAGTATTTTTACGTTAGTTAAATAAAAAAATATGACTAGTCCTCAACTTCCACCTTTTACTTGCAGCACCGATTCAAAAGTTGCTTCATTACTTTTTGATTTGAAAATCAGTATTGGAATTTCTACTTATCAAGCCGGAAAAATAATTTTGCTTAGTGCCAACGAAAAAGGACAGTTGATACAGCTACCCAGAAATTTTAAAAAACCGATGGGTATAGCTATTCATGAAAAGAAAGAAAAAATAGCTATTGCTACAAGCAATCAAATTTTGGTTTTTAAAAATGTACCTCAACTCAATAATGGTTATAAGGGTGAAATACCAACACATTACGATGCCATGTATGTGCCCCGAACGCAACATATCACTGGCCCAGCAGATATTCATGATTTGAGTTTTTTGCATCATGACTTAGTAGCAGTCAATACACTTTTTTCGTGTATAGTAAAACTAACAAGCGATTATAATTTTGAGCCGATATGGATGCCTGATTTTATAGATAGACTTGAGCCCGAAGATAGATGCCACCTCAATGGCATGGCCACCGAAAAAAATGAAATAAAATATGTGAGTGCTTTTAATAATGGAAATACTGCTCAAAGCTGGAGAAAAAATATAAAAGAATCGGGTATTATTATAAAATATAATACTAAAGAAATCGTGCATACTGGTTTGGCTATGCCTCATTCTCCAAGAATACACGATCACTCACTTTATTTTCTACAATCAGCGAATGGGTCGGTTTGTTTATCAAACCCAAAAAATAGCACTTATGAGGAGATATATAAAAGTAAATCGTTTGTACGTGGGATGAGTTTTTATAAAGATTATGTATTTATTGGTTTATCAAAACTGCGAGAGAGTTCAAGTACTTTTGCTCACTTGGCTAAAGAAGGTTTTGCAAATCATGCTGGAATTTTAATACTCAATTGCAAAACTGGTGAATATATCGGCACTATAGAATACCTCAATAGTGTGGAAGAAATTTTTGATGTATGTATACTCGAACATACTATAAAACCCAATATACTGAATCTAGAAAAAGAGGAAAGTTATATGGCTATGGAAACTCCCTTTGGTGCTTGGTGGGCAGTTAATAAATAATGTTGAATTTTAAATGTTGAATGTTTAAAATTCATATTTGAATTAGTAAATTAGCAGATTTGTTAATTAGCAAATGCATAAAAAGTGATTTTAAAAAAATCTATAGTCTAATATCTAGTATCTATCGTCTATTTAAATAAATACTTCCCATATTCATCTACACTTACTTCGGGTAGTAGTTTTTTATTTTGAAAATAATCAAAACCATCTTTGAGATTATACCAAAAATTTTTTAATACTGGATTACTGTATGTGGCAAGCAGTTTTGTATATGTTGGTTTTGCATAATTGAATGGAAAAATATGCACTGGAATTTCTTCTTGTCCTGCACTATGAGCATATGTAGCTATTAAATAAATTTCTTTGATATATTCATCTGTGAGCGGTATACAACCTATACTCACACAATCGCCATGTATATAAATATCACTACCTGGTGAGTCCGTATTTGTGGTGAGAATAGAATCTGATTGATTAGGGTAATTGAGCCCTAATGATAAATAAAAATTACTCTGTGGATTAAACACATTTATTTTATAAAATCCTTCAGGTACTTGTCTATCGCCTTCTTCACGCTTTGGTCCTATGACACCAGACTTGTAACAGATCGGATATGTTTTTACTAATTTGAACACATTTTTTTTAGGATGCATTGCCCACACTTCAAATTTAGATTCGTTTTTGAATGCTCTGAAAAACACTGCTGTCGGTGGATAAACACCAATACTATCCATAAAAACTTTTCGCAACAAAGTATCTTTTTGTTGATAAGCATCCAATACGCGTTCATTTTTCAACTGCTGCTCAGCAAATGAAATTTGATTGGTATCCGATTTTATTTGAAATGAATTCATAAAAAGTGAAACTATTGCGATGCAAGATAACATGATTTTTTTAGATAGGATTTTAGGTTATACTGTCTTTTAATGTATTATAAATAATTTAAATAATTATTATCTATTTATTATGTCTGTGGATTCGTTTGTAAAAAATATTTTTAAAATTTGTTTTCTAGTTTATACTCATTTTATTTAGGTTTTCCACCAAGTTATCACATAGCTAAGTTATTGATTTTTATCATTATTACCTAATTTATTCACTCTAGTTAAAAACCTTATCAACCTTATAATATGTAGAACTTTTAATATATTTTCATGTGTACAGTCTATTATTTTTTGTCTATAATTTACTAGTAAGTTCTATTTTCTGTGTCTAAGTTTTTAAAATAAATTCACTCACATTTTATACACTAATATATACACATTTTATACTAAGAATATGTGTATTATAAATCATTGATTACTAGTCTTAATTATTTTAGTAAAACTATGATTGTGAAAAAATATTTTCAATGATTTATTTTTTATATAAGTTATAATCTAGTATATATTTTTCTACACTTGGATGCAGTAAATATTTTATAGATTTATTTTCCTTTATATTATTTCTAATATATGTAGATGATATATCTAATAAGGGGACCTCTAAAAATCTAATATCACCTTTTATTTTTATATTATCTGAATTGTATTCTGGTCTATTATATATATATATGGTGTATCGTTCCAATATCAACTCATAATTTTTCCATTTATCAATACTTAAAATATTATCTGAACCCATCACTAAACTAAATTCATAAGTAGGATATTTTTCTTGTAGATAAGTGAGCGTATCTATTGTATAAGATGGTTTTGGCAAATAAAATTCTTCATTGCATGCCACTAGTTTTTCATTGTCTTCAACAGCGAGTTGCACAAGATGCAATCTATCAAACTCATTAAGCAAACCTGCTTTTTCTTTCAATGGATTATGAGGAGAAACTACCATCCATACTTTATCACAATCCGTATTATTGACAATATGATTTGCTATAATCAAATGTCCAATATGTATAGGATTGAAAGATCCAAAGAATAAAGCAATTTTCATTTTAATATAAGTATCAAGATTTTTTTAAATTTATTTTTTATAATTCAATCACGCCCTGGCGTGACAACATTTATAATTTATAATTTATAATTACTAGTTACATCATTTGTAAAGAAACCAATTTACTATATACCCCATTTTTATCAATAAGATTATTGTGTGTACCACGTTCTACTATTTCTCCTTGTTGCATCACCAGTATTTCATCTGCATGTTGTATAGTAGAAAGTCTATGAGCTATCACTATTGATGTTCTGTCTTTCATTAAATTTGTCAATGCATCTTGTACGAGTCGTTCACTTTCGCTATCTAGTGACGATGTAGCTTCATCTAAAATTAGTATTGGACTATTTCTCAATACAGCTCTTGCTATAGTGAGTCTTTGTCGTTCACCACCACTTAGCGTCATACCTCTATCACCTATCATAGTATTATATCCATTTTCAAGTTTTGTGATAAAACTATGTGCATTAGCTATTTTACAAGCATTTTCTATTTTCTCATCTGTAGCACCATCCATCCCAAATGCAATATTATTTTTTACACTATCATTAAATAAAATAGGTTCTTGAGAAACGATACTTATTTGTTTTCTAAGTGAAGCTATTTGCATATTTCTCAAATCAATTCCATCTATATTTATACTACCACCTAAGATATCATAAAATCTGCAAAGCAAATCTACCAATGTACTTTTACCACTTCCAGATAGACCAACTAAAGCAATCATTTTGCCTTTAGTTATTTCAAATGAAATATTTTTTAAGACTTCTTTACCATCAAAATTATTGTATGAAAAACTTACATTTTCATATTTTATCTTACTAGAAAAATTATTTAGTACTACTGCATTCTCTTTTTCTATGATGGTGTTTTCTACATCCAATACATCTTTGATTCGTTGAAAAGAAATCAATCCTTTCTGAATATTATATGATGCATTACTGATTCTTTTGAATGGTTCTACCAATGATGCAAACACCAACATATAACTAATCAAAATAGTAGAACTAATCTCTTCATGAAAAACTAAGTATCCTCCAAACCATAGTACACAGCTTAGTACACAGATAATCAAAAACTCAGACATCGGTGAAGATAAATCCCTTCTTCTCAGATTGCGCACCATTATTTTATTATATGATTCGTTATGCTCATTAAATTTATTGGAGAGAAAAGAAATATTATTAAATGCATTGATGACACGTATACCAGAAATAGTTTCATCTATCATAGATATAATAGTACTTAGTTTTTCTTGACTATCTTTCGATTGACGTTTGAGCGTTTTACCTATTTTATTTACTATGATGCCAATCAATCCAACCATTACCAATACAAATAAAGTAAGTTTTACATTGATGATAAGAAGTGTAGTAAGATAGAAAAGAATAAATAATGGATCTTTAAATATTATTTCTAATACACCTAAGATTCCATATTCAACTTCTTTCACATCAGAAGTCATGCGCATCATCAAATCTCCTTTTTTCTCTTTTGAAAAAAAAGATAATGGCAAACTTAATATTTTATGATAGAGTTGGTTTTGTAAGTCACGCACTATTCCATTTCGTATAGACGACATATGAAAGATAGCCACATATCTAAATATATTTTTTAGTAAAAAAACAAATACGATTACTAAACATAAATAAGTAAGTGCAGTAGCTTTATCAGGAAAATAATTTAAGATTACAGCTGCTTTATAACTTGCAAATTCTTTGATATTTGAAATACTAAATGATGCTTCAGTAGCAGGTATTTCTATTTTTCCTTTTTCAAAAATCAAATTGAGAAAAGGTGCTATCGTAGCAATAGAAAACAAGGAAAAAACGATAAACAAAAAATTAAATACAAAGTTGAAAATCACATTTACTTTGTAGTTTTTTAGATAAGAAAGTAGTCTTTTTAAATCTGGCGATAACATTATAAGAACAAACTTAGCCATTATTTGTGATATAAGCGTATTTTTGCACTAAATTAGATACTAGATACTAGACTCTAGATGTTAGACATTAGATTTTAGAAATAAAATTTGTTCAACATAGAATAGTTTTTAGTAATTCAACATTCAATATTTAAAACTCAACATTAATAAAAGTGGATAGTAGAAGATTAAAAAAAGTTAGTACTTTATTGCAAGAAACCCTCAGTGGTATACTTGCCAAAGAAGGCGCACTCATATATGGTACCAAATGTTTAGTTACTATTACCAACGTAGTAGTGACACCAGATTTATCTGTTGCACGTTTTTATTTTAGCATCTTCAATGCTGAAAGCAACGAAGAAGTATTGGTAGCGCTTCACAAAAACATGAGCAAACTCCGTGGACTCATCGGCAATGTAACTCGCCACCAGTTAAGAAAAATACCGAATCTAGAATTTTATTTAGACGATACACTGGAGTATGTAGACAAGATGGATAAACTCTTCAAACAAATAGAAGAAGAAAAAGCTGCAATCGAAAAAAGCAAGAAAAAAGAAGACTAATTTGAAAATTCAGTAATTTGAAAATTTACTAATTATTACATTTTTAAATTTTCAAATTGAATCACTTTTATATTGGTAAATCTACTAAACTGACTGCCGTTAGGCTAGTTTTAGAATTACTATTATGAACTTTAAACTTTAAACATTCAACTTTAAACATTTAAAATTACCTCCTGCTTGCTATTATTTTATCAATGATTTCTAGTGATGAAGATTTGAGTGTAGGATAAATTCCACTATAGTTTTCTACTTCATTTAATGCTTTTTCTAAATCAAAGGCTTCTTGACTTATTGAGAAAAACTTTTTTTCTTTCATCAACTTTTCTGCAAGATATTCTTGTTCGCTTTGTCCTGGTGTAGAAATCAATATGGCTTTTTTGCCCATCACCGCCAAATCCATTATGGAGGAATAGCCACTTCTACAGAGTATATATTTACTATTGTTGATAGCATCACTCAAATATTCTTTATCTAGCCAAGTGATCATTTTACAATTTTCGTGTACTTGTGTTTCTTTTATTTCTCCAGTGATGCCCTGTACAATCAAGCACTTTTTATTTTTCAAGCGCATACATTGTTCTAAAACCTTCTTTTCCAATATGTTGCGTTGAGGTTCTGGACCAGATAAAATTATAAGCAACTTATTTTTATAGTTTTCTTTAGGTACTACATATTCAAACCTGCTTAATATACCAATGAATTTTTTATCTTCAGTTCTTAGCGAACTCAATTTACCACTTAAATTTATAGCTGCATTATCAGGCACCCACACCTCATCAAAATCATTCAACAAACTCAACATCAATATCTCCAATCCTATATTCATCAATTTTTGCCAGCCCGTCAATACCGGTTTTAGCTGATGAGAAACTATATAGTTTTTGCAATTGAAATGCCAACAGCCATATCTATTGTCAGAGATGATGACACCGATTCTTTCTTTTAGATAGATATCGTCCATGGCTTCATGCTCTTTATATCTAGCTATTGCAAATTTTGGTATTTGTGTTATTAAGTGTCCGAGTTGATTGGGCTTATCGCTATACGTCACATCGTATGATGGCAACTCGTATGAAGCCAATTGAGGAAACTCATGACGCAATAGTTCTAAGGCACTGCCATCACTAGCTATCACCACTCGTTGTCCATTGTCTAGAAGTTTTTGAATAATAGGAATACATCGTGTAGCGTGCCCCAAGCCCCAATTGAGCGCACAAATCAAATATCCATTATAAAAAGAATCAAATGCCATATAGAATAAAAAACAATATTACGTATTCTATTTCGTTATTATATTATATATTTGAATGATGAATAAAAAATATCTTTTATTGCTCTTAATAATCTCTAGTATAGCACTAGGCTCTACATCTTGTAAAGTCAATAAAAAATGCATGTGCCCTAGAGGATTTCATAGTGAAGTAGCTAAAAAACTAGATAGAGTTTAAATATTTACATCCCGTCTTATTCATAAAATCTATATAAAATCTATAATCAAATAGTTTTTTCTTTCATTTGTTTCAAGACAAAAGAAATCGCCGAAGGCAATTAATTAATTAATACTATTTCTTCTTTTCTTTCATCTACCTTTATACAAAAGTATTTATTGCAAAAAATATTTGATACCCTTATCAATTCTTATATAGAAGATAAGGTAGGTATAGCTACAGATTTTCTGAGTGTAGAATTGTCGCTGTTATTGAAAGAACATCTTTTATCTATTTACCACTCCCAACAGTTTAATAGCGCAGGTATCGGTAATGACACGATACAAAATCATGATAAATTGCTGAGAAGCGATCAGATATATTGGCTAGACAAATCACATAATACTACACACGAAAATTCATTTTTTGAATTGATGGATGCATTTATTGTATATCTCAATGCTACCTGTTATACAGGTATAACCGGCTACGAATTTCATTATGCTTATTATGAAAAAGGCAGTTTTTATACCAAACATTTAGATCGGTTTAAAAACAATAGCGACAGAGCTTTTTCTATGATTATGTATTTAAATACCGATTGGTTACTTGCAGATGGAGGCGAATTACGTATACATCATACAGATAAAAGCATTCAAAATATTTCGCCTATAAGTGGCAAATCCGTTTTCTTTAAAAGTAGTGAACTCGTACACGAAGTTCTCGAAACCCATCAACCCAGATTGAGTATCACTGGTTGGTTGAAGACGGGGTAAAAGAATAATTTTTATAGTTTCATATTTTTTTATTCCTGTTTTCTTAATTTCAGTTCTCTTATGAATAAAAATAATGGAAAACCAAAAGCATAAGCTACGAATACGGTCAAAATAAGATAGAGCCAAATTCTTTTCATCTTTAGTCGGTAGCCTTCTAAGATTATAAAAAATGTACCAGCAATAGTTCCTGTCCAAAAGTCAAAAGTCAAACTTTTCGCATAATAATTGTCTAACCAGGTACTCATAATAAACTCTACACTATCAAAATTTCCTTTGTGTTCAATAATGCCAAGCATGGTAAAATAAAAAGTAATTCCACCGCCAAATATTGTCAATAGTAGATAGAAATAATGTTTGTTTTTTAAGATGGTATTCATTTTTAAATTTCTTTACGATAGTTATGATAGTATTGAGTTTTCGATTGCTTACAACAAACAAGAAACTCTTGTTCCTCGCTAACGGTTTGCAGCTACCCGAAGGGCGGGACTTTTACCACAAAACTTGATTTGAAAAACTAATGTTTGATTAACCACAAAACTGTCTTTGGAACACGAAACCCCGCCTTTTGGGTAGGTGCTGTTATGCGTTGTATTTTCTACTGAATTTAATATAGTCTTGCGTTAGATAGTAAAACCCAAATGGCGTTATTATATATATTAACCAATTGCTTTCAAATGCCTTTCTATAGTCTAGCTCTATTAAACTAATAAATGCAGTCGTCAAACCACAACCAGGGCATTGAACACCAAATATTGACTTCCATAGGCAAGGAATACAAATATCAATTTCTGCAGTAGCTTTCAATATTGCAGAGAACAAAAAATAAAAACCTACAATTGCAAATATTTTATTCCTAGCAATATATTTGATAATTGTATTATACATTTTTAATTGGATTGCCTTCTGCGTCCTTGAAATTGCCTGATACGATAATAATAAAGTCTATTATAGTCCAAATACCACAGCCACCAAGCGTCAAAAGTTGAACAACTCCTAATGCAGTATGACCTGTGTAAAACCTATGGACACCGAATACCCCTAAAAACCAACATAGTAGGAGGCAAGTAATCCACTTATTTCTTTGTTCGGTAATTTCAGCACTAATAGGTGTTGATTGCACCGTCTGTCTAACTCCGCATTTGGGGCAAATTTCAGCTTTTATATTTATCAGTGCACTACATTCGGTACAATATTTTTCGTTTTCTTGTTTCATAAAAAAAGAATTAAAAGGGGAGATTTCTCTCCCCTTAGACTTTAAACTAAGTCTCTTCCGTCAGCCATTTTCATACTGCCCGTGATTATTTTAATGAAGTCAATTAATGTCCATATACCACAGCCACCGACTGTAATAAGCATTAACCACCAATTAGAATAACCCATCATTAAGCGGTGGATACCCAATCCGCCTAAAAAGAAACTAATCAAAATCATTGTTGTTTTTGATTGAGCTGGTTTTTGTTCTGCCATTTTGTTTGGTTTAATTATTTAGTGCCTACTCTATTCAGTTTTCGGCTTCCCTGTTTATCGTTATTTCGTATTTTATATTACGCATAACTTATATATAGGCGAAACAAACTCCCGAAATTTCGGGACGCAAATCACTCCATTTTTGGGTAGATTGGCGAAGGTTTTAGTAATATTTAGTTTCGCTTTTACTTTCCAAATATATACATTTTTTTCACAATAATATACCGACACCAATAATTTTATATAAATAAATTCATAATTCATTCACGCCAAGGCGTGACAAAACTAATTTACCTTCCTACATAAATCATCAGCACACTGATATCCGCTGGGCTTACGCCACTGATTCTGCTCGCTTGTCCTAGGGTTTCGGGTTTTATTTTAGTGAGTTTGGTACGAGCTTCCATACTTAAGCTTTGTATAGACATATAGTCGAGTTTATCTACCAGTTTTATATCTTCTAGTCGAGTCATCTTTTCTACCAGTTCCATTTCTTTAGCCAAGTAGCCTTCGTATTTGATATGTATCTCTGCAGATTCTATCATTTCCTTATCGTATTTTTTTATCTCCTCAGCCAAGCTTTCTACTTTCTCCGCTATTTCTTTTATAGAGAGTTGAGGACGCAGTACGAGTTTATCTAGTTTCACTTTCTGATTGATAGCCGCCGTACTATTATTGATGAGTAGTTCGTTTACTTCCTCTGGATTTACACTTGTATTATGTATAAATTTGGTAAGAGCAGCTACGGATATATTTTTCTCCTCTACTCGTTTCATTCTATCTTCTTTTGCCAAACCTATTTTATAGGCTTTTTCGGTTAGTCGTATATCAGCATTATCTTGTCTGAGGAGTATTCTATATTCAGCTCTCGAGGTAAACATTCTATATGGTTCTTCAGTGCCTTTAGTAATCAAATCATCTATAAGCACACCGATATAAGCTTCATTTCTACCCAAGGTAAAAAACTCTTTATCGTGCGCACTATTATGTGCATTGATACCAGCAATTAATCCTTGTCCTGCAGCTTCTTCATATCCTGTAGTTCCATTTATTTGTCCAGCAAAAAATAAGTTTTTTACCAGTTTAGTTTCTAGTGAATAGCTCAGTTGTGTAGGCGGAAAATAATCATACTCTATTGCATATCCCGGACGGAACATTTTCGCATTTTCAAATCCTGGTATTTTGCGCATGGCTTTTAGTTGTACATCCTCGGGCAATGAAGTAGAAAATCCATTTACATATATTTCTACCGTATCCCATCCTTCAGGTTCTACAAATATTTGATGTCTATCTTTCTCCGCAAATCTATCTATCTTATCTTCTATAGAAGGACAATAACGAGGACCTAATCCTTGAATTCTGCCACTATACATCGGAGATTGATCAAAGCCAGTTCGAAGTAAATCGTGTACTTCTTGGTTGGTATAAGTAATCCAACAACATAGTTGTTTATCGGGTTTTTTAGTGTTTTTATAAGAGAAACCAACTACATCTTCATCGCCTGCTTGTACTTCCATTTTGCTATAGTCTAGACTTCTTCCATCTACTCTTGGAGGAGTTCCTGTTTTCATTCTTCCAGATTCAAAACCAAGAGAAACTAATTGTTCGGTGATACCTTTTGCTGCACTTTCGCCCGCTCTACCTCCGCCTAATTGTTTTTCGCCTATATGTATAATCCCATTTAGGAATGTTCCATTTGTCAAAACAACTGCCTTAGCTTTTATTTTAATTCCCATAGAAGTTACTACACCACAAACCTTTCCTTCTTCTATGATTAGTTCAGTCACCATTTCTTGCCAAAAATCTAGATTGGGAGTTTGTTCGAGCATACTTCTCCAAGTAGCAGCAAATAGCATTCTATCATTCTGTGTTCTTGGGCTCCACATAGCGGGTCCTTTACTCAGGTTGAGCATTCTAAACTGAATCATAGATATATCAGACACGATACCACTATATCCACCCATCGCATCTATTTCACGCACTATTTGACCTTTGGCTACACCGCCCATTGCAGGGTTGCAACTCATCTGTCCTATCATTTGCATATTCATAGTGATGAGTAGGGTTTTTGAACCCATATTGGCGCTTGCAGCAGCAGCTTCACAACCTGCATGTCCAGCACCTACCACTATTACATCATATTCTTGAAACATATAAAATTTTTTACAAAATTAAAGTAATCTATTGATATATTTATAAAAGTATTAGATACATGTAGTTGATTTTATTATAAACTAAACACATTGTATAAATATTGTTCCACATGGAACAAAGTAATTAAATAACTTGATTTTGTTCTAATACTAATATTCACATTAATACCTTTTTGCCTTCGGCGATTTCTTTTGTCTTGATACAAAAGAAACAATCTCGTCAACTTTAGACGAGACAAGTCTACGAATCCTTTTTTAACAATACCTACGCTTTCTTATGACCATTAAAATAAGTTATGGCGATATTAGCTATCTCTCCATTTACTTTTCTTTTGCCATAACATTTTAATGTATTCATTTAGCAAAGCACATAAGTAAGCTTGTTTTGTAAAAAAACTATTCGATGACATTTTCTAGTACATATCCATAAAAAAACTTGTTCCACGTGGAACAAGTTTAAGTAGATAATATCTTATTTAATCTAATTAATGCTTTATTTTCTGCTTCACGCATCTTTTCGGCATCAGCTTTAGTTTTATCTTTAAAGCCTAAGAAATGCAAAACCCCATGAATAATAACCCGATGAAGCTCTTCTGTAAATTCAGTTTTGTATTTGATGCTGTTTGACTTCACCGTATCTATGCTTATAAAAATATCACCGTTTATTTTATTTACTTCGCAATAGTCAAAAGATATAATATCCGTATAATAATCGTGTTTTAAAAACTCCTTGTTTATTTCTAAGATCTTTTCATCAGAACAAAAGATATAGTTTATATCTCCAAGTTCCTTTTTGTTTTGTTGAATGATATCTTTTATCCAAGACTTAATAAATCTTTTGTTTTTAAGACTAAAAGATACAGAATCGTCGTTTGTGAATAGGATCATCAGATAAGATATTACAATCTAAAACTAAGTTCTACGATAGCACCATTGTTTTCAAATATGACCATATCGGCTAGTTGTTTCATCAGAAATACGCCTCTACCACCAAGATTTTCAATATTTTCAGGTTCAGTAGGATCTGGAAGATTATTATAATCAAATCCGTTTCCCTCGTCTTTTATTTTAAATATAATATTCTTTTTATTGTCTGAGATATGGTAAGACAATTCCACCTCTTTTGATTCATCAGCTTTATTACCGTGGTTTATTGCGTTATTTACGCCTTCGATTACACTTATCAGTATATTGCCATAGCTTTCTTCACTTACATTGTTTTGTTTCAATATATCTTCTACAAAGCTTTCTACTTTGCTGATGTCTTCTTGCCTAGATTTTATTACTAGTTTTTGAAATGTCTCTGTTGTCATTTTTTAGTATAAATATTTTATTTTCCTACAGCCTTATAGTACTCTTGTACCATATCTTTGTAAAAAGGTTTCAAATTTGGAGGTAAAGTTTTATATAGTTCTATTTCTTGGTTTCTTTTCTTTAGGTATTCTTCAAGAGATGGAGGTAGTTTTACCGCTTTATCAGTAGCGTTTACGGCTTCTCGCTCTTCTTTTTCACCTCGTTCTTTTTGTGCTTTTTCAAACTCCAATAATCGCACAGAAATATCTTGTTGTCTACGAAGCATCTCTTCTGTAAGTCTTTTATTAACTAGTTCTGTTTCGGTTTGGTTCATTTGTTGCGCTAGTTTTTGAAAACTCCCTGCAGTTTTTCCGTCGCCACTTTCATTTTTATTGAGTTCCTGTAGTGCTTCTCTTATGGCTGCTTGTTGACGAGCCATTTCAGCCATTTCTTTACTATATCCTTTATCACCCGGTTTCATCTGTCCACTTTTTATTATCTCTCCCATTTTTTGCATTTGGTCATTGAGTTGTTGTTGCATTTTGCTCAGTTGAGAAGCAGAAGGTTTAGCGCCTTTTCCTCCAGGTTTTTTACACGAACCATCACCCGGTTTTTTGTTTTTCATTTCCATCATTTGCTGTTGCATTTGTTGCAATGCCTCGCTCAGCATCAGTGCTAGATTATTATATCCAGTCATCACAAATTGCTGATGAACGGTACCTTCGGCCACTCTTCTATCTTCTAGAGATTCTAAAGCATATTTATGATGTTTATTTACATCAGTGATTTCTTTAGTGACAATAGATTCTATTTTTATTTGTCTTTTAGCCAAAGCATATAAACTATCTTCTACCATTTTACTATCTTCTGCTATTTTCTTTTGTTTCTGTATTAATGAGACGTATAATGGTGTATTGATAGTTGCTTTTTTACATGCAGCCATGTTTTGTTCTTCGTCAAAAGATAGTGTAATCAGGTTTTCGAGAAGATGTCTGATGCTATTCATATCTTCTTCCATTTGATCTGTTTGCTCTTGGCTGAGTTTATCTCTCATTTTTTGTGCAGCATCTTTCATGTTTTCGCTGGCTTTCTTTTGGCTTTCGCTAGCACTTTTTTTGTCGTTTTTACTGAGTTCGTCGCTACTTTTTTGCATTTCTTCAGATGCTTTATCCATGCTTTCTGTAGCCTCTTTCATGTCGGTTTTGTCTTCCATAGATTCGTTCATTTTATCTATGTCTTTCATCTCTTTTTTTAGCTCATCCATTTGCTGATTGAGCTTTTCTTGTTTGTCTTTAAGCTCTTTGCTATCTTGATTTTTTTCTTTAGATTCTTGGCTGAGTTTTTCTTCGTCTTGAGCCAATTTATCTAGTTTTTCAGCAGTTTCTTTTATTTTTTGTTCTTGTTCTATTTTTTTGAAAAGCTCTAGCATTCTATCCAGTTCTTTATTGAGCTTTTCGTCATTCATTTTCATTTCCTCTGTGTTTTTCATCATCTGCTGTTTGTTCAGCTGTTCCATCATTTTCTCCAGCTTTTTTATCATCTCTTTCATCTCGTCACTCAAGAGTTCGTCCATTAGTTTTTCCAGCTGTTTTTGTTTTTCTTTTATTTCAGGGTTTACTTCTTTGTATTCGTTTTGTTGTTGGTTATTTTGCTCAAGTTTTTGTTGTAGTTTTTCTACGTTTTCTTGTAGTTGTTTTTGTCTATTGATAAGGTCTTGCAGTTGTTTTTTATCTTGCCAATCTACTTGTTTTTTATCCAATAATTTTTCTTGCATTTTCTTCATCTCTTTAGCTATTTCTTGAGATTCTTTGATGCTTTTTTCGAGGTCTTTTTTTATTGAATTATTGTTTTTGTCTGTGAGTTCTTCACGTTCGTTTATAGTAGGAGATTTGTATTGTTTTATTTGGCTTCTGGTAGTTTTACCAGCTATATCTACTGCCTCAAAATAATAAGTAAGCACATCTCCAGGATTAACTTCCATAGACCTAATATCCAGATAATGAGTAAATTGCGAATATTTAGAGCCTTTAGTACAAGGTAAATTCTTAATTAATTTATTAGATTTATTGCTATCCGCTCTTTGTATATCGTATATTATACGGATGCTACTCAAACCATAATCATCAGTAGCGTCTCCAGAATAAAAGAGCGAATAGATATTAGCACTATCTTTAAATTCTTCTACCGTAAGTTCTGGATTTTGATCAGGTATCACACTTATCGAATATGCAACAGAATCATTATTGCTTAAGTATTGGTTGGAGACCATCATACTATAGTTACTATTTTGAGAAAAAGCTTGACTATAAGCATATTTGTTGTCACTTTCTTTTTTAGCAATCACAGTCTTATTGTCGATTACTAACTTAATATTATCCGTTTCTTTTGTATAAAATATCCAAGTGATATTTGTTCCTTGAGGCACATTCAAATCCCCTGTGTTTTTTATGGTTTCATTGCTTTTGCCAGTATATGCTGGATAGTGCAAAAGCACATCAAAAGATACTATAAATGGCTTTGCTAAAACAGTTAATGTGTAGGGTTTTGTAATAAATTCGGAAGCGATAAATTGAAATTCTTGACTTTTTTGTAGGTTCGTAAATTCGTATTCAAAAGTAGTTTTACCTACTTTTTTCATATCATAAATCAATTCACCTATTTTTATAGAAACCTTATCTGGCAATGCTTTGCCGTCTGTTTTTATTTGTAGTAAAAAATTATCTTGTTGTAGGGCTTCTAGTTTTTTGTTTTGAATATTTATAGAAAAAGGCATTTCTTTTTCAAAAAACTGATCATTGTAAAAAAGCCTTTTTGTTCCATCTTTGAAAATAGATGGAGCACCAAATAGTATAAATAAGAAAATACAAATAGGTGGAATTAGAAATTTTAAATATTTTTTATTTTGTGTAAAATCTACCGCCTTAGGAAATGATATTGGTTTTAGCTCATTTATTTTTTGATTGATAGAAGCCTCCAAAAGTGTATTATCTTGATTACTTATACTTGCATCTTTTTGAAGTTGCAATACATTTAGCAATTTGTCTTTTACTTCCGAAAAATGAGTGCCTATTATTTTTGAAGCCTCTTCATAGCTTAGGGTTTTGCCCAGTTTATATATTTTCAATAAAGGCAATAAAATAAGCCAAACAAATAATAAAAAGGACGAGAAGATAAATCCAAAGAATAGAATTTTTCTAGTGAGAGAAGATAAATAAAAATAATATTCTAAAATATTGATGGCAATAAAACTAGCAACAATAAAAGCGCCACTCACCATCAAGCCACGGAGCAGTTGATTGGTATAGTATTTTTTGATAAACTCGTTTAGTTTATCTATCAATATTTGGTAGCTAGAAAACATGCAAGACAAGTATAATCATTATTTTTATAATAAAGAAATAGTATTCAATAAATTAACTCAATTTAATGAGGCACTAACCAGGTTTCTCTCAAAAGCCTATATTCCATAGCATTTTGAGGAAAATTTCTTACATATGGCTGAATCAATCTAAATTGTTTGTCGTGAAATAAACACATCATCACCGCATCATCTATTCCCATTTGATCTGCTTCTTTATAGAGTAGGTTTCTTGCTTCGGTATTGATAGTTTGATTGGCTTTTTGATAGAGCACATCATACGCATTATTTGTATATCTAAATGAATTGATATAGGCTTTTTCTTTTATGGTTTTAGGCACATTCGCACCGTTCATAAGGTTCAAATAATTTTCAGGGTCTGGATAATCCGCCACCCAACCCAAGCGCCAAAATTGACACTTAGCGGTTTCTATATTTTCAGAGTGTTGTGCCCATACTACTTGATTTAAACTTACTTTTATATTGAGCGTTTCTTCGAGCATTTTTTTCACCGCTTCTGCTACACTTACATTTCTTCCTCCACCACTATTGAGCTGTAGCGTTATATTAGGAAATCCTTTACCATTGGCATATCCAGCTTTTGCCAAATATTCTCTTGCCAATTTTGGATCAAAAGTATATCCTTTGATGCCAGCCCAGTCAAACCCAGGAAAACAAGGAGGCACCAAGCCATGAATAGCAGGAACACCTTGTCCGTGTATGGTATACTTACAAAGCTTTTCTCTGTCTACCGCATAGCAAAAAGCCTTACGAACATTCACGTTTTTAAAAATAGAATCCACATGCAAAAAACCATAATACTGTGTGCTCATTTCTATAGTTTCTTGTTTTTGAAATCTGCTATAAGCCTTTGTAAGATTGCCCTCTGGACTGATCACTTCATCAAACATATCTAATGGTATTCGATATTTCATTTCTAGTTTATCATCAGCAAAGGAGAGCATTTCTACCTTATCGTCTTTTATAAAAGAAAATTTTACTGCATCTAAATAAGGCAATTGATTGCCAAAACTATCTATACCCCAATAATCTGGATTGCGTTCTAAAAAAACCGATTCGTCTTGCTCTATCGCTTTTATTCTGAAAGGACCGGTACCAACGCAGTGTTCACGCATTTTCATACCATACATATCAGATGCTTCTTTTGGAAAAACCGCTGTAAATGGAGTAGCCATTTTAGCCAAAAAACTTGCAAATGGTTTGATCAGCTGAATTTGAATAGTGCTATCATTGAGCACTTGTATACCAGAAACACCACCTTCCAATGGGTTTTTACCTTGTGTACTTTTATAATATTCATCAGCTCCTATTACTAAGCTTTGAAAAATCCAATACCCTTGATTATTTACATCAGCTTCGCATACCTTATCCAGACAGTATTTGAAGTCGGATGCATCTATTTCTCTGCCTTTACCATTTTTAAAACAAGCATCATCATGGTATTTCACTCCTTTTCTGATATGAAAAACATAGGTGCGCGCACTATCTTTTACTTCAAAACTAGACGCTAAACAAGGCTTGATTTCTAACGTAGCTTGGTCTAGCGACACAAGACCCTCGTATACTTGATTGATGATTCTATGACCAACGACCTCTGTAATATTGAGCGGATAAAGACTTCTAAAATATTCGGTTTCATTGATACGAAATACGCCACCATAATATTTATCACCTTTAATAGCTACTAACTCACCTTTTTTATGGTTGTTAATGGTGTTTTTAGATGATTTGGTATTACAGCTAAAGAAAGATATAGCAATAATAAAAATTAATAAGATAGAGTTTTTCATAAATTATATGAGTAATAATAAGCCTTTCAAAGGTTTTATATAAATAATATTTTTGTTTGAGGTATTATACTCGAAACAAATTTAAATATATTATGTGGAAAGATTGTGTATTATCGAAAAAAAGTTTTATTTTTGCACTCCTTTTTAAGAAGAATATATTAAATATAAAAGATAATGAAACGTACGTACCAACCATCGAGACGCAAGAGAGCAAACAAACACGGGTTTAGAAGTAGAATGTCTACCAAAAACGGAAGAAAAGTTTTATCAAGAAGAAGAGCTCAAGGAAGACATAAATTAACTGTGTCTGACGAAAAAAGATTAAAATAAAATAATTTTTTAATGAACACTACGCGCTTTACTTTCAAAAAAGAAGAGCGGCTTTGTAGTAAGAAATTAATAGATAAAGTTTTTGAAGGGAAAAAGGTAATACACCTCTTTCCCTTTTCTATTTTCTACCAAAGCTGCGAGCAGGATATACCTTATCCTGCACAAGTGCTATTTGCGGTAAGTAAGAAAAATTTTAAAAAAGCAGTTGACAGAAATCATATCAAAAGACTCTGTAGAGAATCGTACAGGCTATACAAGCATAATATATACGATATACTCACCAAGCACCATAAAAAAGCATTATTAGTTGTAGTATATAACAATAAAGAGCAGATGAGTTTTGAAACTATTCAATCTAAAATGCAGTTAGCTATAGATAAAACGATACAACAATTGATAAAATAATGACGAAAGATTTAATCAAAAACATCTTGATTTTTCCTTTTCTTTTTTTGATAAAATTTTATCAATTTGTAATCTCTCCATTGACTCCAGCTTCTTGCAGATACCAGCCCACTTGTTCTACATATAGTTTTGAAGCACTAAAAAAACACGGATTAATAAAAGGACTTTATCTCTCTATAAAAAGAATCTTAAGTTGCCATCCATGGGGAGGAAGCGGATACGATCCTGTGCCTTAGCATTAGATATATTGTTTATTATCATAGACAAGTCACAAATTTATTGGTAAAACTCTCCAAGTAGCCGTTTAAAAACAAGTATCTTTGATATCTGTGTATCTATAATTTTATTTTATAAAAATGCAACATAAGAAAACCATAAAAACACTTTTCATAGTAGTAGCTTTTTCAGCTATTTCGTTTGGACTTTTGTCTTTTACCAAATCAGACCAATACTTTGAAATAGCTAAAAACATTGACATTTTCACTACCTTATATAAAGAATTAAATACGTATTATGTAGATGATATACAGCCAGCAAAAATGATGCGAACAGGTATAGACGCTATGCTTAAATCTCTAGACCCATACACAGATTTTATATCGGAGGCAGAAATGGAAGATTATAGATTTCAAACAACAGGTAAATATGGAGGTATAGGTTCATTGATTATGGAGCAAGATGGTTATGTAGTTATCTCAGAACCATACGAAGGTTCTCCATCTCAAAAAGCAGGAGTACTAGCAGGAGACAAAATACTCAAAGTAGATGGAAGGCTATTAAAAGGGAAAACTAGTGAAGATGTAAGTAAAGCGCTAAAAGGACAACCCAATACAACGGTAGAGCTAACGGTGCTAAGACTTCAAGCAGACGGCACAGAAAAAGAAATAGCATTAAGCTTAAATAGAGAAGAAATACACGTGAATAATGTGCCTTATTATGGTATGATAAATAATGATGTAGGGTATATATTGCTAGAGCATTTTTATTCTGATGCAGGAAAAGAAGTACGAGATGCATTGCAAGATTTAAAAAACAAACACAACCCAAAATCAGTAATATTAGATTTAAGAGGAAATCCTGGAGGACTTTTAAATGAAGCAGTAAACGTTTCTAATGCATTTATAGATAAAGATGAAAATGTAGTATTTACAAAAGGAAAAGTAGAAGAGTGGGATAAGTCTTTCAAAACAATGATGAGTGCTATAGATAAAGAAATACCTTTAGTAGTATTGACCAATAGCGGAAGTGCAAGTGCCAGTGAAATTGTTTCTGGTAGCATACAAGACTTAGATAGAGGGGTGTTAGTGGGTCAGCTTACATATGGCAAAGGCCTCGTACAAACCACAAGACCACTCAGCTATAATACGAAACTAAAAGTAACTACTGCCAAATATTATATACCTAGTGGAAGATGTATACAAGCTATAAACTATGCTGAAAAAGGACCTGAAGGTGAAGTGAAAAAAATACCCGATTCACTTAAGGTCGCCTTTAAAACTAGAGCAGGTAGAGTAGTATACGATGGGGGTGGCGTTGAGCCAGACGTAAAAACAGAACCAGAAATGCTCAGTTTAATAGCAATAGCATTATTAGACAAAAATCTAATTTTTAATTATGCTACGCAGTATAGAGCAAAACATCCATCAATAAATAAAGCAATAGAATTCAAATTAAGCGATGCAGAATTTGAAGACTTTGTAGCATACATTTCAAAAAATGATTATGAATATAAAACCGAAAGCGAAAAAACATTAAACGAATTAGAAAAAATATCCAAAGAAGAAAAGTATTATGATGCAATAAAAGCCCAAATAATAGAACTACATAAAAAGCTTGATGTAGACAAGAAAAATGATATTTATAAACAAAAAGCAGAGTTGATGAGTTTACTTCAGGAGGAAATAGCAGAAAGATATTACTATAGAAAAGGTAGAATAGAAGCAAGCTTTATTAATGATAAAGAAGTACAAAAAGCTATAGAAGTATTGAACAACACACAGGCGTACAAAAACTATTTGCTTCCAAAAAAATAAAAAAAATTATTGCATTATTTTATGAAAAAAAGTTTTATTCATTTTCTCTTTATTTTATTTTCTTTTCCATTGTTTTCGCAAATAGAAGTAAAAAATTTGCAACAACATGTATATGCGCTTGCAGATGATAGTATGCAAGGTAGAAATACCGCCACAACAGGTGGAAGAATGGCTGCATCATATATTGTAAAACAATATCAAGCAATTGGTTTATCGCCAAAAGGCACGAACAATTCTTTTTTACAGTCATTTACATACTATGCTGGTAAAGAATATACAGGAGCTAATTATTTAAAATTAGACAATGTAAATTATAGTTTAAACAATGATTACATTGCGATAAACTACTCTGCTAGTGGCGCATTCAAAGGCAAAATAGTATATGTAAAAAACGGATTAGAATTACCAAAACAGCCAAGCGACTATGAAAATATTTCTGTAAAAGGCAAAATGGTGATGATAGATATTGGCTACCCAGATGGATTTGACCCTCATAGCGAAAATGCAAAATATGCAGACATTGCTACCCGTATAGAAACCGCTCAAAAAAAAGGAGCATCAGGGATTGTTTTTTATAAAACAGATAGCAAACAAGACGACTTAAAAGAAAACTTTGATACGAAAGTAAAAGAATATAATATTCCAGTTTTGTATTTAAAAAAACACGATATTAAAAAAACGTACTCTAAAATAAAAGCATCAGTAAGTTTAAAAAAAGTAGAAAAAACTTCAGAAAATGTGGTTGGGCTTATTGATAATAATAAACCTTATACTATAGTAATTGGCGCACATTATGACCATTTAGGTTTTGGCGAAAATGGAAATAGTCTTTACAGAGGAGACACAAAAGAAATCCATAATGGCGCAGATGACAATGCTAGTGGTGTAGCTTCTATTATAGAAATAGCTCGCTACTTAAAATCAAGTAATGAAAAAAAGTATAATTATTTATTTTTAGCATTTTCGGGAGAAGAGCTTGGGCTGTATGGCTCAAAATCTTTTGTAGATAATGTTCAAAACCTTATAGACTCCAATCATATAAACTGTATGATCAATTTAGATATGGTAGGAAGGTTAGGAGAAAAAGATAAAAATTTAGAAATAAATGGCATTGGAACTTCTACAGAATGGAGCAAAATAATCAAAAACATCTCACTAGATAATATACGAGTGAAGGAAGGTCAAAACGGAATAGGCCCAAGCGACCACACCTCTTTTTACTTAAAAAATATTCCTGTACTACATTTTTTTACTGGTCAGCATGAAGACTATCACAAACCTAGTGATGATGCAGACAAAGTAAATTACGAAGGAATGGCCAATGTTTGTCAGTATATACTTTCAGTAGTTATACAACTAAACTCCTTACCCAAACTATCTTACATAAAAACAAAAGAGGATAATAACGAAAACACCCCAAAATTTAAAGTAACCTTAGGAGTAATACCAGATTATATGTATGATGGCGAAGGGATGCGAATAGACGGTGTTACTGCTGGAAAACCAGCATCAAATGGAGGTATGCAAAAAGGCGATATAGTAATACAGATGGGCGATGTGAAAGTAGCCGATATGACTAGCTATATGAAAGCATTGAGTCAGTTTACAAAAGGAGAACAAGCAAAAGTAATATTCATAAGAGAAAAAGAAAAAAAGGAAACCATAGTTACTTTTTAGATTTATTTTGTGGTATTATTATTGTACAAAAAGGGTAAAGCAAAAATAAAACATGAAGAAAATTTTACTGATTCTATTTTCCCTAGCATTATTTCAATCAAAACCATTTTGCCAAACGAATATTTCAGGCATTGTAAATGTATATCCGGCAGTATTATCGTATGACAGTTGTAATAATAACTGCATGAACGTAAATAGTTCGGTTGGCTTTACCATTGGTGACCATGTGATGGTTATTCAAATGAAAGGAATGGAAATAAACCAAACAAATACTGCTTCTTTTGGAAGTTTTGTAGCTTATGATTCTGTTGGTTTTTATGAAAGAGCCATTATTCTTAGTATATCAGGAAACAATATCTGTTTTACAAGCGATTTAGCATATAAATATAAGGCGAGTGGAAAAATACAACTTGTAAAAATAGCACGTTATCCATTAGGTGTGAACGTTGTAGGCACTGTGCAAGCTCTAGCGTGGGATGGAAGTATTATAGTTTTTCAAAAAAGTATAGATGGACAAACTTTTGAAGATTTATTAACCATAAGCGTGAATGACTTTAACCCAAAGGGTAATTTTGAGGCAATAGATAGAGAACCTTCAATAGGTAAAAGCTTTTATAGGGTAAAAATAGTAAACAACAAAAAAGAACAATATCTTTCAGATGTGTATTACTTTTATAATGGTCTCAACTGGACAGAGGAAGATATACTCGTATATCCAAATCCTGTTTTGCAAAACCAAAAATTAACAATAGAGTTTCCTACAACACAGCACAAAATGACGCTAAAAGTTATGGATATTACTGGTCGAATTCTTTATGATACAAAACTAACTGAAGAGCAAACTTCAACTGGACACATAGAAATAGACAAGTATAGCAATACAAGTAATAAGATGCTTATTTTACAACTATCTAGCGATAAAGGCGAAGTTTTCACCAAAAAAATCATAATCATACAGTAATAAAGTGGCCTATATTCTTCATATTGATACTTCGTCTAATATTTGTTCTGTAGCCTTATCTCAAGGAGAACAATTAATTTTTTGCATAGAAGACGAAAAAGTAAATAGTCACGCCTCTAAGCTTACATCAATAATTGATGAAGTATTAGAAAAATCTAAATTAGAATATAATAAACTTGATGCAATCTCTTTTTCATCAGGTCCAGGCTCATATACAGGGTTAAGAATTGGACTAAGTACCGCAAAAGGAATTTGTTACGCATTAAATATTCCTTTAATATTTACAAACAGCTTGGAAGCCTTAGCAGATGAAATGATAAAAGCATATGAAGATAAAAATGGGACATATTGCCCTATGATAGATGCTAGGCGTATGGAAGTTTATACAATGCAAGTAGATATACATAAGAATATTTTATTGCCTATACAACCTTTTATACTCTCTGAATCGTCCTTAAATAAAGAAGATGAGAATAAAAAATACATTGTAGCGGGAAGTGGAAAAAAAAAGGCACAGTATTTGTTATCTAATAAAAATATAATGTATTTAGACATTGAAAATAACTCTGCTAAATATTTAATTAAAAACGCATACATAAAATATTTAAAAAAACAATTTGAAAACACGGCTTATTGTGAGCCATATTACTTAAAAAATCCATTAATAAAATAAAAAATGAACACACAATCAAACTTTACTGAAATGACTTTGCACGCAAACAATAAACCAAAAATTGATAATAATACGCTTAAAAAAGCAGTAATGACTTTAAGAGCAATCAATCACCCATTAAGAAAACAGATCATGACTATGTTGGAAGAAACACCAAAATTGACTGTAACAGAAATTTTTATTAAGTTAAGATTGGAACAATCAGTAGCATCACAACACTTAGCTATATTGAGAAAAGCAGGCGTACTAGCTACAGAAAGAGATGGAAAATTTATCTACTACAAACTAAATGAAGATAGAATAAAAGAAATCTCGACTATTGTAAACGATTTAGCTCAATAAGATTTTAAAACAATATAACTTTACACCGTCTTACATTATGTAAGGCGGTTTTTTTATGACCAATCAATTCTCTTTTAATAATTCTCAGCAAATGTTTGATTCTATAGAGTCAACAACCTTTGATTTATTGATAATAGGTGGTGGTATCACAGGAGCTGGCATTGCACTAGATGCTACACAAAGAGGGCTCAAAGTTTGCCTTATAGAAAAAGAGGACTATGCTAGCGGTACAAGTTCTCGTTCTACAAAACTGATACATGGTGGACTTCGATACCTAAAACAAATGGAGTTTAAACTAGTACATGACATAGGTACAGAAAGACGAATAGTATACGAAAATGCGCGTAATCTAGTTCGTCCAGAAAAAATGATTTTGCCTATAATAAAAAAAGGTTCTCTCAGCAAAACACTTACCGCTATTGCACTTTGCACTTATGATTTTCTAGGAGGTGTAAAAAAAGAAGAACATAAAAAAATGCTCTCTAAAGAAAAAGTTTTAGAAATAGAACCAGCATTGAAAAAAGAAGATCTTTTGAGCGGAGCACTATACTACGAATACAGAACAGATGATGCAAGGCTATGTATAGCAAATATTATTTCTGCTGTATCAAGAGGAGCAAGTTGTTTTAACCATACCGAAGCAATCGATTTTATATATGACGATAGCAAACAAATAAAAGGAGCTATAGTAAAAAATAACAGTACTCAACAACAAAAAACCATACACGCGAAAGTAGTTGTAAATGCTTGTGGTCCATGGGTAGATAAACTCAGAAAAATAGATAATTCACTTCAAGGAAAAAAACTTCAACTTTCAAAAGGGGTTCATATAGTTGTACCATACGAAAAACTACCCATAAAACATTCTGTGTATTTTGATACGGATGATAAGCGAATGATTTTTTGTATACCTCGTCAAAACATAACATACATAGGCACTACAGATACCCTTTATAATAAAGAGATAGATGTGGCTACTACTACCTTAGAAGATCTAAATTATTTATTGAGACAAGTAAACAACAGATTTGAAAACACCAAGATAGAAAAAAATGATGTGTTGAGTAGCTGGTGTGGACTTAGACCTTTGATATATGAAGAAGGCAAATCTGCTTCAGAGCTATCTAGAAAAGATGAGATATTTGAATCTGCAAGTGGACTGTTTTCTATGGCAGGAGGAAAACTTACTGGCTATAGACTCATGGCAGAACACCTAGTAAATAAGGTTTGTAGAAAATTAGATAAGACCGAAATAGAATGTACTACAAAAAACACGATGCTTGATGGTTCAGATTTTAAAACAGAAAATGAAATATACAACTACATAGAGCAAAAACAGGGTGCCTGCAGAGAAGTAAAAATACCATCTGATATAATAAAAAATTGGGTATATAAATATGGTAGAAATACAGATAAAATAATAGAAATATCTTTTGATATTTTTAGAGAATATGAACATAAAAAACATTTTCCATACATAGCAGAATTGCTTTATACAATAGACTTTGAGCAAGTAGCCTCTATTTCTGATTTTTTAGTAAGACGAAGCGCTATGCTTTATTTTGAAAGAGAAAAAATAGATATAGCACTCATCCAAGAAATTCAAAAAATCATCCTTGCAAAAGTGGATTTAAGTAAAGACATCCATGAAAACAATCTTCAAATTTTTATGAAAGAGTACGAAAAAGCAATTCGCTTTGAATAGATATTTATATTTAATTAATTTACTATGACTATTTTTTTATGGTATTATTAAGATATAAAAACAATAAGAGCTATCCAAATTTTTTTATAATTCCTTAACCAAAAACTTACCAGTATGTGATTGTTTATTTTTAGCAATGACTTCTGGAGTGCCTGATGCTACTATGCTACCACCTTTATCTCCACCTTCAGGTCCGATATCTATCACATGGTCGGCTACTTTTATCACATCCATATTATGTTCGATTACGAGTACGGTATTTCCTTTTTCTACAAGCTGGTTGAGCACATTCAACAATACACGTATATCTTCAAAGTGTAGCCCAGTGGTAGGTTCATCAAGTATATAAAAAGTATTGCCCGTATCTTTTTTGCTGAGTTCGGCACTGAGTTTTACTCGTTGCGCTTCACCACCACTGATGGTAGTAGAGCTTTGTCCTAGTGCCAAGTATCCCAAACCTACATCTTGTAGGGTTTGTAGCTTGCGATGTATCTTTGGTATATTTTCAAAAAAATGTACTGCATCATCTACGCGCATCTCTAGCACATCACCTATAGATTTTCCTTTGTATCGTACTTCTAGAGTTTCTCTATTGTATCGTTTGCCCATGCATTTTTCGCAGAAGACATGTACATCAGGTAAAAAATTCATTTCAATAACTTTCATACCTCCGCCTTCACATTCCTCGCATCTGCCACCTTTCACATTAAAAGAAAAACGACCCGTTTTGTATCCACGTATTTTTGCTTCAGGCATTTGAGCAAAAAGATTTCGTATTTCATCAAACAATTTTATATATGTAGCAGGATTGCTTCGAGGCGTTCGTCCTATGGGCGATTGATCTATTTCTATTACTTTATCTATATGTTCGAGTCCTACTATTTTTTTATATTCAAGCGGTTTTTTTACAGCTCTAAAAAAATATTTATTCAATATAGGATACAGTGTTTCTGTAATCAGGGATGATTTGCCACTACCCGAAACCCCCGTCACAACTATGAAAGTACCAAGAGGAAATGCTGCAGTAACATTTTTAAGATTATTACCTTTTGCTCCTTGAAGCTCTAGTGTTTTGCCATTTCCTTTTCTACGTTTTTTAGGAATTTCTATACGCATTTCATTGCTCAGAAATTTTGCTGTAGTACTGCCTTGTTTCAAAAACTCTTTGGGTGTCCCTTGTGCTACTATCTGTCCACCGTGCAAGCCAGCCCCAGGCCCAATATCTATGATATAATCACTATCGAGCATGATGTCTTTATCATGTTCTACTACTAGCACAGAATTGCCTGTTTTCACTAGTTCTTTTAGTGCACCGATGAGTTGCATATTGTCTCGCTGATGCAGTCCTATACTAGGCTCGTCCAATATATACGTAACACCACTCAGTTGCGAACCGATTTGTGTAGCTAATCGTATGCGTTGTGACTCTCCACCACTAAGGCTTCTAGCGGGTCTATCGAGTTTTAGATAGTTGAGCCCTACGCCCAATAAAAATCCAATACGTGAACGAATTTCTTTCAAAACATCTTTGGCTATCAGGTTTTGTTTTTCTGTAAAAGTGCTTTCTAAATTTTCAAACCACTGACCCAAAACATTTATATCCATTTCACTCAGTTCACCGATATGCTTATTGTTTACTTTAAACCAAAGCGATTCTTTTTTGAGTCTATATCCATTACAGCTAGCACAAGTAAGCGTCTCTAAATATTCTTCTGCCCAGCGTCTGAGAGGTTCAGAAGAAGTAGACTTATAGCATCTTTTGAGCATACCTGCTACACCTCCATTATCAAGAGTATACCATCTATCTTCAGTGCCTACTTCATCTTCAAATACTTCTTCGTCATAGCCATCCAATCCAAAAAGAATCAACATCAAAGCTTCTCTTGGTATTTTATTTATTGGATCAAATAAATCAAAGCCATGTTTTTTAGCTATCAATTTTACTTGAGAAAAAATCTGAGATTCTCTGAGTTCGCCTAGCGGAGCAATACCGCCACCTGCAATACTTTTAGTATCATCAGGCACCAATATTTTTTCATCTACTTCATGTTTAGTACCAAGCCCTTTACAGTCTGGGCAGGCACCATAGTGTGAGTTGAAAGAAAAAGAATTTGGGTTAGGTTCTTCATATGAAATACCAGAGTCTAAACACATCAAAAACTTGCTGTATCCAGATGTTTTGTTAGTATCATTATCTAATAAGAACATAGCTCCTTCGCCCATTTTCATGGCTATCTGTATGCCTTGTCGTATTCTGTCATGATTGCTTTCTGTGATGCTGAGTCTATCTATCACTACTTCCACATCATGTATTTTGTATCTATCGAGTTGCATTTTTGGAGTGATGTCTACCACTACTCCATCTACACGAGCTTTTACATATCCGTTTTTGCGTATTTGTTCGAAGAGCTCTCTATAGTGTCCTTTACGACCTTTCACCACTGGGGCAAGTATGCTTACTTTTTTATTGCTATGAACTTCAAAAATATTTTCTATGATTTGAGCTTCGCTAAACTTCACCATTTTTTTGCCGGTATTGTATGAATAGGCATCACCAGCTCTTGCAAAAAGCAAACGAAGAAAATCGTAAATTTCCGTAACCGTACCAACAGTAGAACGAGGATTATTAGAAGTAGATTTTTGTTCTATAGAAACTACAGGACTCAATCCAGATATTTTATCAACGTCGGGTCTTTCAAGACCACCCAAAAACTGTCGTGCATAAGCAGAAAAACTTTCTATATATCTTCTTTGTCCTTCTGCATAGATAGTATCAAAAGCCAATGAAGATTTGCCACTACCCGAAATGCCCGTGATTACTACAAGTTCATTGCGTGGTATAGCTATATCTATATTTTTTAGATTGTGTACTCGTGCACCAAAAACCTCAATATATTCTTTATCTTTTTTGCTCATAAAACTGGGTGCAAAGGTAAGGGTATTTGTATGAAACAAATATGAATACTTGGAGTATTTGTACTAGACATTAATTGCTATCTGTTATTTAAAATCACTTGTACACTAAACCATACTTTTTACAATTTTTGGTGCATAAATTGCGTTATTACTTGTAAAAGCAAGGATACTTTTGTAATTGGATAATACTATCAAATTATGAAGCAACTATTTTTTATTTTATCGGTATTTATTAGTTTTTCTATACAGGCTCAAAAACTAAGCGCAGAGCAGTATATACAAACCTATGCTCCTACAGCTGTGTGCGAAATGGAGCGTAGTGGCATACCTGCGAGCATCACACTTGCTCAAGGATTGCTAGAAAGTGGCAATGGTAATTCTCCTCTAGCAGCTACTGCTAATAATCATTTTGGCATCAAATGTCATAAAGAATGGACAGGCGATACTTACTACCAAGATGACGATGAAAAAAACGAGTGTTTTAGATACTATACAAGTGCTAATGAATCTTATATAGACCATACAGATTTTTTGATGACCAGAAGTAGATATGCATTTTTATTTAGTTATGCAAAAACAGACTACACGAGTTGGGCAAATGGTTTGAAACAAGCCGGATATGCTACTAACCCACAGTATCCAAATTTACTAGTAGACCTAATAAATAAATACAGTTTACATCAATACGATTTAAAATCTATAGCGGATTTTCCTTCATACAAAACAGCACCTATTATTAAGCAAGAACAACAAAAAGAAACTTTAGTAAAACAAGAGACCATCATAGACAATAAGCCAATAACAACAGTTACAAAAACTACTCCATTTAAAGAAGAAGTAGTAGTGCCAATAGAAGCATATTTTGGTGAGGTATATTTAGTAAATAATATAAAAGCTATCATAGCAAAAAAAGGAGACACTCCATTAGGTATAGCGAATAGATATAATGTGCCTTTGAATTATTTTTATAAGTACAATGACTTACGCGAAGGCGAACCGATAGCCGAAGGGAAATATATTTATTTTCAGCCAAAGAGAAATAAAGGATATGCAAAATATCATAAAGTAGTAGCAGGCGAAAGCATGTATGAAATATCGCAAGCATACGGTATAAAGTTGATAGATTTATATGAAAAAAACATGATGGAATCTGGAGAAGAAGCTAAAGTAGGCGAAGTGGTATATTTGAGAGAAACAAACATCAAAAAACCAGCTACGATTACTTATGATGAATTGCTCAAAGAAAAAACTGCATCTAGTAACAGTGTAAAACAGACCTCAAATTCTAGTTTGTTGAGCTCAAAAACGCTAGAGAAAAGTATACAAGCAAAAAGTGTTTCACAAACAACAGAAGCAAAAAACACGATATCTACAAACAATAATCAATCAGAGTTAATAGCTGCAAACACTACGAATAAAAATGTGGAGAGCAATAAGAATACAGAAAATATTATCAGCACTACGGTAATTAAATCACACGAAGTAAAACCAGGAGATACTGTTTTCAATATTTCAAAAAGATATGGAATAAATTTGGAGGATATTATCAAATGGAATAATATAGAAAACTATGCTATTAAATTGGGTCAAGTTTTAAATCTTACACCATAAAAATTTATATTCTATATTTGCCTAAAGAAACCAGCACTAAAATCTATGTCGAGCATACAAATAAAACTAAATGACAAAACCTTTGTACCCTATCTTGATGCTCAAAAAATACAAGAGGAAGTAAAAAAAATTGCCACCCAAATCAATACAGATTATCACGATAAAAACCCCGTGTTTTTATGTATACTCTCAGGTTCGTTTATGTTTTGTAGTGATTTAGTAAAAAACTTTTGTGGCGATTGTGAAATCACTTTTGTACGAATGTCTAGCTATGAAGGAACTCAAAGTACTGGCAATATCACAACGCTCATGGGCATAGTTGAAGACATCAAAGATAGACATGTAATCATAATAGAAGATATAGTAGATACAGGCAATACGCTCTCAAAATTTATTCCCGAAGCTTTGTCCTTAAAACCAGCAAGTCTAAAAGTATGTTCCTTATTAGTAAAGCCAGAGGCACTACAAGACAAAGTAAAAGTAGATTATGTTGGTTTTTCTATCCCTAATGATTTTATAGTAGGTTATGGATTAGACTATGATGGACTAGGCAGAAATCTACAAGACATATACGTAATAAAAGGATAGTTATACTTCCATCAAATCATAGAGTAAAGGTCTGCTGGGACTAGCATCTAGTTCAATATTCAGCACATTAAATTGCAATAAATACAAACCATCCTCTATTTCATTATCTACATAAATCAGCTCAGTGATAGTTGAATTTTTACGCACACTACCAGGGTATTTCCAAAAAGCTTTATGTGCAAGAAATTTTGCTTCATCTCTTTCTCTATCTACGCTAGGAGTATCTATAAGCAGATGCTCATAACCTCTGTATACAAGATAGGCCATAGCTTCATGATGAATATATGTAGGGTTGGTATCTGAATAGTTTTTAGTTTCTTTGTCGTGCTCATTGGGAAGTGTACGTATGATTATAGCTTGAGCATTTTCATTATTGTCAATATGATTTAGCAATTGTTGAGTGATAACCGTATCGCCATTTTCAAGTTTTTCAGGAGTGATAGTTATTAGTTTAGCAACAAACATATACTCTTTCAAACATTGATTGATTGTATAAGTTTCTTTTGAGATATGCCCTACACACTCGGTATGAGTGCCATTGCCATGAGGGTTTATTTTTATATTTTTAAAATTGACCACACCTCCTTGACCTATATCACCTATAAAGTCATCTACCATTACTGGCGAAATTTTTACATTAGGAGCATGAAAGGCATTTGGATTTTCCTCTCCGTCTTTGATACAGATGGATATGTCTTTAGGCTCAGAGAAATCTATTCTATAAAGTTTGTGATGATGATGTATAGTAGATATCATGGTCTGCTAAATGCATTAATTTATTTATGCAAATATCCATAATTATAAGTATATAAGAGGATGAATTTTATTTTTAATTCACCACAAATTTCTTCTGTTGCGTATTGCCTACTTCATCTTTTAATTGAAGAATATATACACCCTTTTGTAGTTTACTGATATCTATGTTGGTAGAAATAGCTCTCTCATTGATAATGTCTTGATGATTTTCGTACACTATTTGTCCTTGGCTATTTAGTATATTGATATCCATACTTCCATTATTCAGAGCTTCAAATTGTATAAATAAATTTTCTGAAACAGGATTTGGATAAATACTTAATGAAATAGGATTTTCCATAGTCGGTTCAACAGAAGATAAAATAGTACTATCTAGAACTATGTTTTCATCACCAGGGAAATATAATGTATAAGCAAAAAACGCTAACATCATTTCATCAGTAGTTTCTTCTCCTGCATAAACATTTTGAGGTGGCGAGCTAGGATTATCTGGGTTTGCAGTGGTGTTGTCATACGTTGCTCTTGCCTCTACACGAGAACCTCTATCAAGTTTCAATATTTTTTGGAAGGTATAAAATCCTTGCCAATGAAAACTCCACTTAGGTATATTTATGATAGGAACAGTATCATTTGTAGTAGGTCTATAGTTCCATATTTTAAAGGATGTTCCTATTTTATGCATATGCGGAAAGACGGATATTATAGAAGCATCGAAGCTCGATGGTAATGTAAATCGCTCATAAAAAGTTCGAGTAGTGTTTGCAGGTATATTGAAAGAACCCAATCCACCAATAATATTGGTAAAATGATTAAGCATAGGATCTATATATATTTCACGTATAGGAGCATAGTTGCTGTATTTAATATTTATTACAGAATTGTCTGTTTGTCCCATACTGCCAGGTGCGAAATGTATTTCTACTACATAGTCACTATTTGGGTCTAGTTTTATTCCAAATTGTACTGGCAGTTTAAACATCGCTTCACCTGGAGCCCATGCACCTAAGAATTCTGCATTAGGACTGACCGCTACAGTACCATTTCCTTGAAAACCAGCAAGAGTATCTAAGCCATCTAAGCTATCAGAAAAATTTGATGGATCTTTATAAATCACTATATGGTGTACAATAGCATCATTACCTGGCAAATACTCTATTTCGTTTACATATTTTGTAGTACTATTTCCAGCAGGTATTACAAAACATCTATATTCATCTACAGGAGATTGAACAGTATATGCTGGTAAGTTTAATGTTTGGTCTATCACTGTCATTGCTCCAGCAGGAGAGAATGTAGGAGGAGTAGGTGAGGTTCCTGTCCCAAGAGGAGAGCCATTGTCTACCCAGCTTGCAATATCTGCTATCTGCGCATCTGTAAGAAATCGTTCGTTTTTAAAATGTCTGTAAGTAGGATCTGCTTTCCATGGTGGCATACTTTTACTTTGAGTACTGCTTTTTATAGTTAGTGCATTGCTCATAGCATCACTATAACTCATCAAATTGAATGGACCTATACCACCAGTATGATGACAAGAACTACAATTATTATAAATAATATTTCCAACGGTATTGTTCCAAGTCACTTGTGCTTGGCTTATCTGTATTGAAAAAATTACTAGGCTTATTGATAGTAAAATTGTTTTTTTCATAAAAAATTTGAACGTTTTATAAATGAATTTTTCTTAATATAAATATAAAGCTACAAAGACTTTTTGTATTGTCAAGTCAAAATGTCAGCAAATAGCCAATGGCACAAGATTTGAAAAGATAGAAGTATAAATATACATACATTAACAAATCTAAAATAATACGATAATGTCACAAAAAGGAAAAATCAATGTAAACACCGAGAACATTTTCCCCATCATCAAAAAATTTCTATATTCCGATCATGAAATCTTTTTGAGAGAGTTAGTTTCAAACGCAGTAGACGCGACACAAAAAGTAAAAAAACTTGCAACTAGTGGTGAGCTGAAAGGAGACTTAGGAGATACTACTTTAGAAGTAAAAGTAGATAAAGATGCAAAAACTATAACTATATCTGATAAAGGAATAGGAATGACTTTAGAGGAAGTAGATAAATATATCAATCAAGTGGCTTTTTCGAGTGCAGAAGAATTTATAGAAAAATTTAAGAATGTAGAAGGAGGAATCAATATCATCGGTCATTTTGGACTAGGTTTTTATTCAGCTTTTATGGTAGCGAAGCAAGTAGAAATCATCACCAAATCATATAAAGATGAACCAGCAGTAAGATGGACCTGTGATGGCAGTCCTGAGTACGAAATGGGTGAAGCTACAAAAACAGAAAGAGGTACGGATATCATTCTTCATATTGCAGATGATTCTATAGAGTTTGCAGATGAATATAAAATAAAAGGACTACTGAATAAATATTGTAAGTTTTTGCCAATAGCCATCAAATGTGGAGAGGAAGAATATACAGAGAAAGATGCTGAAGATAAAGAAGTAAAAAAGAAAAGAGATACGATTATCAACAATACCAACCCTGCATGGACAGTGGCTCCAACAGAGTTGAAAGACGAAGACTATATTAAATTTTACCATGAATTATATCCTATGGCAGAGGATCCATTATTTTGGATACACCTCAATGTAGATTTTCCATTTAAGCTTACAGGTATTTTATATTTTCCTAAACTGAAAAAAACTTTTGAAGTACAAAAAAACAAAATACAATTATACAGCAATCAAGTTTTTGTTACAGACAATGTAGAAGAAATAGTACCAGAATATTTGATGCTCATGCAAGGTGTGATAGACTCGCCAGATATCCCATTGAATGTATCACGTAGCTATTTACAAAGCGATGGAAATGTAAAAAAAATCACTTCGCATATCAGCAAAAAAGTAGCAGATAAGTTAGGCGAATTATTTAAAAATGATAGACCGAGTTATGAATCAAAATGGGAAAGCATAGGAATATTTGTAAAATACGGTATGCTCAGTGATGAGAAATTTTATGATAGAGCCAAAGATTTTTGTTTGTATGAAAATATTGAAAACAAGTTTTTTACACTAGAAGAATATAAAACAAAAATTGGCACTCTCCAAAAAGATAAAAATGACAAACTAATAGTGCTATATACTACAGATAAAGAAGCACAAGACAGCTATATACAAACAGCTACTAAAAAATCATATGATGTTTTATCATTTGATAATATCATAGATCAACATTTTGTACAACATATAGAGTCTAAACATAACGACATCAAATTTAATAGAGTAGATGCAGATACTATAGATAAATTGATAGAAAAAGATGAAGCACACGCATCTGTTTTAAGTAAAGAAGAAGAAGAAAACTTAAAAAAATATTTTGAAGAAAATATAAAACAAGAAGGAGTGACTATAGAACTAAAAGCACTTGCACCAGACGATATGCCTATCACCATTACTAAAAATGAATTTATGCGTCGTATGAGTGAGATGAGCAAAATGGGTGGTGGCATGTATTCTTTTATGGGAAATATGCCAGAGAGTATGAATCTAGTTGTGAATACAAATCACGCACTATCTTCAAGAATATTAAAAGAAGAAAACAAATCTGCTCTTATCAATCAATTATTTGATTTAGCATTGCTTCAACAAGGAATGCTCAAAGGAACAAAACTTACTGCTTTTATAGAAAGAAGCGTAGAAGTATTGTAGACTAAAATAGTTTATTTGCTAGAAGTAAAACTATAGAAGTCATTCGGTAGAACCAAGTGATAGATACAAAAAGGGAGGCTCGCACAGCGAGCCTCCCTTTTTATTTGGTATTCAAAATACCAAATAGTACGGATATGATAAGTTGATTAATTTTAGAATCTTTGTGATATTATTAACAACATTAAAAAACCTGAAACAATGAAAAATTTATTTTTAGTATCTATTATGTCACTTATTCTATGGTCATGTAGTAAAGGATTTACAGAAAAACATAGCGGTTCATTTAAAGCAAATGGGGTAGCATATACAGCAGACGAAAATGGTGTAACAGCCTCTTATCCATTTAGCAATGCAAATACCTTAGATGTATCTGTAATTACTGGTTCAAGCAGTACATATGCTGTAACAGTAGACTTGACCTTACAAAGGTAGACCAAACATTAACTATTGATTCTACTAGTGAAGGATTTAGCTATATAGGCACAAGCTCAGCAGTTATTTATAGACCAGTATCTGGAACATATAAAATAACAAGCCATAAAGAAGGCAATCCCGCAACTAGACATACTGAAGGAGAATTTAATTTTGTTGTAGTAAATCCATATAATCTTTCTGATACAGTGAGAATAACTGAAGGAAAGTTTTATGTAAACAACTATTAATAATAAATATTTGATTAATTAAAAGAGGCTCGCGTAGCGAGCCTCTTTTTTTATTTTATATCTACTATTTATTATAATTTTATAATTCAAATAAATAGACATTGAGTAATCTAAAAAATAAATATGGCCAAACAGCTTTGATAGCTGGAGCCTCTGAAGGACTTGGCGCAGCATTTGCTACAGCGCTTGCCAGTCATGGTTTTGATTTGGTGCTAGTAGCTAGAAGAATAGAACCACTAGAACAGTTAGCTTCAAAACTTTTAGCAACATATAATATTAAAATAAAAACCATCACTTGTGATCTTGCAGATAAAAATGCTACAGAGCAGATTCTAGCACAACTTGAAAATATAGAAATAGATTTTTTGGTGTATAACGCCTGCATGTCATATATTGGACCGTATTTAAAATCTTCCATAGAAGATCAAATAAAAATAGTAGATGTAAACATCAATACTCCTATGCGCATGCTTCATGCATTTGGTAGTAAAATGACACAAAGAAAAAGAGGCGCAGTGGTGATTATGGCTTCTATGGCAGGTCTTCAAGGCTCAGGATATTTATCTACATATGGTGCAAGCAAAGCATTCAATAAAATATTTGCAGAAGGAATTTGGTATGAATGGAAAAACAAAGGAGTAGATGTTATTGCTTGTTGCGCAGGAGCTACAGCTACACCCAACTATCTAAATACCAATCCTAAAAAGACCAGCATTTTTGAACCCAAAGCGCAAGCTCCAGAAGAAGTAGTAATAGAATGTTTGAATAAAATAGGCAAAACGCCTTCATTTATTAGTGGTACTAATAATAAGCTCGCAACATTTTTTATGCAAAAACTTTTTCCACGCAAACTAGCCATTACCACTATGGGCGACACAGCTAAGAAGATGTATGATATAGATGATAAATAAAATTTAGAGACTAGTAGATAGACGCTAGATATTAGACAAAAAACTTTAATACACGCCAACGTCAGTGTCTTCACTGATGTAATATACTTCAATAAAAATTACTGACAATGGCAAGAAGCAAACAAGCTACTACCTCATTCCTTCTAGCTTTTCTTCTATTTCACCTATACTAGGATTTACAAGCATTATTTTTCCAGATGAGTTTATTAGAAAAGTAGTGGGTATATATTGCACATCATATTTTATAGAAGCTTCAGAGAGCCCAGCGAGTCGCTGTTTTAGATGACTATTCCATTTTAGTCCATCATCTTCTATTGCACGAAGCCATGCATCTTCTTTATTGTCTTGAGAGATACTGATGATCTCCAAAGTAGAACCATTTGAAAAAGTAGTGTTTTTATATTTATGATAAAGGGCTACTACATCTTTATTTTTTTTTCTACATGGTCCACACCAGCTAGCCCAAAAATCTAGTAAGATTGTTTTATTTTTATAGTCACTTAGTTTGTGTACTATATTGTTTCTATCAGGTAAACTAAAATCAGGAGCATCTGCACCTACATTAATATTGGGCTTATAAGCTTTTTTTTGTTTACAAGAAAAATTAAGAGAGACAAAAAGCAATAGATAAAAAAAACAAAATAGGAGAGATGGATTTTTATTCATTTATAAATTCTTTAAACTTCATTATCGCTTTAAAATCTTATTACTTATATCTTGATACTTGATACTTTTTTAAAGCACTTTCAATTTAGCAAATTTCAACATCAGTTTTTTCTCACCAGCACTTGGAAAAAATATGGTAGCCATTTTGTTTACGCCTAGACCATCCATCGCTACCACTTTACCTGTGCCAAATCTTTGATGTTCTACTTCGCAACCTACTATTATTTTTTCAGGGTCACTTGCTACAAAATTTGGATCAGCCGTTATTGGTTTTTGAGCAGAAAAATTGCCTGCAACTATTCTTCGTACTGTAGGCGAAACAAAGCTATCTTCTTCTCTCATTATTTCTTCTTCTCTGCCTTGTAATGAGAGTAATTCTTTGGGTATTTCATTTAAAAATCTGGATGGTTCGCCATATTGTAAGCTTCCAAATTTATATCTAGATGTAGCAAATGATAATGTAAGATAGGTCATAGCTCTTGTCACTGCTACATAAAACAACCTGCGCTCTTCTTCTAAATCTTCTCTACTATATAAACTCATAGAGGAAGGAAATAAATTATCTTCAAGTCCAGCTACAAATACACAAGGAAATTCCAATCCTTTTGCAGCGTGTATGGTCATCATCTTCACACTATCTTCTACAGCTACTTTTTCATCTTGCGAAGTAAGTAGTGTGATGTTTTGTAGGTATGTACCCAAGCTTCTATCATTACTAAACTCGTCTTCATTTCCTTCTTCTACTGTGTCTGCTTCACTAAACTCTTTGATACCATTGAGCAACTCTTGAATGTTTTCATAATGCATCACTCCTTCTACAGTTTTATCTTCATAGAGTTCTTTGAGTATACCACTACTTTTGGCGATATGTGATGCAAGTTCAAATGCATTTTGTTTTTCTAAAAGCGTTTGAAAGCTTTTTATCATCATAGTAAAAGCTGTGATATTTTGTGCCGCTTTGCCTCCTACATCAGTTAAATAAATATTCTCGCAGATATCCCAAATATTCGTTCCTTTTTCGCTAGCCAAAACTATGACACGCTCCACAGTAGTCTTACCGATACCTCGAGTAGGATAATTGATGATTCTTCTCCAGGCTTCTTCATCTTGAGGATTTACAGTGAGTCGAAGATAGGCTATCAAGTCTTTTATTTCTTTTCTTTGATAAAAAGACATACCACCATATACTACATATGGAATATTTTTTCTTCTAAGCGCCTCTTCAAAAGCTCTACTTTGTGCATTGGTTCTGTATAAAATAGCAAAATCTTTATTATTAAAATGATGACGCATTTTATATTCAAAAATCAAATCAGTCACCAGCTTAGCTTCTTCATTATCACTACTAGCTTTGAGTAATTTTATTTTATCACCGTGGTCATTATCCGTCCAAATAGTTTTTTGCAATTGGTTTTTGTTATTCACGATTAAGTGATTCGCCGCTTTTACAATATTTTTGGTGCTTCTATAGTTTTGTTCTAGTTTAAAAACTTTTAACTCCGGATAGTCTTTTTGAAAATTTAAAATATTTTCTATCGTAGCACCTCTAAAAGCATAGATACTTTGTGCATCATCGCCTACCACACATACGTTTTGATACACGTCCGCTATTTTTTTTACTATGCTATATTGAGCAAAGTTGGTATCTTGAAACTCATCTATCATTAAGTATTTAAATCGATGCTGATATTTGTACAATACATCAGGAAATCGCACGAGTAGTTCGTATGTTTTATATAATAAATCATCAAAATCCATTGCACCACTTTGAAAACACCTCTTTGCATATGTCTCGTATAACTGACCCATGAGAGGTCTGTGCGTTTGTATATCTTCACTAGTGATCTCAGTATCTAGTTTATATTGAGCAGGACTTATCAATGCGTTTTTTGCACTACTGATTCTATTGTATACTTGGTTGGGTTTATATGTTTTGTCGTTTAGTTGTAGTTCTTTGATGATTTGTTTGATCATACTCAAAGAATCTGAAGTATCATATATAGTAAAATTGCTCGGATAACCAAGTCTAGGAGCATCTACACGAAGTAGTCTTGCAAATACAGAGTGAAAAGTACCCATAAAAATATTGCGTGCTTCAGAGCCACCGATTACTTTTTCTATACGATGACGCATCTCAGCAGCAGCTTTATTGGTAAAAGTAAGCGACATGATAGAAAACGGCTCTACACCACTTTTTATCATATGTGCAATTCTATAAGTAAGTACGCGTGTTTTACCAGATCCTGGGCCAGCCACTATCATCACAGGGCCATTTATATTGGTCACTGCTTCTCGTTGAGGTTCGTTTAGTTCATCTAAAAAAGACATAGGGCAAAATTAGTTTTTTACTATCAAATAGCTTTTTCTATTTATACACAAAGAGTACTTTATATTTGTAGGGTGAAACAACAAATATATTTATTTCTTTTTGCCATAATAATCATAAGCGCTTTTTCTTGTAAAGAAAAGAAACCGACTTCTAATGAAGAAATAAACGAAAGCACTACAATAACCTTTATAGACTCTGCTACCAATAGCACTCAAGATTCGTTTATAGTTTCAGATTCTTTCAATCTAAAATTAAGCGGCGCTACTACTTATAAACTGGAGCAATTGCTTCTAAAATCTAAACATTTAAATTCAGATAAAGCAATAGAAAACTATTATGAGCAATTTCTTTTATTAGAAAAAGAATTGAATCAAGATTTATTATTGCAATACAAATCTATAAAAAATGATAGTGTAAAAAATCTATTTACTATACATTGTGATAGCCTTGCCAGCAACTTAAAGCTCTGCGGATTTCAATATTATGAAAAAAATAAAATACCACAAATATATATTAGCAATCAAAAAGCTATTTTGTTTTGCAAAAAAACTACAGGAATAAACGATGATAATTATTTTAAATTTTTAAATTCATATTATACAACAGTCGGAAGCAAAAACTATATTTTATCTAATAATTTATTGGAGCTAAACAAACATATTTATAATAAAATGGGAGACAATAGTACTTCCAATATTCTTCAGCAATTATATTTTAGCATGCTACAAAGTAGCTTGTTTAAAAAACAGTATCAAAAAATCTATGATAAAATTTGGGAAGATATTTTTATAGAAAAATATGCCTATTCAAAGGAAAGAGTGTTAACGGAATATAATAAGATACTAGAAGCATATACACATGAAGCCTATGAAGAAGAGCGCATCAAACAGCGAATAGAAGATATAAAAACAGAAGAAACCAATTATAGCTTTAATTGTGTTAATGGAAATTGTAACTAAAATTATTTTTTTCTAGCGATATTAAGTCCATCTCTTAATGATAAAATAATAGACTCCACTCTTGAGTCGTTTTTTATTTTAAGATTATATTGATGCATCGCTTCACAATCTTTAGATTTTTTTTCATTCACTACCTCTCCCTTCCATAATATATTGTCTGCTATGATGAGCCCACCAGCACTTACTTTGTCAAATACCAAATCAAAATATATAGCATAGTTTGCTTTATCAGCATCAATAAACACTAAATCATATTTTTTATCTAAAGTCGGAATAATTTCTGTAGCCTTGCCTATATGCATTCTTATTTGTTCTTTTACACCACATTTTTCAAAATACTTTTGACAAACATCTTCCAGTTCTCTATTGATATCTATAGTGTCTACAATTCCATTTTCAAGCATTCCTTTAGCCATGCAAATGGTAGCGTATCCAGTAAATGTACCTATTTCTAAAATATTTTTACATCTTGATATTTTTGATAAAAGATATAACAATTGGCCTTGTAAATGACCACTACACATGTGTGGCATGAGTACCTTCAATTGTGTTTCTCTATATAGCTCTTTCAGATTGTTATCTTCTTCTGAAGAATTTTCGTTTATATATTTATCAAGCAATTCAGAAATCATACGTTTTTTTGTTTCATGCAAAAATAAACTATCTAAAGCCATTCAATATTCATAAGAAAAGTTAAACAGATAGCTAAAGTAATCATTTTTCGATTTTTTCACTTATCTTTGATATCGAACGAAACAAACACCACAATTATTGAACACAAAAATTAAATTCAAAAACAAAAATGAATCTTATTCTCAATTTTTCCCCCTATTAAAAAAAAGAGTAGATTCGTATTTTACAGAGAACAACATAGATAAAAAAGCAAATAGCAGTATGGTCATCAAAACAATAGCAATGTTGTTGATGTACTTTATTCCCTTTATTTGTATCTTGGTTTTTTCTTTGCCCTTTTATGTCAATCTAGGATTGGCTATTATATGGGGTTTTGGTCTTGCAGGTATAGGCTTATCAGTGATGCACGATGCCAATCATCAGGCCTATTCACACAATGCACTTGTAAACAAAATACTTGGCTATACGCTCAATATGGTAGGCGGAAATGCTTACACTTGGCAAGTACAGCACAATGTACTACATCATACATATACCAATATACACGGTCATGATGAAGATTTGGATGCGGGTATAGTCGTGCGGTTTTCAAAAGGCGCAGCACATAAATCTTGGCATAAATTCCAACATTATTACGCTTTTGCTTTATATAGCCTAGTTACTATTTCTTGGGTAGTAATCAAAGATCTTAAAAAACTGATGAAATACGATAGAGAAAATATCTATTATGGTCAAACCACTACAGCAAAAGAACTTAGTATTATCATTTTTTCAAAACTTGCTTATCTTGCATATACTGTAGCTATTCCTTTGATGTTTTTTGATGTGATTTGGTGGCAATATTTACTTTGTTTTCTTACAATGCACTTAGTAGCAGGAGTAATTTTATCGTTGATTTTTCAGCCAGCTCATGTGGTAGGTGAAGCAGAGTTTCCTATGCCTAATGATGCCAATGAAATAGAAAACGCATGGGCAGTTCATGAATTATTGACTACTGCGAATTTTGCTAGAAAAAATAAAATACTAAATTGGTATGCAGGAGGATTAAATTTTCAAATAGAACATCATCTATTTCCTACTATTTGTCATATACACTATGAAGCATTAGCTCCTATAGTAAAACAAACAGCAGAAGAATTTGGTTTGCCATATAATGAGTTTGATACGTTCTCTGCAGCGATAGCATCGCATTATCATGTTCTTAAAGAATTATCTGTAGACGAAACAGCAATTGCAGCGTAGTTTATTATTCTTTTTTATGTTTTATGCTTAGCGAATTTACACAATATCTATAGCCTTTTCCTACGGGCCCATCATTAAACACATGTCCTAAATGTCCACCACAGTTGGCACACATGATTTCTACTCTTTTCATTCCATGTGATTCATCCATCTCGTATTTTATGTTTTCATCTACCGCTGGTGTGTGAAATGCAGGCCATCCGCACCCGCTATCAAATTTCCCTTCGTGAGTAAATAATTTAGTTTCGCATCCAGCACAATAATAAATGCCTTCTTCAAAAAACTTATCATATTTCCCAGTAAAGGCTCTTTCTGTGCCCTTTTTTCTAAGTACATCATATTCTTCGTCACTTAAAATCTTTTTCCATTCTTCATCTGTCTTTTCTATCATGTCTATTATTTTATTATTAGTAAAGTATTAACACAGTAATAATCATTTGGTTCTTAGTGTCAAAACATATATGAATAAATACAATTAATTAGAAACCATTATCTTTGTTATTAGTTAACAAATATACAAAGTTGTTTATGAAAGGAATTATACTAGCAGGAGGAGCAGGTACAAGATTGCACCCAATCACATTGGCAATAAGCAAACAAAGCATGCCTATCTATGACAAACCAATGATTTATTACCCTCTTTCTACCTTGATGCTAGCTGGTATCAGAGAGATTTTGATTATTTCTACTCCCGTAGATTTGCCAAATTTTCAAAGACTTTTAGGTGATGGAAGTAGAATAGGCTGTAAGTTTTCATACAAAATACAAGAAACACCAAATGGCCTAGCTCAAGCATTTGTATTAGGAAAAGAATTTATAGGTGATGACAATGTAGCTCTAGTATTAGGTGATAATATATTTTATGGTTCAACTATGGGCTCTATGCTTAAAGAATATACAAAACCAGAGGGAGGAGTCATTTTTGCATATCATGTGAGTGACCCAAAAAGCTATGGTGTTGTAGAATTTGATAAAGACGGTAACGCAATAAGCATAGAAGAAAAACCAGCTATTCCTAAAAGTAATTATGCCGTTCCAGGTTTATACTTTTATGATAATTCGGTAGTGGAAATAGCTGAAAAACTAGAACCAAGTGCTAGAGGTGAATATGAGATCACAGACGTAAATAAAGAATACCTCAGAAGAAACAGATTAAAAGTAGGGGTACTTGATAGAGGCACTGCATGGCTAGATACAGGTACCTTTAATTCATTGATGCAAGCTTCTCAATTTGTACAAGTGATAGAAGAAAGACAAGGATTAAAAATTGGTTGTATAGAAGAAATTGCTTACCAAGAAAAATTTATTGACAAAATGCAACTAATTGATATAGCAACCCCTCTTCTTAAAAGTGGCTATGGACAATATTTATTAGACTTAGTAAAATAGTACCCAAAATATGAATTTAAATTACAAAAGAATTATCCTTGTAACAGGAGGAGCCGGTTTTGTTGGCTCATGTATGGCAGATAAAATGATGGAAAATCCAGAAAACTTTGTAGTTATTATGGACAATCTACTCACTGGTAGCAAAAAAAGATTACCTAGCAAAGATTTAAAAAATTGGCAGTTTGTAAATGCAGACGCCAATAATTATACAGATATTTCAGCAGTGATGCTTAATAATAGTTTTGATTATGTATTTCATTATGCAGCAGTAGTGGGAGTGCAACGCACACTTGACAACCCTATCATGGTGTTGAATGATATTCAAGGATTTAAATACCTTTTAGATTTATGTAAAAACACGGGTGTAAAAAGAGTGTTTTATTCATCATCCTCTGAAGTATATGGCGAGCCTTTTGAGCATCCACAAAATGAATTGACTACTCCATTGAATTCTCGTCTTCCATACGCTGTTGTAAAAAATGTTGGAGAATCTTTTTTGAAATCTTATGAAAAAGAATATGGTCTTGATTATACAGTGTTCCGTTTTTTCAATACTTATGGACCTAAACAAAGCACTGATTTTGTGATGAGTAAGTTTATTAAAAATGCGCTAGCAAATGAAGATATCACGATATATGGTGATGGTTCACAAACACGTACTTTTTGTTATGTTGATGATAATATAGAAGCATGCGCCAATGCTGCATATGGCGATAAACATATCAATGATGTTGTAAACATAGGTAGTGACAATGAAATACAAATCATTGATTTAGCAAAAATGATTATCACACTCACTGGTTCAAAATCTCAAATAAAATATTTGCCACCATTGATGGAGGGAGATATGTCTCGTAGAAAACCAGATGTTACTAAAATGAGAGCTTTGCTAGGTCGCGATCTTACTCCTATGGAAGATGGCATAAAAAAAATACTAGACAATCCAAGTTTGATTATCTAGTATTCTCTTAAATAATATTTAATTGTATTAACCACATAAATCGCCGAATGCAAGAATACACATAGGCATTAATGCATTGATAATGTAAAAGTTAATAGCAATCTAAAGGGTATTCAAAATAGTTGATATAGAAATTATTATTAAATGCCTGAGTTTTTGCTCAGGCATTTTTATTTTAATAACTTTGAGCAACGCTAAAAACAATAAATCATGGATTATAAAAATATACTTTACTCAATAGAAAATGGAATTTGTTCTATTACACTTAATAGACCAGATTCGTATAATTCGTTTAATAATGAAATGAGTTTTGAATTGATAGATGCGCTGAAATCTGCAACTAAAGACGATAATGCACGAGTAGTGATATTAAGCGGAGCAGGAAAAGCATTTTGTAGCGGACAAGACTTGAAAGATAGAGAACCAGGAAAAGAAATAAATTTTAGAGAATCTCTCGATAAAAGATATAATCCGATTATTACTTTGATTCGTACTATGCCCAAACCTATTATTTGTAGAATGAATGGAGTTGCAGCAGGTGCAGGTTGTTCATTGGCATTGGCTTGCGACATCATCGTTGCAAGTACAGAAGCTAGTATGATAGAAGTTTTTGTCAATATAGGTTTGGTGCTTGATTCGGGTTCATCTTATTTTTTACCAAGATTGGTAGGCTATCACAAAGCTTTTGAATGGAGCACTTTAGGCAATAAAATTTCTGCTACAGAAGCACATCAGCTAGGTATCATAAATGCAGTAGCTAGTCCAGAAGAGCTAGATAATGCTGTGATGAATTATGCTTCAAGATATGCTGTAGCACCAACCAAAGCGATTGCATTGATGAAAAAAATGTTGAATAAAGGCATGAACGAAAATCTAGAAACGATGTTGGAATACGAAAAATATTGCCAAACCATAGCAGGTTCCAGCGAAGATTTTAAAGAAGGTACTACTGCTTTCTTACAAAAAAGAAAACCAGAATTTAAGGGGAAATAATTAAGGAATTATTTCAGGAGAAATATTCGTTAATTCATAATTGAGTATATAACCTTTTGCTTGATGATGTGCTCTTAAAAAAGCCTGCGCTTCTTCCATATTACTTACATTTTTGATGTTTCTTTTGTATGGATAGATATCTAGAAGATTCATTTTTTCTGAATCTTTTCTTATCTTAAAAAGCACATAATCTTTTTTATCAAGCAGTGTTTCTTGATTGCTTTTTTCTTTAGTGTCAAACACTCTATTCATCGTCCAAAATTCAATTACCATCAAGCAACACATCACTATGATAGATACATTGATCCATCTTGGTTTTACTCTACGTGTAAATAATATTTTGTGAAATAAAATTCCTACAATCACCGAAAGCATCAACGAACCATACAATACAGAAAAATCGTGATGCGAATATTCTAAAAAGATGATGTGAAAAAACAAAATTGTGAAGCCCGATAAAATCAAGAATCGATAGCCATTTCGAGTGAAAACAAAATTGGTTTTTTTCTTACTCATCACAAAAAAGAATACTCCAATCAACCATAAATATATTAGATTATAATGAATGATATAGTTGACTAAAAGATTTTTGATATTGACTAATACGCCTAAAATATTTGCAAACAATCCTGATACACCAATTGGTACCACGCCACGAACTGCATATCTGGCTTTCATTTCGCCGATATATGCATCCAATCCATTTATTTGGCTATACTGATAAATCGTTAAACATAAAATCGATAAACTGACTAAAACCGTTACTGCGATTAGTGTTTTGAAACCACTCACAAATTGCAATTTCCAAAAACTATAAACGATAACTACTGCCACAAATACATAACCCAACCAAGAGGTATAACACATCATAGCCAACACGATTCCGTACCAAATAATATATTTCGGCACATTGAATTTTTCTCGCATGAGCATTTTCAACGTGATATAAGTCATGATGACAAAAAACAAATGCACCAACATATCGCTCATATATACATTGCTCTGAAACCAAAGCGTAGCAGGATTAAACAAGTAAACACAGAACGCAATATAGGCGGGATAAAAAATAGTGCTTCTACCTTTTTTGATACAAAGCAAACCTACAATCAAGTATACAAAAAATGCCGTGAGAAAATTTAAACACAAGTTGATTATCTGCAAGCCAAGCACAGTAGGTCTTTGACCGATAATATTAAAAATGAAATATGGTAAATAATAGGCAAATGGTGGATGAGATACATAATAGAAATTGCCATTTTTATCTACCATTTTATAGGTAGTACAAGCACCATTATTGATAAATTTATCAGTGGGGTTTTGCCAAGTCATTACAGGATTACACTTATAGGTAGCTATGCCTCCGTCCCACCAGTTTTCGAGAGTGGTCATCACTAGCGCTGTACAAAGTTCATGATGATGCGAAAGCTTTCTGTCGAGTGTAGGAATTCGAACAATTACACTCAAAGCAAAAGCTATTAATAATAGCGGTAGTGTTTTTTTATAAAAGTCTTTCATTTGGTAGCTAAGGTAATCAATTTTAAGCTAAAAACACAAAGGTAAAACTAGTCCTTTGTTATAATTGATTTAAATTGGAAGTAATAATAAAGTTGGCAAATAACTCTAAGTAGCATAATTCAAAGAAGATCATTAACTATAAACAGAGCAGAAGCATCCTTCCGCTCTGATATTGTAAAAAGCTTTAAATTCATTTATTGATTAGTCTCGTTTACCTTTTAGTTTTAAATCAAATTCGTTATTTGATAATTCAATCTTTTTCCCATTGTTTTCTTCAACTTTTAGATTCTTTAAGATAGTGTTTAGTAAGTTTGTAAGTTGAAGAGAATACTTCTTATCTTGGAAGTTTGTATTAGTAATATCATTAGAATCAACGTGAATGTTTAATATATTGTCATTGATTTCAAAAAAACCATTAATAATATTTATTTGTGTTGCAATTTTTTTATCTTTCGTTACTACATTTGTTCCATAAACATTGCTTCTTAATATGGACCAGTAGCTTGATGTAATTTCTAAATTAATTTTTCTTGCATCATTTGTTAACAATGCAGAGATTTCTAATTCTATTAAATCCTCTTTACCTGTTATTTTTCCTTCAATGTTCCAATGACCAATTAATGCATTTTCAGATTCGGTAAGTGATTTTTTTCTTGAAAGTGCCATTTTTTCTTCAATAATTCGCATAGCTTCAGCTTTTTCTTTTTCATCATCGAGTTTTTTTTGACGTGCCTCCTTTACTTTTATAGTCTCTTCTCCTTTTAAACATCGAATAGAATAGCCGAAACTTTTTTGAAAAGACATTTCTTCAAAATCGTTTGGAAAATACATCAGATGACGCAACAAAGCGTTGCTCGAATCTATATCTATAGAACTCCACCAATATCCATGGTAACCTTGCCCTACAAAAACACCGGAATTTGACCTTCCTCCTCCTGGTAGCGCTGAAAAATAACTGCTATTAGTTACGTTTATATCTTTTTCCCACCCTATAGTACTTTTTAGTTTGCCCCCAGCAACTGAAGATCGTCTTTCAGTAAAAAGTCCATTACCCCCAGTAACAGGCTCTCCTCCTAAGAATTTAAGAAGTTCTTCCCATTCTTCATTTGATGGAATGTGATAGCCTAAAGGAGCAATACCCCTAGTATCATTAACGGCATACCAATTATATAACTTGCCATATTTTTCCCCATTAGAAGGATCATTTTTATAATAACACCAGGCGGGTTGCTTATTAGCTGCAGCTCTTTGCCACTCTTCATCTGTTTTAGCTTCTATTATTTGATCACCATTACTGAATTTATCTACATTTAAATTTTTGGTCATCCAAATTTGGTTTCCAATTTTAATTTCTCCTTTTAAAGCGATATTATCTGATACGATTTTTTTTTGTTTTTCTTCTTCATATATTAAATTTTTAAATGGTTCAATTTCATCAATTTTATCATATACTCTTTTTAAAATTATATCAACCAATCCTTTATTTATGAAACCATAAGGTCCCTCATATAGCTTTTTAATTGAATTTTTGCTATCATCACCTTGTTTAATAGATGTTGAAGAAGAAGCTGAAAACAATTTCTGTTCATCCCTCCACTGATGTTTAGGAGTTTTGTTTTCTATGGATGGGCATTCTTCATTTATCAGGGTTGTCCATGTAGCATTTATATTCCATAAATATAATGTCATGGAATAAGCTATAGCATCTCTAATCTGTCTTAATGATGTGGAATCCTTATTATAGTTTACATTAGATATAGCTTTTATTTCAGATGTTGTAATTTTTTTTTTACAAAACATACAAGAGTGTTCTGTATTATTTAATTCATAATTATAACGAATAGTTTGACCATTCAACGAGCTAGTTGACATAAAAATTAACCCCAAAAGTACTAGATAATAAATATTTAATTTTTTTTCTAATACATAATCCAAATTAATAAATATCTTCTTATAAAGAAGCTGTAATTTTAAGTTAGTTAGTTTTTTAATTTCTAAAATTTTCTTTTTCATTTTTTAATTTTTGTATTTCTACTATGCCCCTTAGTAGAGTTAATATAAAGAATCAGCGTGGGTCATATACTAACTTGCACAGGAGGGAGTCGAAGCCCTAGAAGCAAAGTATAGCAAAGCCCACGCCTTGACGTGAGCGTTTGTTTCTTCTCTCTGCTTCTATAGAATATTTCGACTTTTCCTGTGCAGGATTAGCAAACGCTAATATATGATGTTAGTCATTTTGACGGTATTTGGTTTTATCTCATTAATTTTATTTTTTGTCTATACAAATAGATTAGATTTATTTAATAACTTTCAAAATATGATTACTTTGTCATTTTCTGTGTTTGGATATAAAAAAAGCATCACGCCCATGGCGTGATGCTTCTAGAAAAATAACAACAACAATAACTTATATTTTGATCAGTAGATTTATAAAAACTATAAATCGAATGAATATTTATTCTGTAGCAGCAACTTTTTCATCAGCCAATTTCTGTCTGATTTTTGCTTCTACTTCGTCACTCATTTCTGGGTTGTCTCTAAGTATGTCTTTCACACCTTCTCTACCTTGTCCTAGCTTCGTGCCACTGTAGCTATACCAAGAGCCACTTTTTTGAAGTATATCTAGTTCTACACCCAAGTCGATGATTTCACCTATTTTAGAGATTCCTTCTCCATATAGAATATCAAACTCGCAAGTTCTGAATGGAGGAGATACTTTATTTTTTACTACTTTTATTTTAGTTCTGTTTCCAGTGATATCATCTTTTTCTTTTATTTGTCCTATACGTCTGATGTCTAGTCTCACTGAAGAATAAAACTTCAATGCATTACCACCCGTTGTAGTCTCCGGATTACCAAACATTACTCCTATTTTCTCACGAAGTTGATTAATGAAGATGCAGATACAACCTGTTTTACTGATAGTTCCTGTAAGTTTTCTAAGTGCTTGTGACATCAATCGAGCTTGAAGCCCCATTTTGCTATCGCCCATATCGCCTTCTAGTTCGCTTTTTGGTACCAAAGCTGCTACTGAATCTATCACACACACATCTATAGCTCCTGAGCGAATCAAATGCTCTGCAATATCTAATGCTTGCTCACCACAGTCTGGTTGAGAGATAAGAAGACTATCTATGTCTACACCAAGTTTTTGAGCATAAGCTTTATCAAAAGCATGTTCAGCATCTATAAAAGCTGCGATACCACCTCTTTTTTGAGTTTCTGCTATAATATGTAGCGTGAGTGTAGTTTTACCAGAAGATTCTGGACCATATATTTCTACTACTCTTCCTTTTGGTAGGCCACCTATTCCAAGTGCAATATCCAAACCTAATGAACCTGTAGGAATCACTTCCATTTCTACAGCTGGCTTATCGCCAAGTCTCATCACGGTGCCCTTTCCATAGGCTTTGTCAAGTTTGTCAAGCGTTAATTTTAAGGCTTGCGTTTTTTCTTTGTCTGTTATTTGTTCTGTCATTTTGCTAATAATTTTAGTAAAGGTAAAATCTTTTTTCTATTCTTTCAAATTTATTTCTAAATAATTTTAGATTATTGCTTAAATAATTGAATGTCAATATAAAAAATCAAATAAATTTACTTTTGTTGTTAATTAATGATGCAAATATATACTAGCAAAACGCAATGTACTTGCCTAGTGAAAAAAAATTATAACTAAATATTTTAGGAATAGATTTTTTATTTTATATAGACTACAAAAGTGACATCTATATCACTTTCGCCAGTATTCTGATTGCCATCTTTGATTTCTGGCTGATGTTTTAGATTTACACGTAGTGTACCATTAGATATGTTGCCAGAACTAATCGTATTGCTTAAGCCTATAGGTAATCCATTTGCATCTGTATCATTATATGTATGAGTGAGATTCAATCCAGATGATACATTATAAAAAAATTGATGATCGCTAGATTCATTTCTTATTTCGCTTGTGATATCTTCAGAAGGAGTTTCGCTTTCGTTAAGTACACTTACTGTCATAGCATACACTTTATTACTGTCTAAAACTACAGTGTCTGTGATGCCATCAGCACCACCGCCTATACCATCTATATCTTTAAATTCAAATACTTGAGTGCTTCCTCCATTTGTGAAACTTAGTTTTAGAGTTGTGATGAGTTCTTCTTCGTTTTTTGGATCTGGCTTACAAGCAAATGTAAGAGACAATACAACAATAATAATTGGTGCTAGAAAAGATAATTTGTTTTTCATTTTTTTAATTTGTTTTTTGATTAATATTAAAAGGTATTTTTAGTTTAATAGAAAAATTGATTCCTGCTTCATCTGCAAAATATCTCCATCTATTCATATAGTCTCTATATCTGGTATTCAACATGTTTTGTATTTCAAAATAAAGAGTGATAGGTTCTTGTTGTTTTTTTCTATGAATAGCCAATCCACTTTCAAACCCAAGCAAAAAATATCCTTTTGGGTTGGCTACCACTTCTTGAGTTCTATTAGTTAGATTTTGTCGTGATACATATGTACCGATAAATGAAATTTTAAAATCATCAATTTTTTTATGAATAGGTATGATATAAGAAAGTTTTGACTCTGTATTAAAAGGAGGAATAAAAGGCAGATAATTTTTATCTATAATATTATATGCGTATACAAAACTTAATTTTTGACTAAAGTCAAAACCTTTGGATAAATCAATTTTATAATAGATATCCGCTCCAGTAAAATTGGCGTTGGTTTGTCTGTATTCAAAAGCAGGAAAAGCACCACGAATAGTTAGTACGGGCTTTTCTCTTGCAAAAAGATAAATATAATTAGCAATGTATTTATTGTATAGCGTAATAGATACTTTATGTCTTGTACCTTCATCATATGAAAAATCTAGAGATGAAAAATACACTCGTTCTTGTTTTAGATTTACATTGCCTATCTCCACACTTGCTGTGCCATGATGCACACCATCGCTATAAAGTTCTACAGGATGTGGTGCTCGCCACGTGCTACCAAGCGATACGCTTATATTTGTATGATAGTCTATTTGATAGCCCACAGCTATATTGCTCGCTATACCTTTCCAAGTATAGTTTTTAATAGTATCGCTTTTTTTAGTTTTACTTATTTGCAGAAAACTAATATCGCCTCTCAATGCTCCTTGAAGCGTCCATTTGTTTTTTGTATACTTATGAAAACTATAGATACCGATATTTTTCATATTATATTCTGGTATAAAATAAGTACCACCATAAAAATTGTTTTGATACATTCCATTTAGTCCTAGAATGCTTTTATAGTTTGCTTTTTTATTTTTGGCACTCCAGTCTATATCTGCACTATGAGTATACAAGTAAAATTCTGCAGCAGGTTTCTTGGTGCTTCTGCCAAGTATCTTATCAAATTCTTGTCTTTTGTTAAATTGAAATCCATATCGAATATTCATTTTGTTGTTTTCATCGAGCACAAAAGTAAAATCTAGATTGGCAGTATGGTGTTCTATGTTTTGGCGAGGAGTATTTATTTTATATCTAAAACCATCTTTATCTAATGGCTCACTAGCATTATAAGCAATGAGCAAATCACTTAGGTTGCCAATATGAGAGCCTGCAAAGATTCCGAGTCTTAGATTGTAAAATTTATAAGAAAGATTTAATTTCCATTTATTTCTAAAATAACTTGTGAAAAAGGAAAAGTCATTTTCATTGAATCCAGTATTTTTTAAATAATAATTTGGCGTGCGCGTGTTTCCAGCTCTTATGTTATTGCTTTGTATTCTCCAGCTCCAATTAGGAGTTTTTTTAAACTGACCTTCCAGCATCATATTGAGGCCTCCTCTCCAGTTCACTGTAGAAATATTAGTAGCAATAGCGCCATTCAATCCAGGAGCATTTCTAAGTGTTTTTGGTTTGATAATAATCAAGCCACCAACGGCATCATGGCTATATATCAAAGCACTTGCACCTTTTTCTACTTGTATTTCACCAGCAGTATTGATATCTATTTCTGGTGCGTGTTCAGTGCCCCATTGTTGTCCTTCTTGTCGCACTCCATCATTTATAGTCACTACACGTATGCTATGCATTCCCGTTATTATAGGCTTAGAAATACCTACACCTGTATTGAGTGTGTTTACACCAGGTATTTCTTTTAGTAAAGCACCAAGATTATTTCCTCCGTTTTTATCTATACTTTGCTGAGTAATAGTATTGTTGCTATTGATGAGTTTATCTTCTTTTCGTTTTTCTTTTATTTCTATAGCATCTAGTTCGTGGTTTTTGTGTTTGATAAATAAATCTATATGTTCGTTTTTATATAAATTTAATTTTACCGTATCTGTTTCACAATCTAAATGAGAAATGTATAAAGTATAAAAGCCAGCACAAATATCATTCAACTGAAAAAAGCCATTTTCGTCTGTATTAATTGCCTTATTCAGTTCTTTTATATAGATTGTTGCATATTCAATTGCTTGTTGGTTGTCTTTGTCTAAAATATCACCTTCTATATGCAGATGACAAGGTTCATTGGTTTGAGCATATAGGTCAGCAAACACAAAAAGCAATAAGATGTAAATATATCTATGCAACATAGTTGCAAAGATAGTCATAAATTATTATTTGCAACTATGTTGCATTACAAAAAAATTATTTATATTTGCAGTATGGCTACTAATACTATTTCTATTTTAGAAGAACATGGAATTCGCTCTACACCTTGTAGAAAGGATATGATGAATTATTTTGCTAAATACAAACATGCTGTTTCATTTCCTGAACTAGAAAAAGCATTAAGCAAACATGATAGAACGAGCGTATATAGAAATATAGTCTTTTTTGAAGAACAAGGGTTTATACATAAACTAAATGATGCATCTGGAATAGTAAAATATGCTTTATGCAAAGAATCTTGTTTTGGTCATAAACACGAAGACAATCACATACACTTTACTTGTTTTAGATGCGACCATACGTTTTGCTTGAATGACAAACATACACCAAAAATAAAAGTGCCTAAAAAATTTAATTTAGAAAGCTACACAATTGTAGCTAAAGGAATTTGTGATGCTTGTAAATAAATACTAATAAATTATGAAAAAAATCAATTATCTATTTTTATCTAGCCTTTTGGTTTTGCTATTAGTTATAACCTATTCGTGCAATAAGACAGTACCAAACACAAACATAAACATCGTTTCGCCTATAAGTGGTTATATCTACGAGCATGGAGATACGGTTTTTATAAACGGCACTTTAACATCTGATTTAAAAATGTATGGATATAAGCTTACGATAAAAAATACCAGTAATAGTGACCAAATTGTATTTACAAAGCAAATCAATAGCGAATCAAACGAGTATATTTTTAATGAATATTGGATAAATGATGTAAGCAATAATAGTACGATGAAACTAGAGCTAGACAACTTTAATAAAAAAGGCAATTCGGTTGGCACTTCTTTTATTACGTTTAATTGTAATAAATAAATTTAATATACTTCTTCATATAGACTGATACGTTTATAGTTGCCATGCAATATGTCGTGCAGTACTAGGTGATACTGAGGAAAGCTCGGCAGGTTATTATGTCTTCCTTTTTCTATTTTTATCAAATTGGTTTTTTTGCGATTGATCAGTGCTAATTTTTTTGCATGCTTAAAAGGAATCAATCTATCTTTTGCACCATGAAGTATATAGATGGGTACTTGCACTTGAGCAATATATTTATCAGTACGAATTTGATATTTCAAAATCCATTTGTGTGGAAAAATAGGCGCATATCTATAAGCTATGTATCTAAAACTCAAATATGGAGAATCTAAAATCAGCATTTTAGCATTTGTTTTGCTAGCAGTATAGGTAGCAAATCCAGAGCCAATAGACCTTCCATAAATCACGATGTTTTTTTCATTATAGTGTTTTTTTAAATATCTATAACCCAGTAGTGCGTCTTTGTACATGAGTCGTTCATTTCGTTTGCCTTTACTTTTACCAAAACCTCGATAGTCCATCACAAAAAAATCATAGCCTTTACTAATAAAATCTTTAGCAAATTTGCTCCAGCCTTTTACACTTCTGGTATTGCCTTTAAAATAATAAATCACGCCTTTGGAGTTGGGTACTTTAAAATGTATACCATTCAAGACAGCTCCATTACCAGCATCAATATTTATTTCATCAAAAGGATAACTAAACTCGTATACAAAATTTTCGGGTAGTATCTCTGGGTGAAATATAAAATACTCTTGTATCAAATAGAGAATGACACAAAGCAAAATGTATATGGCTACAATACATGCTATAATGAGCAAAATAGATTTCACAAAAAGAGTTTAGTAAAAACTAAAGTTAAGAAAAAGTAATTAATTATTATATTTTATATCTCTATATCTATATAGCTCGGACAATGATCGGAGTGCATCGCTGATTGAAAAATCTTTGCATTGTTTAGTTTAGATTTTAGATTTTCAGTCACTGCTATATAATCTATCCGCCAGCCTTTGTTATTGCCTCTTGCGCCAGCTCTATAGCTCCACCAAGTATATTCATGTGGATTTTGATTAAATGCTCTAAAAGAATCTACATAACCTGCTGCAAAGAACTTATCCATCCATGCTCGTTCTTCAGGCAAAAAACCAGATGAATCTTTATTTCCTTTAGGGTCATGTATATCTATTTCTTTATGACAAATATTGTAGTCGCCACACAAGATGAGTTTGGGTCTTGTTTTTTTGAGTTCTTCTAAGTATTCATACATTTCCTCTAAAAAAATCATTTTAAATCCTTGTCTTTCTTCTCCACTTGAGCCACTCGGATAATAAATACTAGCAATAGATATATCGCCATAGTCGATTCGTATCATTCGTCCTTCAAAATCATGTGAGTTGATTCCATTGCCATATACTACATTGTCTGGTGCTGCTTTGCAGATGATTCCTACACCACTATATCCTTTTTTTGTAGCACTATACCAGTAGTGTTTATATCCCAATGCTTCAAAAGCCCCTACTTCTATTTGCTCTGCTTGAGCTTTGGTCTCTTGAAAACAATATACATCAAAGTCCGTTTCTTGTATCCAATGTGTCAGCCCTTTGCTCATAGCAGCTCTTATTCCATTGAGATTGTAAGTACAAATTTTCATCTATTTATTCATTTAATTTGATATACAATATTACTAAATAAAAAAAACTTTATAGCTTTGAAACATGAATTATCAAAATACACTTTCATTCGCAAAAGAACTTGACACGCAAGACACACTAGCAAAATATAGAAATGAATTTTTCATACCAAAAAATAAAGAAGGAAAAGAGCTGATTTATTTTTGTGGAAATTCATTAGGTCTTCAACCAAAACGTGTAAAAGAAAAGATAGATCAAGAATTGCTCGATTGGGCTTCACTCGGAGTAGAAGCGCATTTTCATGGTAAAAACCCTTGGTTTTCTTATCATCATTTTTTGACTAAAGAATCTGCAAACCTAGTAGGCGCAAAAGAAAGCGAAGTGGTGGTAATGAATTCACTTAGCGTCAATTTAAATTTGTTGATGATTAGTTTTTATAGACCAAGCGCAAAGCGAAATAAAATATTGATAGAAGGTGGAGCTTTCCCAAGTGACTACTATGCTGTAGAACAACAAATAAAACTACATGGATATAATCCTGAACATAGCTTGGTAGAAATGCTTCCAAGAGAAGGAGAATATACGCTCAGAACCGAAGATATTCTAGCTAAAATAAAAGAACTTGAAGATGAATTAGCATTAGTGATGTTTGGGGGAGTCAATTATTTTACTGGACAGTTTTTTGATTTAGAAGCAATAACTAAAGCGGGACATAGTGTGGGAGCACAAGTAGGATTTGATTTGGCTCATACAGCAGGCAATATACCTTTGAAACTACACGAATGGAATGTAGATTTTGCTACTTGGTGTAGTTATAAATATTTGAATAGCGGACCAGGTGGAACTAGTGGTGTATTTGTTCATGAGCGACATGGCAATAATCCCAATCTTCCTAGATTAGCTGGTTGGTGGGGCAATGATGAGAAAACAAGATTTAAAATGCAAAAAGGATTTGTGCCACAAGTAGGTGCTGGTGGATGGCAGATGAGCAATGCACAAATTTTTCCTATGGCTATACACAAAGCATCTATTGAATTGTTTGATGAAGCAGGTATAGAAAATCTTCGTAAAAAAAGTTTGCTACTTACAGGTTTTCTTGAATACCTAATAGAAGAAGCCAATAAAGAAAATGATTTAGGGTTTAAAATTATTACTCCAAAAAATGAGACAGAGCGAGGCTGTCAGCTTTCTTTGATGACGGGCACGAATGGTAAACAACTGTTTGAAAAACTTACTACAAACGATGTTATAGCAGATTGGCGTGAGCCTAATGAAGCATTTGGTATGGGAGGAGTGATACGTGTAGCACCTACCCCAATGTACAATACATTTGAAGAAGTATATCGTTTTGTACAGATATTGAAAAGTTAAAATAAACTCTGTTGCTTAGGAGTGTTATTTATAAAGGGTTTTATAATATTTTCGTTTTTTTCGTCTAGCTTTTTTATTGAAAGCAACTCTTTATTGATTTTGTGTGCATTCATTTTTTCTGTACCATAGATTTTCATGAGGTCAGTAATATCATTTTTATTTAGGTCTTTTTGTAGCCAATTTTTTGCATCTTCTGCATCAAATAAAAGAGGCATACGTTTTTTTTTATTATGTATTTCGCTCATGAGTTCATTGGCTTCTGTAGTAATAATTGAAGCTGTAGAATAGACTTCACCTGTTTCTGTATTTACCCAATCATTATAAATGCCTCCCATCAAGAACTGCTCCTGCTCTTTAGGAAAAATATAGTATGGTGTTTTTTCTTTACCGATGTGTTGGTATTCAAAAAATCCATCCATACATATGATGCAACGTTTATCATATATAGAATCTTTAAAAGAAATTTTTTCAAAAATAGTTTCTGATTTTGCATTGATGGTTTGAGTTTTAAATTCTTGTGCCTTTTGCCAGTTGGAGATAAAAGAGGGAATCAATCCCCAATGAGAATAAGATATAGCATTTGACTTTTCTTGTTTGATAGTATAGACTTTAGGAAAGCTATATGCAGAAAAATGAAATCTAGCAGGGAGTAATTCATCTAAGCTTTCTATAGCCAAGATAGCTTTATAGTCTTCAGAAACTTTTTTGGCAGAGGCACCAGCACTACACATGAGTCCTATTTTTGATTGAGTAAAAGTTTTTCTGCTTGCTCTTTATATTTAGCAGATTTTTTCAAGTCTTCTAATACAGCCTTAGCTTCGGTATTATTATTTTGTTGCAAAAGTATTTGTGCTTTTTGCCATTTAGCATCATCAGTATATTTATTATTACTTTTGATCACTTTATTAAAATACCCTAGCGCTTTAGTGTTTTTATTTGCACTTACATTTGCCAATCCGTTATAGTAATTTGCTTCTAAATTGTTTGGGTTTTTTTGTAGTACTTTATCAAAAGATTTGATAGCCTTATCGTATTCTTGATTACTATATTCATCCAATCCTTGTTTGAATTCTACTGGGTCACTCACTGCTTTTTCTTTAACTGTTTCTAGTTTATTATTTTCTTCAGAAGCTACCACATCAGTTATAAATCCTTGATTCAGTTCTACATTTACTGTTTTTACATTAGAAGCATTTATTTTTTTTGCTTGGTCTTTGTAGTTTGGTTTAGAAAACTCTATTTCTGTATTTGCATCATCTACGGCTATTTCATAATATCCATTTTGAGAAGAAAGAGTGGTAGTATTTCCTGCTATTACATTTACACCAGATATAGGAGTTTTAGTTTTGCTATCTACAATTTGCCCTTTGATCGTTTTTCTATTTGCGGTTTCATTATTTTTATTCACTGCAGTAGGGAGTGTCCACGTGTAGGTGCTATTTTGATTAGTAGAGATAGCATCACTCGCTGTGCCATTTGATTCTATAGATTTTTCATCTGTATTATTTAAAGTGCCAATCGGATTATTGTTTACATTTAATTCTGAATTAGTTGTAGTTGGTGAAATTGTAGGAGCTTCATCTTTTGTTATTGTCACTACTTCATTAGATAAGATTATTTCTTTATTTTCTTCTTTAGGAGCTTCGGCTTCTATTTTATTTTGTGCTATTTTAGATTTGTTTTTTATGAGTGTATTGGCCAATAAATATGTGCCAGCAATAATCACAATACTTGCAGCTATACTCATTATTGCTTTGGTAGATAAAGCAGGTAGCTTTATGCCAGCACCTGATTTAGGTATAATATAACCAGATTTTACACATATAGAATTATTGATAGTAGCGACAGCATTCGTTATCAATAGAGGATTGCTAGATAGTTTTAATCCCTCAATAGCATCTTGCAAAAACTCATCTTCTTTCATAGTGCTATCTATCAGTGCTTTTTCAGCTTCTGATGCAGTGCCATGAATATACCTCAAGAGTATATCATTATTAATCGATGACAATATTTCCTTATTTTCCATTTTGTTCCATTAATATTTTCAAGTTGCGTTTTCCATTTTGTATATGGCTCTTTACTTGTTTTATATCAAATCCAGTAATATTTGCTATTTCATTGTATGATTTATCTTTTAAATAAAACAACTCAACACAAAGTTTTTGGTCGTCTTTTAATCCTATCATAGCTTGATCTAGCAATTCCAAATCTTTTTCTTTTTCTATTTTATCATCTAGATGAGAAACTTCCTCCTTTTCCATATCTATAGTAGCATTTTCTACTAAAGTATCATAGCTACTCGTATTAGCCTGATTCTTCTTTCTTAACTCCATAAGACAATGATTCTTTACTATAGTATGAAGCCATGCTTTAAAGTTTTCTACCTGATGTTTTTTGAGTAATGAAATTAGATTTTCAAATACTTGCATGGTAGCATCTTTAGCCAAGTCTTCATCTCTGAGATATTTCATGGCTACACCATATACTAAGGTAGTGTATCGTGTATATAGCTTACCTATATATATAAGATCATTAGAATTTCTGTACTTATCTATAAGATCAGCATCCGTATCTTCTATTATTTCTTTTTTATTCCAAAAAGCCATCTATAACATCAAATGTACATTGTTTTTATGAAAAAAACATATTAATAATTTTTTTTAATAAAAAATTATATATTGAATTTCAAGTAGTTACAATCTTTATTTCTTTTTTTTAAAGATTTTGTAACCTTTTTGTTTTTCAAGAGTAAAAGAAGATATAAACCAACAAATAAAAAAAACATCATTAAACTAATAATTATGAAAACAATTAAAACATCAATTAGCTTACTAACTATACTACTTCTAACAACTGTAATGATTGCTAATAATAGCGATAAAATATCTAAAATGACTAGAGACGTGGTAATAGAGCCAGCTAAAAATGGTGCTACAGTAACTTTAGATATGTATTTCAAACATCCTGAAAACATCAAAGAAATGACAATAGAAAGAGGTACTGTATTGGGCGAAGAATTTAGACAAATCAAAACTTTTGCTTCTACAGAAATAGCTACAATAGCAGACGGTAAATATACAGCAATAGATAAATATCCAGTATCAGGTAACGAGGGTGTATACTACAGAGTAGCGGTAATAGATAAAGATGGCGTAATGAGATACTACCCTGCATCTGAAATGCAATCTTCAATGTCAGCATCTGCAGAATAATCAAAAATAAATTTTCAAAATATTAAACCTGCTCAATGAGCAGGTTTTTTTTATTTGTTATAGTTTCATTAAAGGATCCCAAATATGTTTTTCTAAATTTTGAATAATATCATCTTTGATTATTATTCCTTCTTTCTCTAAAGCTTTTTGCATGGCATTGTTTGTTTCAAAATGATGTTTGCCAGTGAGCATACCATTTCTGTTTACTACTCTATGTGCAGGTACTTTTGGTTTTATTTGATGTGCTCCATTCATAGCCCATCCTACCATACGTGCTCCTTGTTTACTACCAAGATAGTTTGCAATTAGTCCATAAGTACATACTTTCCCTTTAGGAATTTTTCTTACTACATCATACACGTTTTCAAAAAAACTATAGTCGGTACTCGATTTTTTTGTATTCATTATTTGATAATAGCTTGTAGATAATTGATGGTTCTGTTATCTTCAAGATGCATGAGTTCATAAAAAGTTTTGATAGAAGTGATTTCATCTGCAAGATTATTTCCGTATATATCTCGCTCTACTCTCAATAGTTCAAATCCAAAATCTCTTATAGTTTCTTCGCTATAATCAAACAAATCAATGGCATCTGTTTTGAAATGAAACAATCCATTTTCTTTTACTATAGATTTATATTTTTCTAAAAAGCTAGGATAAGTCAATCTTCTATTAATATCTCCTTTTTTGGGAAAAGGATCTGGAAAAGTGATCCACATTTCATCTATTTCTCCTTTACCTATAAATAAATCTATTTGTTCTATTTTAGTTCTAAGAAAAGCTACATTCGTAAGTCCTAATTCTACGACTCTTTTTGAGCCTTTCCATAGTCTATCGCCTTTTATATCTACACCCAAAAAATTGATATTAGGAAATTTTTGAGCTAGTGAAATGGTATAATCTGCCTTGCCACAAGCTAACTCTATCGTAATAGGATGATTGTTTTTAAAAACTACTTCTTTCCATTTGTTTTTCAAATCTATTTTTTCACATAGATGATTCGTCAATCCTGGGTTTAAAAAATCTTTATTTTCAAATACAAATGGGAAGGTACTTACTTCGCTCAATTTTTTCATTTTAGCCTTTGCCATATTCGTTTTTTATTTTTCGTTTAACATCAATTCTTTTATATATTTGACAGGCACACTTCCATAGCTAAGAAATTTTTCATTAAATTCTTTTAGACTATATTTTGATCCTTTCATTTTTTTGTAGGCCTCTCGTAAATCGATGATTTCTTTAAATCCAGTAAAATAACTACATAATTGCACACTACTAAGTTGCACTCTATTCCATTTTCCATTTGCTTCTGCTTCTTGTTGAAAAGCTTGTTTGGTAAGCAAACTTATGGCATCTTCTTTACTCATGTTTTGGGTATGAACACCGATATCTAAAATAGTATTACAAGTACTTCTAAGATTCCATTTGTAATACATCAGCCACATTTCAGGTGTATTATTTCCATATCCATTTTCTATCATCATAAGTTCTGAGTATACCGCCCATCCTTCTATCATAGTGCCATTGCCCAATATTGATTTTATTAAACTAGGAGATTGATTGGCATATATCCCCTGTGTATAGTGTCCAGGTATTGCTTCGTGTATATCGAGTATCTGCAAAATATAATTGTTATACTCTCTCAAATAACTTTCCTTTTCTGCATCACTCCAGCCTTCTAGCGAGCCTACATTATAAAACGTTTTTCCGTTTTTGTCATATGGTCCAGGGCTACTGATGCTGGCTCCAGCTACTCCAGCCATATATGCAGGTTCTTTGCGCACTTCTAGTGGTTTGCTTGGGTCTAGATAGATGAGTTGTTTTTTGTTTATAAAATCTACTAACAATGGAATATGTTTTTCTATACTCGATTGAAAATCTTCAGCCTTTACATGTTGCACAGACAAAGTATCTATCATCATCTTGTTAGCTAGAAGCGTATCGTTTGGTATAGCAATATTTGTGAAATAGTCTTTCCAAAGAGTTCGTGTAGTAGCATACATTTGCTCGTGCAAATATTTTTTTCTTTCTAAAGCCATTTTATATATCTGGTCTGCACTATATTCGCTTTGTATATTATTCAAAAACTTTTGAGCATATAATTCATTTCCAAGTCTATAGCTTCTAGGAGTTGGGTTATGTAGCTTTTCTAAAAAACTCACATAACTCAATATTGCAGTTTTTGCTTTTTTACAATTTTCATATAAATCGTTTTTTTCATCTTCTCTAAGGCTTGATTTTTCTACAGCTTTAAGTATCTCCTCATCAAATACATCAATACTGTTTTTATTTTGGTCTATAGCAAGTTTTGTATGTTCAAGTGTAGGATTTTTTATGTTTTTTTTTGCTTCTTCAAAATAAGCAGGAACCGATTTCAATTTTTCATTGATGGTATTCAGTCTATCTATCAGTGGAGCATATTCTGTATAGAGTATATAAGAAAAATCGCCACTCACATTGTAATTGCTAGGATTCCACTCGTATTCTTTCTGTGTATTTACTTGCCAAGGAATACTCTGCATAAAATCTCGCATTAAGTAATAATCGGTTTTGTCGCTCAGGCTCAATTTGTTGAAATCTATTAATTCTAGTTTGGCAAGTCCTGCTTTTGAAAAATCTAATTGATTTTGCCTAAAAGCTTCATTAGGTATAGTGAGTATGTGATTATATTTATAGTAGCCACTATTGGTAGCCCACTCAGGATAGAGCTTCCATAAGTTTTCTATAAACATTGATTTATACTCTTCAAATGCTTCATTTTTTTGAGCAGGAGAAATATAAAACGAAGAGAGAATAATTAAGAATGCAATAATTTTTTTCATTTTATTTATTTGAGTATACAATATTACAATTTTAGAAAATATATTTACATATCAAAATAATATATATATGACATCAAAAGCAACAAACGTAGCAGAATATATAGCTTCTCTTCCAGAAGATAGAAGCATAGCAATGGAAAAACTCAGAAAAACTATAAAGAAAAATTTACCAAAAGGATTTGAAGAATTTATGAGCTACGGTATGATAGGCTATGTAGTGCCTCACAAAACCTATCCAAACGGATATCATTGTGATCCAAAATTGCCTTTGCCTTTTATGAATATAGCTTCACAAAAAAACTTTATTGCATTGTATCATATGGGCATGTATGCAGATTCTAAATTGCTGGATTGGTTTAATACTGAATATCCAAAACACAGTAAAGGCAAATTAGATATGGGTAAAAGCTGTGTTAGGTTTAAAAAAATGGAAGACATACCTTATGAACTTATTGCTCAACTAGTGAGCAAAATGAGTCCACAAGATTGGATAAAAAGGTATGAGGAAATGTTGAATAAAAAGTAGAAGACCTTTTCTAATGCCCGCTTTCGCCTTCCATTT
>CAMART010000011.1 GCA_945860705.1 Chitinophaga pinensis | reverse complement strand
AAAAAGTCTAAAAAAATTGGATGTAAGCTATAATAAGTTACAGAGCTTAAAAGAACAACAGTTAAAAGATTATCTTCCAGGATGCGAGGTACTCAACTCTAATCTTATAGAGAAAAAAGAATCTCCACTTAAATCTGGTAACAATCGCTAAAAAATAAAAAGCCTGATGCGAATAAACATCAAGCTTTTTACCCAAAAAATACTATTAACTTCTACTATTTTTGTATTAAGTGAATTCTCAATGGCTTTATTAAGGAGACACTTCATCGTTTTGTTATGAACCTTCGGGATGACTTGTTTTTTGTCCCGAACGTTCGGGATGGCTTAATATCTTTGTTTCACAACTTAACGATACAAGGATACGTTACCTATATGATATAAAATAATACAAATTTATGTATTTGTTTGAGGTAAAATATGCTATTAGATATTAAAATACTTATTAATATTAGTATTTATTCGTTATTTGTTTGATATAAATTATTAATACCAACTAATTATTTAATAGGTATACCCATATTATTATTATAGACAAACTATTTATCATTAAGATTTGAAAATAGTTTCAGTCTAAATTATAAAATCAAAAATTATTTTTGTTATTAGTCTATTCAATGTTATCTCGAATAGTTAGGAGCTTCTTTAGTGATAGTGACATCATGCGGATGGCTTTCTTTGATACCTGCTGCAGACATTTTTACAAAGCTTGCTTTTTTAAGAGTAGCAATATTTTTTGCACCTACATATCCCATACCTGCTTTCAGACCTCCAAGGTATTGATGCACTACTTCACTCAATGTGCCTTTGAATGGCACTCTACCTACGATTCCTTCTGGTACTAGTTTTTTGATATCATCTTCTACATCTTGAAAATATCTATCTTTTGAGCCTTCTTTCATAGCTTCTACGCTACCCATTCCTCTATAGCTCTTAAATTTTCTACCTTCAAAAATGATAGTTTCGCCAGGACTTTCTTCCACACCAGCAAAAATAGAACCAGCCATAACTGTATCTGCACCTGCCGCTAAAGCCTTTACTATATCACCTGTATATCTGATTCCTCCATCTGCTATGATAGCTACACCAGATTTTTTCACAGCATCTGAGCCATTGATGATAGCAGAAAGTTGTGGTACTCCCACACCAGCTACTATTCGTGTAGTGCAGATAGAACCAGGACCTACCCCTACTTTTACAGCATCTACGCCAGCTTGTATCAGTGCTTCGGCACCTTCTTTAGTAGCTACATTACCACCTACTATCTCTAAATTTTTATAATTTTTGCGTACTTCTTTTACTACTTGTAAAACACCTCTTGAGTGTCCATGAGCAGTATCTATGCATATCACATCTACTCCTACATGTACGAGTGCATCTATTCGTTGCATGATGTCTGCGGTCACACCTACAGCGGCACCTACAAGCAACCTTCCATATTGATCTTTTACACCTTGAGGAAAATCTTTTACTTTCAATGTATCTTTATAGGTAATCAATCCTACCAATTTACCAGATTTATTGATTACAGGAAGTTTTTCTATTTTATATTGTTGCAATATTTTTTCTGCAGCTTGCAGACTCATATTATCTTTTGCAGTGATGAGGTTTTCTTTGGTCATCACTTCACTCACTTTTTTCTTTTTATTAGTTTCAAAACGCAAATCTCTATTCGTAAGTATACCCACCAAAATATGATTTTTATCTACAATAGGAATTCCGCCAATTTTGTATTCCGACATCATTTGTAAAGCTTGAGCTACAGTAGCTGTTTCTTCAAGTGTTACAGGGTCTAGTATCATACCACTATCTGCGCGTTTTACTTTACGTACTTCTTCGGCTTGTTTTTCTATACTCATATTTTTGTGCAAAATACCAATACCACCTTCACGAGCTAATGCTATAGCCAACTTGTATTCGGTCACCGTATCCATAGCAGAAGAAACTAGTGGAATGTTGATGCTTAAATTTCTGGTAAGTTTTGTTTTGATATCTACTTCGCGTGGAAGTACTTCAGAATATGCAGGGATAAGAAGTACATCATCAAATGTGAGTCCTTCGTAGGCAAATTTTTTGTGTAGAGACATATGAGTTTCTTTTTACAAAACTAAAGCAAAAAAATGAAAGTTGGGAGCGGAAATTAATTTTAGTACTCCCTATTTCTTATTCCTACTATCCAGCTCTTTTTGAATAGCGGCAGCTTTTTCATATTCTTCGGCTTCTATAGATTTGGCAAGGATTTTATCGAGCTCAGCTATGGTATATTTGCTATAGTCATCTTCTCTATTTGCAATTATTTTTGCAGGTGCATTTTGTATCTCGGTATCTATCTTTTCTTCTTCTTCTGGACTCAGTTCTATAGACACTCCAGCCTGCTCCAGAATAGTTTCGTAGGTGTATATAGGGCATTTAAATCTTGTAGAAAGTGCTACTGCATCAGAAGTACGAGAGTCAAATTCATAAGTCTCCCCATTGTGTTTGCAGATGATGGTTGAGTAGAATATACCATCTACCAAATTATGAATGATGATTTCTTCTATATTTATTTCAAATGAAAACAACATATCACGCATCAAGTCATGTGTGAGAGGACGAGTAGGTACTATGTTCTCTAGTGAGATAGCTATAGCTTGTGCCTCAGCATTTCCTATCACTATAGGGATTCTTCTATTTCCATTTTTTTCGCCCAGTATCACAGCAAATGAATGCGACTGAGTAACGCTATGCGAAAGAGTAATAATTTCTAATTCTATTTTATTCATATAAATCTAAAAATTAGAGGAATAAATCCTCCATAAAAAAGAGATACCTAATCTTTAGATATCTCTGTATAAATGTAGTACAATTTTATAAAAACGCAATTAATTTTTACAATTAATATGAATTTGCTTTAAATTTTTTGTATGCTTCAATCAATTTTGGCACTACCACAAAGGCATCACCTACTACACCATAGTCTGCAGCTTTAAAGAAAGGTGCTTCAGAATCAGTATTGATGACTACTATTTTTTTACTGCCATTTACCCCAGCAAGGTGCTGTATAGCTCCAGAAATACCTACAGCTATATATAAGTTCGGACGAACAGTAAAGCCTGTTTGGCCTACGTGTTCATGGTGAGGTCTCCAATGTACGTCAGATACTGCTCTAGAACATGCTGTAGCAGCTCCCATATCTTTTGCTAGCTCTTCTATCATTCCCCAGTTTTCTGGTCCTTTTAAGCCTCTACCAGCACTTACTACTAGTTCTGCTTCTGTCAATGATACTGTGCCAGATGTTTTTTCTATACCTTTTATCACTGTTGTAAAATCTGCATCACTCACGCCGCTAGATACGCTTTCGATAGTAGCAGTTCCTTCACCTTTTATTAGTTGCAAGGTGTTTGGTGTCAATGCTATTATTTTTTTAGCAGTATTTACTTGGTAGTGTGCTATTGCTTTTCCACTAAATACATTTTTGCTTACATTAAAACCACCTTCTAAACTCGGCAATGCGCTTGCACCTGGTATCAAGCCTGCTTTCATTCTTACAGATACTCTAGGTGCTATTGCTTTACCATTTTGATTGTAAGAAATCACCACTACATCGCTATTGCTAGCTATACTCGCTATTGCTTTAGTGATAGCACCACTATCAAATGTATCAAATTTAGGATTGCTATCGTGTAGTACTTTAGTGATACCTAGTTGACCAAGATTAGCCAATTCACTAGCATCATGTGTACCTAGAGCTACTGCTATAGCCTCTGTTTCCATGATTTTAGCTGTTTCTGAAGCATAATATGCTGCTTCAAGAGATGATTTTTTTATTTTATTGTCGTTACTTTCTATATATGCTATTACTGACATGATTATTATTTTTAGATATGTTTATTAAATAACTTTTGCTTCTACGTGAAGTAAGTTTACCAATTCATCCATGTTTTCTGGATCTATCATTTTGCAAGCAGTTTTTGGTGCTGGCATATCATATACTTTTACATTTGTAAAGCTTTCTGCTACTGCAGGTACTACCACTAGAGGTTTTGTTCTTGCACTCATGATACCTTTCATGTTTGGTATTCTTTGTTCTGCCATACCTTTTTGAGCACTTATCACACATGGTGTAGGCACTTCTACTATTTCTTTTCCTCCTTCTATATCTCTACCTACAGTAGCTTTTCCACCAGATATTTCTAGGCTAGATGCTAGCGTTACAAAAGGTACATTCATCAATTCTGCTATCATTCCACCTATTTGAAACCCGTTGTAATCTATAGTTTCTTTACCGGTGATGATAAGGTCAAATCCTTTATCCTTTGCATATTCATATATATTCAATGCTACATTGTATCCATCTGTTGCAGGTGCGTCTATTCTCACTGCATCATGAGCGCCTACTGCCAATGCTTTACGTATAAACTGCTCGCTGTCTGCTTCACCTTGGTGTATCACCGTCACAGTGCCTCCATCTTTTTCTACAATCTCTAGTGCTCTCACAAGTGCATACCACTCATCAGTTGGATTTAGTATGAAAGTAACATTGTCTGTTGCAAATTTTGTATTGCCATCTGTAAAGGCAATTTTTGAAGTAGTATCTGGTACTTTACTTATAGGAACTAATATTTTCATTTTTATATGATTTATTTTTAGTAAAATTGATTTCTTAAAATGAGTTGCAAAATTAGCGTATTTTGCACCTTACTCAAAGAATACTAACAATTTTACCAAACGTTTGTTTGATGAATCAAAGACTAGAAAAACTACTGAAAATGAATGACGAAAAGCAAACAGAATTTGTGCTTTTCGCTCTAGCAAAGGAATATGAGCAAATAGGCGATACTCAAAATGCACTCAACTATTATCAAATTCTTGAAAAAGATTATGAAAATAATACAGGCTTTTATTATCATTTTGCAAAATTGCTTTTCCAAATGCAAGAAATTACTAGATTTAGAGAAATAATAAAAAAAGGACAAGAGGTTTGTAAAGCTCAAAAAGATACTCATGCACTTGCAGAACTCACCGGATTGTATAACGAATGTATAGAAGATGACGAATAATACACTACATCAAATAAAAAAGTATATCAGTGACAAAAAATTATTTTTGACTACTGATAAAATACTAATAGGCGTATCTGGAGGTATGGACTCGATGGTGTTACTTGCAGTTTTACATCATCTAAAATATACAATAGAAGTAGCGCACGTCAATTTTCAACTAAGAGGAGAGGAGTCTGATGCAGATGAAGCATTGGTGGTAAATACTTGCAAAAAATTGGGAATAAAATTTCATGTAAAAAAAATAGATACGGCAACTTATGCTCAAGAAAATAAAGGGAGCATACAGATGATAGCTCGTGAGTTGAGATATGATTGGTTTGAAAAACTTTGTAAAGAAGAAAAATGTAAATACGTAGCTATAGCACATCATGCCAACGATCAAAGCGAAACCATACTCCAACACCTCACAAAAGGCTCTGGCATAGCAGGTCTTAGAGGTATGTTGCCAAAAAACAATACTATCGTTCGTCCATTTTTATGTATAGACAAAAGTAATATTGAATACTTAGCAGGAATACTAGATGTATCGTATAGAGAAGATAGTAGCAATGCAAGCGACAATTATGAACGCAATAAAATAAGACATCATGTAGTGCCTACTCTGCAAGAAATCAATCCAAAATTTCATCATGCAGTTTTTAATACTAGTAATTACTTAGCTGGCGTAGAACAAATATATCAATCATATATACAGCGAAGATTGAAAAAAATAGTAGTGCGTGATGGGGAGTATAGTTATAAAGCACCATCCAAATCTTTTGCAAATGATACGCACGGTATCAATCTTTTGTACGAATGGTTGTCGCCGTATGGATTTAATAGCGAGCAATTAACTACTATCTATTCGCATGTAAGAAATGATGCATCCGGCAAAGAATTTATAGCAGAAAAATATAGATTGGTAGTTGATAGAAAATATATTTATGTGCACTTACAAGAAGGAAGTAAAAATACTTTTTTGCAAATTGAAACAATCCCTTTTACTTGTAACGTAGGCAATAAGAAAATAACAATAAGCTATTCAGATGCTGCACCTACAACTTTTGATAAAAACAATAAGGATATAATGATAGATGCAAGTAATATAAAACTGCCACTGACTATCCGCAATTGGAATGAAGGCGATTATATGTATCCGCTTGGTATGAAAATGAAAAAGAAAAAAGTGAGTGATATTTTCATCAGTAAAAAAATACCTAAGCATAAAAAATCTGAATTGTTATTTTTCTTTTCTGCAGATAATTTATTTTTTGTAGAAGGAATAGGCATAGACGAAAGATATAAAATAAAAGAAGATACTAAAACGTTTTTGAGAGTGGAGCTAAAGTAAGATTCTATAAAACAAAAATCATGAAGAATTATATATTTATTATTTTATTGTTTCAACTTTATATGATTAATGGTCAAAAGGTAAATACTAATCAGAATAAATCATTTATTATTTTTAATAAAGATACAATTGCACTAATAAATGATAAAAAAAGTGAATTAAAATTTATTAGTTCATCTACGATTCATAAAAAATATAAAATACCTAAATATTATTTAGAACTGCAAAGTGAGATATTAGATCCAATAAGTCTTGAAACATCATCTATATATAGTTCAGAATTAATAAATCATTTTTATATATCTGATGAACTAAAAGATTATAATAATGACAATGATTTTAAAATTAAGATTATTATTGAAAATAAAGAGTTTGATATAATAACATTAGAATTCTATAGAATTAGAAATAGAAAAACAAATAGAATAGTGATTAATAATTCTAATCCTTATAAGTCAGAATTTTTTAAAGCATATTTTGAAAAAGGAGATATTATAATTTTTACTTTTATAGGCTGTAAATTAGAAAATAATAGTTGTAATAATAATTATCATTATTTAATATTGAATACAAAACTTCAGATTGAATAGTTTTTGAATTAAAATCTTGATGCGTGTCTCACGCATCGAAATATTATCATTTGTTTTTTGCTAGAAGCAAAACAATAGTAGTCACTCGTCAGAGCCGAGCGACAGTATGATTTTATAAAAAATATATTGTGAAAAATATATAAATAAAAAAGCCTCCAAAATGGAGGCTTCTCTTTACTATGTCGGGGTAGCAGGATTCGAACCTGCGACCCCCTGGTCCCAAACCAGGTACGCTAACCAGCTGCGCTACACCCCGAACTATTTTTTTTGATATTTTGATGATACTCTCTTCAAAATTTTGTGCGGTGAGGGAGGGATTCGAACCCTCGGTACAGTTACCCGTACGGCAGTTTAGCAAACTGCTACTTTCGGCCTCTCAGTCACCTCACCTTTCTTTTATTTAAAAAAGGACTGCAAAAATACTGATTTTATTTTTATTTCAAAGAAATATTTTTGTTAGTACAAAATATATTCTTAACCGATACTCATTTGTATCTTTTTCTGAATATCAGATACGTTTTCTTTAAATGCATCATCCGTATCTATCAAGTTTTGTACTGCTTGGCAAGAGTGAATCACCGTAGAGTGATCTCTTCCTCCAAAATATTTTCCTATCACTTTCAAAGAATTCTTAGTATACATTTTAGCTAAGAACATAGACAATTGTCTTGCCTGAACCACTGCTCTTTTTCTAGTTTTTTCTTTTAGCTTATCATTTTGTATACTGAAGTACTCGCATACTACTTTTTGTATATAGTCTATTGATACTTCTCTCGAAATAGATTTCACAAAGTTTTTGATTATTTTCTTTGCTAGTTCTAAGTCTATATCTTTTTTGTTCAAAGAAGATTGTGCAAGCAATGAAATCAATGCTCCTTCAAGCTCTCTGATATTTGTATTGATATTGTATGCTACAAATTCGATTACATCTCTTGGTAGTTCTATACCATCTGCATACATTTTTTTCTCAAGTATAGCTATTCTAGTCTCAAAATCTGGCACTTGAAGATCTGCACTCAAGCCCCATTTAAATCTAGAAAGCAATCTTTCTTCCATTCCTTCTAAGTCACGTGGTGGTCTATCACTTGTAAGAATTAGTTGCTTACCACTTTGGTGAAGGTGATTAAATATATGGAAGAAAATATCTTGTGTTTTGTCTTTGTTTGCAAAAAACTGAATATCATCTACGATAAGTACATCTATCAATTGGTAGAAATGTACAAAATCATTTACTGCATTATTTTTAAGTGAATCTATAAACTGATTCGTAAATTTTTCAGACGATACATATAGTACTGTCTTATTTGGAAATTTATTTTTCACTTCATTTCCTATAGCTTGAGCTAAGTGAGTTTTTCCTAAACCTACACCACCATATACTACTAGTGGATTAAAAGCAGTACCTCCTGGTTTTTGTGCTACAGCAAAACCTGCGCTTCTTCCCAAACGATTGCAATCTCCTTCTACAAAAGAATCAAAATTATAAATAGGATTCAGTTGTGAATCTATATTTACTTTTTTCAATCCAGGAATGATAAATGGATTTTGAATGTTCTTAGTTAAACTTAGAGGCATGCTAGCTTCTTGGTTCTTACTATTACCTGTATTATAGTTTGGTACGTTGATAGTAGAAGGTCCATTTTTTTTATTGCTATTTTCTACTACTACTCTGTACTCTAGTCTTGCTTCAGTTCCTAATTCTCTTTTTATAGTTTTTCTTAATAGTGAAACATAATGTTCTTCGATCCACTCATAAAAAAATTGACTAGGTACTTGAATAGTCAAAACATTTTCTTTTAACTCTACAGGTAAAATTGGTTCGAACCATGTTTTGAAACTTTGAAGGCTTACATTGTCTTTAATTATTTTGAGGCAATTGTTCCAAACGGATTCGTATGTTACTTTCATTTATATTTTGGTTAAGCGAGTAATTAATAAATTTTGGGAGTGCGAATATGAATAAAAAAAAATTAAAAAAAAAATTTTTTCCACTTTTTTTTGTGGAAAGATTTTTTAAGTAAAAAATTTAAATTCAAAAAACACCTTATTTTGTAATTCAGCCTCTAAGATAAAAATAAAAAATCCTAATTTGCAATAAGTTTGTTAGAAAATTTTAAATATTTTTTTTCTCTCATTTTTGTGAAATGAAAATCCAATTTTCCGAGCATAATTCCAGCCCAACCTACTTGGTTTATTACTACTATTTTTTGCTCTTTATTTTTGTATTCTAGTGGTTTTTCAAAAAACGTATGTGTGTGTCCACCTAATATCAGGTCTATGTTTGAGGTATTTTGAGCAAGTACTTCATCACTCACTTTATCGTTCTCATATTTGTATCCCAAATGTGAAAGACAAATCACAAAATCGCATTTTAAATCTTCTTTTAATATTTTTGAAATTTTATTTGCAATATCAATCGGATTGTTGTATGTGATGCCAGAAAAGTTTTTTTCGGGTACTAATCCGTTCAAATCTATACCTACTCCGAATACTCCAATTTTAAGTCCATTTTTGTCAAAAATTTCATATGATTTGATGTCATTTTTTAGGACAGTATTTTCAAAATTATAATTTGAATTTATTATAGAAAATTTTGCATTAGGTATTTGTTTTTTTAGTCCATCTATTCCTATATCAAAATCATGATTGCCCAATGTAGCCGCATCGTATTGCATCTCATTCATCAAATCATATTCTACACTTCCATTAAAAAAATTAAAATAAGGAGTTCCTTGCCACATATCGCCTGCATCTAGTAGTAATACATTTTTATGAGTAGCACGAATATCTTTTATCAGCTTACTTCTTGGCGCTACACCACCCAGACCTTGATTTTTTCCACCATCCATTGGGAAAGGTTCTACTCTACTATGTACATCATTAGTATGAAGTATAGTGAGTATGATATCTTCTTGTTCGTTTTTGCCAAATGCATCTATAGGGATTCCACCTATCAATGATATAGCACTAGTTGTAGCAACTGTTTTTATAAATTTTTTCCTAGTCCACATTTTTTATTCTTTTTTCTTTGTTTGGATAGATTGTTTTTATTTTTTGTAATTCTTCTATAAAAGCTTCACGCATTATAAGTCCAGTATTTGTTTGAGGTATTTTTTTTAGTATGTTCAAATTGTCACCACCATTTGCTAAATAATCAGAAATAACCATAGTGTAAATTTTATTATTATCTATTGGATATCCATTTACTAATATACTCTGTGATTTACTATTTTTTATTTCCATACTGATGCCAGCTATTGGCCATCCTCCCTGTGAAGCTATATAATTGAGTATATCTATTAAGTCATTACCATTTATTTTTTGAATGACAATCATATTGTCAAAAGGCATTAGTTCATATATTTTTCCTTTTGTGATATTTCCTTTTGGTATTGAATTAAGTCTTATTCCTCCATAATTAATGATACATATACTTGCATCATTGTCGTATCGTTTACCTATTTGTAACATGATATCTGCACAAAAATTATTGAGCGTTCCATTTGGTTTGTCTTTTATTAGTTCTTCATCACTAGTAGTGATCACTACATTCATTAATGAATCTAATATATGCTTTTGAGGAGCAATCATTTTATCAATCTTATCATCATGGTTTAGGTTTGAATTTATTTTAATAGTCTCTGTTTCATACTTTTCATTTTTTACATGAATCATCTTTGAGCAAGAATTGCTAAGAAGTATAGGTATAAATAATAAAGGAAAATAACTTTTCATAAAGTGATAAATATTTGGATATAAAAATAAGTGAAAAACTTTTTGAATTATATGAATTTTATAACTACTTTTATATATTACTAAATCAATAGATAAAATAATAATATGAAAAAACTATTACTTTCATTTTTAGCACTATCATGTATCTATGTAAGTGCATATGCGCAATGTCCTACAGGTAGATATTTACTAAAAACATTTGCTGTAGATACTATTAAAGATATTCAATTTGGCTCAAATACGGCAACATCGGGTACAGGTACTACCAATTTAATAATGGATGTATATGCACCAGCTGGCGATACTATGTCACAAAGACCTGTAGTGATTTTTGCTCATGGTGGAACATTCGTCGCAGGAGATAGAAGAACCAATGATATGATACGTATTTGTCATGCACTTGCAGCAAGAGGTTATGTATGTGCCTCTATAGAGTATAGATTAGAAACTGCACTAGCACTTGTAAGTCCAAATGCAAACCAGCTAATGGTAACCGAAGTCGTAAGAGCAGCACAAGATGGTAAAGCAGCTGTGAGATTTTTCAGAAAAGATGCAGCTACTACTAATACATATAAAATAGATCCAACACAAATATTTTTTGGAGGTACATCTGCAGGCGGAATATTAGCTATACATCTCGCATATATGCAACCTACAGATCCATTGCCATCTACATGGGTTACATGGGCAAATAGCATCGGTGGATTTGAAGGAACAAGTGGAAATCCTGGATATAGCTCTTCTGTAAAAGCGGTGGTAAGTTATGCAGGTGCAATAGGTGATACAGCTTGGCTTAATGATTTAGATGCTCCATGGATGGATATGCACTCAGCAAACGATGCTACAGTGCCTGACAATATTGGTTATCCACTAGGATTGACTAATTTGCCACAATTGATGGGAGGTAGAGCAATGAATGCAAAGTCAAATGCTACTGGTTTACATCATCAGTATTGGCAGTTTACAGGAGCTTCTCATCCACCATTTGCAGATGGAAGTACAGCTACTTGGGATTCTACTGAAAATGTTACCGTACGTTTTTTATATAATAACCTAACTTGTAATCCTGCAAACTATTCATTTATCATCAATAATCATTCTATAGATGAGTTTGGAAAAATAAGTATGTATCCAATTCCAAGTTCTAATGAATTGAATATTGAGTCATTGAATAATTATTCTATAAATGCAGTGTCTATTTTTGATGCACAAGGTAAAGAAGTGATGAATATAGCTGGTAGTAATTCACCTACTAGCAAAATGAGCATATCACAATTAGAAAAAGGAATTTATTTTGTGAAAATACATTTAAATAATAATCCTGATTTAGTTTATTCTACTAAGATTATTAAAAACTAAACGTGATTTAAATTATACTAAAAGAGCGACCCGCCGAAGGCGGGTCGCTCTTTGTTATTTAGTATTTAATTAATAATATCATTTTTTTAAATCATTTTTTTAAATCTTTTTACTTAATACTTGATACTTAATACTTTCTTTAATATCTATCATTTCTATCCATTTCTCTTTTGATATCTTTTTGTTTGATACTATTTCTTTTATCAAAAGATTTTTTACCTCTAGCTAGTGCTATTTCAAGCTTGGCAAATCCTCGCTCACTGATATACATTCTTGTTGGTACTATGGTATATCCACGCTCTTTCACTTTGGTCAATAGTTTATGCAATTCTCTTTTAGTTAATAAGAGTTTTCTAACAGAAAGTGGTTCATGGTTCATAATATTGCCATGTTCGTATGCAGCAATATGTACATTTTTTACAAATAACTCAGTTCCTTTAAAAAAACAAAAACCATCTTTCAGATTTACTAAACCATTTCGTATACTTTTTATTTCTGTACCTTTTAGTATGATACCGGTATCATATTTATCTAAAAGCTCATAGTCATATAGTGCTTTTCTATTATTTATATCTATATGTTTTGGCTTATTCATTATTTCAAACTTTCAAATAAGTGTTTCAATTTTTCTTTCTGTACTATTTTCTGTCCTTGTTCACCACTAGCTATGAGCCTTCCATTTACTCTTGCTTCGTAAGTACAAATTATTTCATTTTTAATTATGCTTTTTACAGTTGCTTCAAATTCTACAAGTTGATTTTCGAATGCTGGTGAGTGATGTTGTATAGTAAGGAAACTACCGATACCTTCTTCCATATCTTCTTTCATATCTAAAACAAAAAGACGACAACACCATTCTGCATCTCTACCCAATGCAAATGTGGCATACACTTCATGTACTTGGTCATTTTCAAAAAAAGCAAAGTCAGATTTACTTACGTTCTTCTTAAATACTTTTTTATCGCCAATTTTAAATATGTTTTTCACTTACTACAAATATACAACTTCTATATAAATAGATTCAAATACAAAATATTTAGATTTGTCTAAATATTAGTTTATGCTTATATAAAAATACAAATGTATTTTTGTGCCATGAATTGGATAAATAAGATACAGGATAAAAGTTTAGCAGAAGTAAATGGAAGTATAGATTTTCCAAAGAATGGCTCTTTTCTTAGAAAATTATTTGCTTATACCGGGCCCGGATTGATGGTAGCGGTAGGTTATATGGATCCGGGCAATTGGGCCACCAATATAGCAGGTGGAGCACAGTTTGGTTATACTTTATTATCAGTGATTTTATTATCCAATATATGTGCTATTATTTTACAACATTTAGCATTAAAGTTGGGTGTGGTTACAGGACTTGATTTAGCTCAGGCATGCAGAGCTAATTATAATTCAAAAGTAAATTTTGTTTTATGGATACTCTGTGAGATAGCTATCGCTGCATGTGATTTAGCTGAATTAGTTGGAGCAGCATTAGCCCTCAATTTGTTATTTGGTATTCCTATGTTAGCTGGTGTGGCTATTACAGTTTTTGATGTATTTATATTATTGTTTTTACAAAATAAAGGATTTAGAAAACTAGAAGCTTTAGTGGTGGCATTGATACTCACCATACTTGTATGTTTTACGATAGAAATTGTCATATCAAAACCTGATGTAGTTCCTTTATTAAAAGGATTTATTCCGAGTACTCAAATTGTTTTTAATCCAAGCATGTTATTTATTGCAATAGGTATACTCGGTGCTACTGTGATGCCTCACAATTTGTATTTGCATTCTAGCATAGTTCAAACTAGAAAGTGCGATGATACTATTCCAGCTAAAAAAGAGGCAATCAAATTTGCTACTATTGATTCTACTATTTCTTTATTAGTGGCATTTGTTATCAATGCATTTATACTTATTCTAGCAGCACAAGTTTTTCATTATGGAGGATACAACAAAGTAGGAGATATAAAAGAAGCATATCACTTACTTGATCCAATACTTGGGGTTAGTATAGCTAGTACTTTATTTGGTGTTGCATTGCTTGCATCTGGTCAGAACGCCACGCTCACAGGTACTCTTGCAGGACAAATAGTAATGGAAGGATTTTTAAATATAAGATTAAAACCTTGGATAAGACGAATCATTACCCGACTAATAGCAGTAGTGCCAGCATTTATTATTATACTTATCTATGGCGAAAATTCTATCACTGAATTATTGGTATTTAGTCAAGTAGTTTTATCCATGCAGTTGAGTTTTGCAGTTTTTCCTTTAGTTGCATTTACGTCAAGTAAAAGTAAAATGGGTGAATTTGCAAACTCTCTGCCATTAAAAATTGTAGTTTGGACTATAGCGGTATTAATTTGTGGATTGAATATTTATCTATTAATTGATACTATTTTCTAATGAACTTCATTAAGAATCTATTTTTAGGATGCTTTAGTTTTTCTACTATGATAATGAATGCACAAGATGCAGGCACTATTCAAACTGATAGACCAGACCAAACAGAGAGTCCATATATTGTTCCTAAAAATTTTATACAAGTAGAAACAGGTATTTTATTTGAATCTAATCAACAAAACGAATATATCATCCAACATCCCAATTTACTTTTTAAGTATGGGGTACACGATAGAGTAGAGTTAAGATTTGTAAGCGAATTAGCTACTTTGAGTACAGAAAATTTTATAAAAACTTCTATTAATACCCTAGCAATAGGATTGAAAACAAAAATCACAGAAGAAAATGGCATAATTCCCAAGACAAGTCTCATAATTCATTTTAATATTCCATATCAATTTAAGAAGAAAAATCAAATACAATATATTTTTCCAGATTTTAGATTTTTGATGCAACATCAAATTAGTGAAAAATTAAATTTGTCCTACAATATTGGCATAGAATGGGATATAGAACATCAAAAACCATCTTATATTTATACACTTACTATGGGTTATAGTATACATGATAAAATAGGATGTTATATAGAAGCCTATGGTTTTTTTCAAAATAAAGAATATCCTAATTTTAATATTGATGGGGGATTTACTTATCTAGTAAATCCAAATATACAACTAGATATATCTGCAAGTAAATCTCTAAATAAATATTATCCAGGATATTATTTATCTGCAGGTATATCTATTAGAAAAAAAGTAAGAAAGTAAACTAAGCAATAGGACTTACAAAAATATTTTCACTTACTAAATGAGAGAGCATCAACTCTCTATTATCGCCTAGTTTTATTACTATTGATTGATCAAATTCTACAATATTTTTTAGTTGTACTTTAGTGCCTAACGATAATTTTATACTGTCTAGAAACTGAAGAAAAACGGCACCAGTATCTTTCACACCTACAATCACTGCTTTTTCATTTTTTTTCAACTCATTGAGCTGTATTTGTTTTCTAGTTTGTATTTGTCCTTTTGCATCTGGTATTGGGTCACCATGTGGATCGTATTTTGGATTGCCTAAGTATTTTTCAAGTCTATTTATCAGGTCATCACTTTTTATATGTTCTAGTTGTTCAGCAATATCATGCACTTCATCCCATGCAAAGTTTAATTTTTGTGTCAAAAAAACTTCCCATAATCGATGTTTTCTTACCAAGCTTAATGCTATGGTTTCGCCACTTTTAGTAAGTTTTACTCCGTAATATTTTTCATAACTGATGAGTTTTTTTGAAGCTAATTTTTTGAGCATATCACTAACAGATGGCGGTGCAATATTCATCATATTAGCGATGTCATTCGTACTGATTTTAGGGATATTAGTTTCAGAAAGTTTTTGAATGGCTTTTAAATAATTCTCCTCTGATGGTGAAAGTATAGTATCCATGAAAATAATATTTAGGCAAAGCTAAAATAATATTATTATATCATTACATATTATTTACTACTTGCATTTTTTGTCATTGTAGCTATTTCATCCCACATAGCATCAGGTATTTCTCTCAAAAGACTAAATTGTCCTGCACCTTGTAGCCATTCTCCTCCATCTATAGTCACACATTCACCATTGATAAAGCTTGCAAAATCTGAAACTAAATAGCCAGCAAGATGAGCCAACTCATGATGCTCACCTACACGACCCAATGGATTTTGATTTTTCATGTCAAACTTAGATGCCAAGTCGCCAGGTAAAAGTCTATCCCATGCACCTTTTGTAGGAAATGGTCCAGGAGCAATGGCATTGAGTCTTATATTATGTTTGCCCCATTCTACTGCAAGTGAACGTGTAAGTGCTAATACTCCAGCTTTAGCACAAGCAGATGGCACTACATAAGCAGATCCTGTCCATGCATATGTAGTCACAATATTTAGTATCGTTTTATTTGATTGGTTTTGACTTATCCAGTGTTTGCCAAATGCCAAAGTACAATTATAAGATCCTTTTAATACTATATCTACTATGATATTAAATGCACGATGAGAAAGTTTTTCGGTAGGGCTGATAAAATTTCCTGCAGCATTATTTACTAGTGTATCTACTTTACCAAAAGTATCTAGAGTGCTTTGAAGCATTGCTTCTACTTGACCATACTCTCTCACATCACACACAACAGTATGTACTTTACCACCAGTAAGTTGTTCGAGTTCTATTTTAGTTTCTTGTAGATTATCATCTTTACGACTGGTGATGACTACTTTCGCTCCCATTTCTAAGAAGTATTTAGTCATGGCTTTACCAAGTCCCGTAGCTCCTCCAGTTACTACTATTACTTTATCTTTGAGTGAATCTGCTTGCAACATAATTTATTTGATTTTGTATTGTAAATCTAGGATTTATTTTAATTTTTATATAAAAAAAGGTGTGCTATGCAGCACACCTTCATTAATTACACGAACAGAAAAATATTTTTATTGAGCTACTAGTTTGCCAGTACCTAATAATTTATTGTTTTTAGAAATTTCGTAGATATACATTCCTTTAGTTAAATCTTTTCTGTAAACTACAAATTCTTTGTTTGTTCCATTTGCTGTATATACTAATTTACCATCAATACCGTACACTTTTATTTGTGTATTTTCATCTATTTTATCTGATGAAATATGCACTTCATTTTCAAATGGATTTGGATATGCTATTACATTAAATTTCTCAGGATTTAATGAAGTAAATCCTGTATTCATCAATCTGCCAATTGTATGGAAAGTTGTATTTGTAATGATAGGTACATTTACATCAAAAGTGATACCTGCAGAATTATTGATAACAGAACCATCAACTAAATCTGGCATCTGCTCTATAGTGAACTCCACAAAACCATGACTTCTAGGTTCATCAGAAGCACTATCAGTAAGTCTAATATTATTGAATTCAAATTTTACACTATGATCATCTAATAAATTATAGGTACAAGGGTGACTACTTGTTAAAAACTGAAGACTACCTAAATTTAATAATGGAGATATAGGGTCTGATATTGCTACATAGAATGCTGTATCATTACCTTTGTTTTGAAAATCAATTCTATATTTTATAGTAGTATTTTTTTCTAATAAGTGATCACTTGTTATACCAGTTGGTGTAGCTGATTTTATATTTGGATCATAAGAAGTTCGCACTTCATTACAAGTCATATCTATTTGTACGGGCTCGTCATCTAGAGGGAAATTATTAACCAGACCATATGATATGGTATCTGTGATAGTATCTGTAGCTCCCTCTAGAGATGCTGCTGTAAATGTTTTGTATGGATTATTAAGGGTTTGGTTTGCTTGCAGTCTATACATTTTTCCATTACTTGGGAATTTATATATCTGTTCTGCACCAGAATTTAGAGTAGTTGTAGTATTTACAATCATAATTATATCTTCTACAACAGTGAGTATAGTAGGAGTGGACATATTTCCACTTCCAATATTTTTTAGTTTAAATGTTACAGAATCTTCACCAACCGTATCTTCATAAACGGTAGCATCTAAGTTTGATTGATCCCATCCTGTAGGTGGAGGAGGGCAAAGTGTATCTGGATATATATGAGCTTCTGTACATACTGTTTGATTGATATGAAGCCAACAATGAGCTGTGCTATAAATATGGAAACTACCACCAGTTAATAAAGGAACAGAGCCTAAATCAAATCTATACGTATTACCAATTGAAGATAACAATGGAAGTGATGCACTATCAAATGTGAGAGTTGTATCTAGCGTTATATCTATATAAGTAATCGGTGAGGTACTTCCACCATTGAAATAATTTACATAATGTACTACTGTACTACATGGACGTATGATGCCAGCTGCAATATTTGTACTTAAGTAAGGACAAGTCCTAATCATACCTGCTAAGTCCACTACTCCAGAATCAGTAGTAGTGTCTATAAATACAAATTGATCAGCACAAGCATTAGGTAATATATAAGCAGAAGGTAGTAATCTAACTCGCCAGTATCCGTTTGATACAAGTGCAGTATAATTTCCAGCTACATCTGATGAAGCAAATTGAGTTGTACCAGTAATAGTATCATATAGTTCTACATTATTATTAGGCAATCCCATTTCACCCAATGTTTTTGAGCAATCGTTATTCATATCATAATATATTCTTCCTTTGATAAAGCTATAGTCAGGTGCACCAGCAGTGGTACACACTCCATTATAACAAAATCTCCAACCTTCGTTTTCTGCATACCAATTGGTGTGTGTTCTACCTGGAGCATAAATATTGGTGCCTCCAGTATCCGCTACTCCTATGCAACTTTGCGGAATCACCCCATTACACGAATCTTTTTGCTGTAGATAGATATCAATATTATTTGAAGTTTCATGAAGTACTACTTGTCCAGTATAATTATGTGTGTTGCATGTAGTACCAAATTTCACAATATCATAATAGTTTACTACAAAAATTCTATTTGGAGCAGTGCCTAGAGTATAGTAATTGATATTGCCTGGATGTGATGCTAGCCCTGGGTGAATATCATGCATGTTTACATATACCTCTCTAAAATTAGTACCTGGTGTGTATCTAAAGGCAGAATAATTACCAAATGCTAGTACAGCATTTGAGTTTATTATTACACTAGTATGTGTTTGATCGAAAAATTGAAAACTAAATCCTAATGGAATTGGGGCAGAGTTTACATCATCTCCTAATGTAAGAGATGTGCCACCAGTATATGGATAAGGAACATAAGAAATAGAACTTACAGTATATGATGTTGCATATGTTAATACTGATGCAAAAATGCATAATGTAATAAGTATGAGTTTTAAATTTTTCATTTTATAGAATTTTTGATAATACAAACATGAGAAGATAATATGTCAAAAAAAAGGTCAATATAATGCATTTGTCGGATTTTAAATATTAAAAATTATTTTAAAATAAATGTTTTATTGCTATTTTTGTCTATCATGTATAAAAGTAAATTATATAAAATATTAAAAGTATTTTCAACTTATGAATTGGAAATGCTTAATAACTACATAAATGACCCGAATTTCAATAAACATGATAAAGTTAAAGAATTATTTACTTACATACAATTGAATTTTGATTCATTAGTAGCTTTAGAAAAAGAAAAGGTTTTTAAAAAACTATTTCCAAAAGAAAAATTTAATGATTTGAAACTAAGGCATTTGATGTCTTATACCTTAAAATTGGTAGAAGAGTTTGGATATATTCAAATAGAAAAACAAAATAGTTTTGAGCCTATATATAAACAGTTAAGTTTTTATAGTGAAAAAGATTTTACTAAAGGTATTGAGGAAACACAATATTCTTTTAATACAACACTAGAAAAATCAAAGATTAATACTCCCCAAGAATCCTATACCAAATACAATATTTATACACTTTTTTATAATCATTCAATAAAATCAAATAGAACAGAGATAGGTTTATTACAAGAATTAAATAAGTCATTAGATGAATTTTTTATACTAAGTAAACTAAAGGTAGCTTGTAGCATAATAAACCAACAAGCTATTTTTAATCAAACAATAAATGATGGCTTTTTTAAAGATATACTAGAGTTTACACAAAGTAATTATTTACAAAATCCTATGATCGCATTATACTATCATATTTATAAACTAATTTTAGAAAATAAGATAGAACAATATATACCTACTCACGATTCATTCAATACTTGTTTAGCTATCAAAAATAAATTAGAAATAAAAGATGCTTTATTATTATTGATAAACTTTTGTATAAGACAAATCAATCAAGGAAATAAAGAATTTGAAAAAAGAGTCTTTGATCACTACAAAATAGGTATTGAATTTGAAATATTACTTGATAAAAACAAACTTTCTCCATTTACATATAGCAATGCAGTGAATATAGCTATTAAACAAAACGAAATCGAATGGGTAGAAGTTTTTATAGAGAAATATAAAAATAATTTAGATACTGAAAATCCAGAAGATTATTACGCACTCAATAAATCAAAATATTTAGTAGCTATTAAAAAGTATTCTGAAGCACTAGATTTTATAAATAAAACAGATATACAAGATTTACTCACTCAACTTCAGTTGAGAATCATCCAATTAAAAATATTTATAGAGTTAGATGAGTATAATTTAGCAGAATCGTTTATTGCTAATTTTAAACAAATGCTCAAAAGAAAAAATATACTAGCCTATCACAAAACTAATTTTAGTAAAATAGCAAAGTATATGACGAAGCTCATTCACTTAGCACCCTATGCTACTAAAGCAAAAGAAAAATTAATTCTAGACATTAGTAATGAAAAAGTATTATCAGAAAAAGCTTGGTTTATAGAAAAGCTTAGCCAATAAATTCTCCATATACTTCACGTAAAGCGTTAGCAATTTCACCCAGCGTAGCTTTGCATTCTACAGCTTCTATTACATGGGGCATTATATTCGTGTCATTTTTTGCTGCTTCTTTTATTGAATTAATATGTGTATCTACAAGTGATTGATTTCTATTAGCTCTAAGTTTAGCGAGTTTATCACTTTGTATTTTTCGTATACTATCGTCAATTTTAAAAACCCCTTCATATTTTGGTTCATCAACTAAAAAATCATTGACACCTACTATTATTTGCTCTTTTGATTCTATTGACTTTTGATATGCATAGCTACTTCTAGCGATCTCTTCTTGCATAAAACCTTTTTCAATTGCACTCACAGCACCACCCATTTTATCTATTTTTTGAATTAGTTCAAATGCTTTTGCTTCTATTTCTGCAGTAAGCGCCTCTACAAAATACGAACCACCCATAGGGTCTACAGCACTGCTTACGCCACTTTCAAGTCCTATGATTTGCTGTGTACGTAATGCTATACGAGCTGCTTCTTCTGTAGGAAGTGAAAGCGCTTCGTCGTATCCATTAGTGTGAAGTGATTGTGTGCCTCCCATCACCGCTGCTAATGCCTGAAGTGTCACTCGGGTGATGTTGTTTTTTGGCTGTTGTGCAGTGAGCGTACTTCCACCAGTTTGTGAGTGAAATCTTAGTTGCATGGCTTTTTCATCCGTAGCACCCAGCTCTTTCATCATTTTTGCCCACATGCTTCTAGCTGCTCTAAATTTAGCTATTTCTTCAAAAAAATTATTATGTGCATTGAAAAAGAAACTCAATCTTTTTCCAAATACATTTATATCCAATCCTTTTTTTTGTGCAGCTTCTACATATGCTTTTCCATTAGCTAAAGTAAATGCCAACTCTTGCACGGCTGTAGAACCTGCTTCACGTATATGATATCCTGATATAGAAATCGTATTCCATTTTGGTACTTCTTTGCTACAATATTCAAAAATATCTGTAATGATTTTCATAGATGCCTTTGGAGGATAAATATAAGTGCCTCGAGCCGCATATTCTTTGAGTATATCGTTTTGTATAGTACCACTGATTTTCTTGATATCTGCTCCTTGTTTTTTTGCAAGTGCAATATATAATGCGAGTAAAATATAACCACTGGCATTGATGGTCATAGATGTAGAAATATCTTCCAATTTTATACCATCAAAAAGTATCTCCATATCTTCTATGCTATCTATAGCTACACCTACTTTGCCTACTTCGCCTTCTGCTAGTTCATGGTCAGAGTCATAACCTATTTGTGTAGGCAAATCAAAAGCTACACTCAAACCCATCACTCCATTTGCCAATAAATATTTATATCGTTTATTGCTTTCTTCTGCTGTAGAAAACCCTGCATACTGACGCATGGTCCAGAGCCTATCTCTATACATGCTTTCGTGTATGCCTCTAGTAAAAGGGAAATGTCCTGCTTTGCTTAATTTACTTTCTGGTTGCTCATAATCAGGCTTTATAATAATACCTGAATCGGTTTGATGTTTTGCCATATCTAATAATTCTTAGTCCTACAAAGGTAAGAATTATTCATGCTTGAAAAATAGATTTTGAATTACTCTAAAAAATGGAACAATCTTAAAATAAAGATTTCACTTCCATACTTATCATATCTAATGCTGCACCATTTGGGCTAGCTGTTTCAAGTTCATGATAGTGAGTGAGTATAGCTCTGCTGAGTTGCAATCCAGATGCGTCTGGTCCTAGTTCTGCACCTTTCATGATTACGGTTTTTATCAAGTCGTTTTTTACAAGAACTACAGAATTCCAAACATTGGATGATACATAAATTTGTTGAGAAAGATTATGTTCAAATTCGGCTTTTATATTTGATATTAGTATTAGTTGATAATCTTTGGATGTAAGATCATTAGGAACAAGTCGTGTTATTAAACTACTAGGTTCTAGTCTTTCTAGTAGCAAAGTCAATCTTTCATATGATTGAAGTCTAAGAGGTAGTGTAGTATTTTTATTTTTTACAGCTATTTCAAATTTTTTGTAATCTTCATCCCGCTTCATAAACATACGTACTATCAAAATAGCTGCTGTTAGTGATATCAAAGATGGTAATACGTATTTTGCTATTTCTAAAATTTCTGTGCCCATTTTATAGTTTATTATATCAAACGCAAAATAAGTGCAATATATTTTATTATGGAACTTTATATATACATAAATAGTTTATAAATTTGTAGATACTATAAAAATGAATACACTAAAAATACCTGTAAGTCTTACTAAAGGAGCAATAGACGAGATAAAAAGACTCTCACAAGCCAATTCTAATACTTCAAAATCTTTTTTAAGAATAGGAGTAAAAGGAGGAGGTTGTGCTGGATTTTCTTATATATTAGATTTTGATAGCAAACAAGAAGGTGATGATGAGTTTGATATAGATGGAGTGAAAGTAGTGATGAATATTGCTCATTCGCTTTATCTGGAAGGGATAGAGATAGATTATCAAGATGGGCTAAACAATAGAGGTTTTATCTATAATAATCCAAATGCTACAAAGACTTGTGGCTGTGGTACTTCTTTTGCATAGATTCTCTCAGAGCTTCCTATTCTTTTCTTAATATTCCGAATCCTAGCGAATCATAATAAATATCCTCCACTATTCGAGCATTTCTAAAACGCGCTTCTTCTTTATATCCGAGTTTCAAAGCGGTTTTTTGCATGCCTATATTTCCACTCCATGTATACAAGTCGAGCCTAGCTATTTGTGGCATATGTTCAAATAGATAATCTGTCCATAAATATAATGCTTCCGTTCCATATCCTTTCTGCCAATGAACAGGGTCGAAAATAGAGATTCCTAAGCTTACCCAATTGGTTTCTTTGCTAGTAAAGTACCAGTTTATATTGCCTATCAATTCATCATTTAATGCAATAACTAAATTTTTCCTAGGGTGCGTTAGTTTATCATCATCAGTCAGAGTTTGATAATATTCTATTCTTTTTTGTAATGCCTCATCATTAGGTTTTGCAAAATAAGGGGCATCGAGTTTCATCCAAGCATGTTGTCCTGTATACCAGTGACTAATTTTTTCTATGTCATTTTGTTTCCAATCTCGTATGGAAATATTAGTTGAACTGATAATCATAATTATATATTGTTTTAAGGGTAAAATTCATCAAAAAAATCTATACTTTTGCACATCGAAAATTTAAACAAAAAATATATTAACAATGGGAGAAAAAATAAGAATTGAAAATGGCGTACTTACAGTACCAAATCATCCTGTAATCCCTTTTATAGAAGGTGATGGAATAGGGGTAGATATCTGGCCAGCATCTCAGGCAGTATTTGATGCAGCTGTAGAAAAAGCTTATGGTGGTGCTCGTAAAATCGAGTGGACAGAAGTTTTAGCTGGTGAAAAGGCTTTTAACAAAACAGGAAATTGGTTACCTCAAGAAACTTTAGATACCATCAATGAATATCTTTTTGCTATCAAAGGACCATTAACAACTCCAGTTGGAGGCGGTATTCGTTCGTTGAATGTAGCACTTCGTCAGCAATTAGATCTTTATGCTTGTGTTCGTCCTGTAAAATACTTTACAGGAGTACCTTCACCAGTGGTAAGACCACAAGATGTGGATATGGTTATTTTCAGAGAGAATACAGAAGATATCTATGCTGGTATTGAGTTCATGGCAGGTTCACCAGAAGTAAAAAAATTAAGAGATTTCTTAATCAATGAAATGGGTGTAAAAAATATTCGTTTCCCAGAGACTTCATCTTTAGGTGTAAAACCAGTATCTAAAGAAGGTACTGAAAGATTGGTAAGAAGTGCATTAGAATATTGTATTAAAAACAATAGAAAAAGTGTAACCTTAGTTCATAAAGGAAATATCATGAAATTTACTGAAGGTCAGTTCAAACAATGGGGTTATGAGTTAGCAGAAAGAGAATTTGGCGATAAATTTTATACTTGGAATCAGTGGGAAAAAACTAAAGCTGCAAGTGGTGAAAAAGCTGCTAATGATGAGCAATCTGCTGCACTTGCTAGTGGTAAAATACTTGTAAAAGATGCTATTGCAGATAACTTCTTACAACAAATTTTATTACGTCCATCGGAGTATGATTTAGTTGCTACATTGAACTTAAATGGAGATTATATTTCTGATGCTTTGGCTGCAGAGGTTGGAGGTATCGGTATTGCTCCAGGTGCAAATATCAACTATATCACGGGTCATGCAATATTTGAAGCTACTCATGGTACAGCTCCAAAATATGCTGGTCAAGATAAAGTAAATCCTAGTTCAGTGATTTTGTCAGGTGTAATGATGTTTGAATATATGGGATGGAAAGAAGCAGCTGATTTAATTTTAAAAGGTCTAGAAGCTTCTATCACTAACAAAAGAGTAACTTATGATTTTGCTCGTACAATGTCAGGTGCTACCGAATTGAAATGTTCTGAGTTTGGACAAGAGATTATTAAGAATATGTAGTCTTTTTTAGTATCAAGTATCAAGATTTAAGTATCAAGATATTAGTATTAAGATATAAGATACTGGACAATTTAATCTATAAAAAATTAAGCTTTGGCTCCGCGAGGAGTCAAAGCTTTTTTTATTGTAACATCTTTGTTATAGAATATAATCCAAATAATTTTCTTGATTGATGAGCGTTTGTGGTGAGTGTATTATATATTCTATCAATGTCTTTCATGACAATATATGATGGTGCAGAAATAAAAAAAATATTGAATTCCGTCAACTAATTGACGGAATTCAATAAAATACCGTCAGTACACTGACGGAAATCAATATAATTGCGTCACTAAAGTGACGAAAATTGACAAAATAAAAATAGGTATTGATGAAAACCTGATATTATATACCGAGATATAAAAAAGCCTGACTTCAACTTTAAGAAGACTTAAATGATGGTACATAAAATAATTTCTACTCCTTCTTCTTCAACTTCAAACTCACCCCTGGAGGAATACTGATGTCTATATCTATACCAGCTAGTTCATAGTTAGCTAGGGTGAGTTTTTCTTCGAAATTGTTGATGGATATCAAAGTTTTAATAATCAAAGTGAGTACTTCATTGCCTTTATTCTCTTCGAGTATTTTATTGATTTCTAAATCATCAACATCACTTACTTTAGAAAGTGATATAGAGATTTTGGGTGGCAAAGTCACTCCCACACTAATGCCATTCATGCTAAATCCTATAGATTCTAGCAATGGACTCAAGCCAATTATTTTATTTGTAAATTCAGCTAACTTATCTTTCGAAAGTGTAGAAATATCGGTCAATTTTTTGAGGGAAGATAGCATACTTTCACTGCCTTCTTCAAAGTGCTCTTTCATATTGTCATAACCTACCTTCACAGTAAAAAATGTTTCTTTTACTCTACCTGTAGTGTCTTCTATTATTTCTTTTATTTTATTCATTTTTTAAGTATTAAGATTTAAGTATCAAGAATTAAGTATTAAGAACCAAGAATCAAGAGCCAAGAATTAAGAATCAAAATATAATTTGTTTTTTGCTTATTATAAATATTCAAAATTTGATTTTAATTTTTTTTTATAATTTGCTAATCTGCTAATTGATTAATTTGCTAATTATTTTTTTTATTCATCAAAATAAATTCTTTTTACTCTGGGTGAAATACTTGTGAGCATTTCGTAGGGTATTTTATCTATAGATTTACATACTTCTTGTATAGGCTTTTCTTTATCAAAAATTATAGCTGTATCGCCTTCTTTTACGTCCTCTATATCTGTAATGTCTAGCATAGTCATATCCATACACACATTGCCAATCACCTTTGCTAGTTTGCCATTTATTTTCATCACTCCTCTGCCATTGCTAAATCTTCTATCGTATCCATCTGCATATCCTATACTCACTGTGGCTATCGTTTTGTCGGTGTCTGCTTTGCCTACTCGTCCGTAGCCGATGGTATCGCCTTTGTTTATTTTCTTTATTTGCGATATGGTAGTTTTCAGCGTACCTACAGATTCTAAATCATTCTGTATCGTATTGCTTCCATCTACACCATAGATGCCCAATCCAAGTCGCACCATATCAAAATGTGCTTGAGGATGATGTATGATTCCAGCACTATTTAATATATGTTTTAAAAATGGGTAATTGATTTGTTCTGAAATAATTCTACACATACGCTCAAATTTTTCTATCTGTGATTGTGTGAAATCGTTGAGAGTAGCATCTTCACTAGCTACAAGATGCGAAAATACACTTACTATTTTCACTTGTTCGCTTTCTTTGATAGTTGTGATAAGAGCTTTTAAATCTGCTTCATCAAAACCCAAACGATTCATTCCAGTTTCTAATTCTATATGAATAGGATACAAATCAGGCTTGCCTTCTAGGTTTAGATTTCGTTGTACTTTTAAAAATTCTTTAAGCTGATGGATGCTATATATTTCAGGTTCTAAATCATAATTAATAATATTTTCAAAATTTACTTTGTCTGCATTCATTACCATGATGGGCAATGTAATACCAGCCTTGCGGAGTTCTACTCCTTCATCGGTATAGGCTACTCCCAGATAATCTACTTTATTAAACTGAAGTAGGTTTGCTATCTCAAATGAGCCAGTACCATAAGCAAAAGCTTTTACCATTACCATCATTTTTGTTTCAGGTTTCAGGTAGGATTGAAATTTCTTTAGATTGTTTTTTATTGCCGCTAAGTTTACTTCCAGCACTGTGTCGTGTGCTTTCTGTTCGAGCATTCTACCGATACGTTCAAATTTAAATTGGCGAGCACCTTTGATGAGTATATCTTCGTCTCTAAATGTTTCCAGCTCTATTTCGTTCATCAGCTCTTGAGTAGATGCAAAAAATTCTACTTCCAAATTTTCAATATCTTCTAGTTTTTTTTGTTGTCTTTTAAGTGCGGTGCCTACTGCAAGTACTCTATTTATTTTTTTATGTTCTATGATAGATGCTATTTCATTATATAAATCTATTTCATTCTTGCCACTTTGAAGTATATCAGAGAGTATCAATGTTTTTCTTTTTCTATTGCCTTGTTGCATCAAAAAATCAATAGCTATTTTCAATGAATTGATATCAGAATTATAACTATCATTGATAATAGTGCAGTTATTAATTCCGTTTTTCAGTTCAAGTCGCATAGAAATACCGGTGAGCTCTAAAATTTTTTGTTGAATTTTTTTAGGCTCAATTTTTAAATAAATCATTGTAGCTATACAATGAATAGAATTTTCTACAGAGGCTTTATCATTAAATGGAATTTTATATCGATATGATTCGTCTTTATAGTCTATTTCTATGGTAGTATTGCGTTCATCTTTTTCGTATTTCACTACTCGTATATCTGCGTCGGTACTGATACTCCATGTAAAGGTTCTAAATTTTTGAGTTTCTGTTTCGCCATTACCTCTATTGAGTTGCGAAGCTACGCTGGCTACAGCCTGGTTTAAATCTGGATAGTCTTTACAATAAATAATGATTTCGCTATTGATAAACAATCGTAGTTTTTCACGTATTTTATGTTGTATATTCAGAAAACCTTCGTTGTGTGCATCACCTATACTAGTAAAGATTCCAATATTTGGTTTTATCATCATTTCTAGTTTTTCCATTTCGCCAGACTCACTGATACCAGCTTCAAAAATACCTAGATTATGGTCTGATTCTATTTGCCAGATACTCAATGGTACACCTATTTGAGAGTTGTAACTTTTCGGACTTCGCACTATGTTGTAGTCTTCTTGTAGCAGTTGATAGAGCCATTCTTTTACTATAGTTTTACCATTGCTACCTGTTATACCTATGATAGGAAATTGAAATTGTTTTCTATGAAAAGTGGCTAATTTTTGGAGTGCTTTATTGGTGTTTTCTACCCACAATATATTGGCACGTTTGTAATCTGTAAAATCTATGTTTTTTGATACAATAAAATTGCGTACTCCTTTTTTATAGGCATCATCCATAAATGAATGTCCATCTAGCCTAGAGCCTGGAAGTGCAAAAAACACACTTTCTTTTGGAAATAAAATTTTTCTACTATCTATCAATAAATGTTTGATAGTGCAATCTTCATCAGGCATAGCTACAGCATCTGCTTGTATGATTTCTTTTATTTTTTTTATTGTATAGTTCAATTCTTTTTATCTAGATTGTTTATTTTTTAAAGTAAAAATGCAGTAAAAAATTCACTGCATTCATAAATATTTAAAACTAAAATTATATAATTTTAAGCCAATGTATGATATACATTTTGTACATCATCATCTTGCTCTAGTTTGTCTATCAATTCTAGTATTTCATCAGTTTGTTCTTCATTAAGTTCTTTGGTAGCATTAGGTAATCTTTGTAATTCTTGGCTAGTAGCTTCAATACCTAGTTCGTCTAGTCCTTTTGAGAATGCACCAAAATCCTCAAATTTGCTATAAGCTGTGACATTGCCATCTTCTACTTCTATTGAGTCTAGTCCTATATCTATAAGCTGAAATTCCAATTCTTCAGGGTCTCTTTCTCCTAGAGGAAATTTGAAAACTCCTTTTCTTTCAAACATAAAACTCACCGAGCCACTATTGCCAAGTGTTCCATCATTTTTTAAAAATATATTTCTAAGATTTGCAACTGTTCGTGTGGTATTATTAGTTGCAGTTTCTACTACTATAGCTATACCATGAGGTCCATATCCTTCGTATGCTACTTCATCAAAGTTTTCGCTGTCTTTGCTACTTGCTTTTTTAATAGCTGCCTCTACACGGTCTTTCGGCATATTTACCCCTTTTGCATTCTGTATAGCTCTTCTAAGAGATGGATTAGTTTCTGCCAAAGGTCCACCAGCTTTCACAGCTATAGCTATTTCTCTTCCAACTCTTGTAAATGCTTTAGCCATTTTGTCCCAACGAGCCATCTTCGAGGCTTTTCTATATTCAAATGCTCTTCCCATTATCTGTTGTATATTTTATTTGTATGCAAAAATAAGAAATCTACTTCTTTCTTTTGTTATATTTAACATAAATTTTCACATCAATAAACCCTTTTAGGCATTAATTTTGTGTATATTACAAAAAATATAAATTTCTTATGAAAAATATCCTCAAAGGCACCGCAATTTTTTTATTAGTCTTAATTATAGCACTTGTAGCATTTCCATTTTTATTTAAAGATAAAATAGCTCAGGCTGTAAAAACACAAATAAATAATCAGCTGAATGCAAAAGTAAATTATGATGATGTAGGAATTTCTATTTTTAAGAGTTTTCCAAAACTCACACTAACACTTAGTGATTTAGAAATTGTGGGTGTAAAAACTTTTGAAGGAGATACACTCGCACATATCAAAGATGTGAATATTGCTCTCGATATAATGAGCGTAATAAAAAGTGGACAGAAGATGAAAGTATATGGGATTACTCTGGTAGAGCCACACATTAAAGCTATTGTTTTGTCTGACGGTAGAGCCAACTGGGATATTGTAAAACCAAGTAATGAACAAACTACTACCGAAAGCCAACCATTAGATTTAGCATTGTATAGAATCAAAATCGAAGATGGAAAAATAGCTTATAGTGATATGAGTTCAAATATGTATGCCATTATTGATGGTCTAGATTTTTTAGGCAAAGGAGATTTTAGTCAAGATATTTTTAATTTTGAAACCAAGACTGATATTAAATCGCTTAGCTACAAAGGAGATAATATAGCCTATTTATCAAAAGCGCATATAGTATCAGATGCAATAGTGAAGATAGATAATATCCAAAATAAATATTCATTTGATAAAAACAAAATAAAAATAAATGACTTGGTGGTGAATTATGAAGGATTTGTAAAACTCTTGAAAACTGCTACAGATATGGATTTGAAGTTTAGTACAGAAAATACAGATTTTAAAAGTGTACTTTCTTTGATACCTAATATATATGCTAAAGATTTTAATCAAGTAAAAACATCAGGCAATTTTGAACTGAATGGAAATGTAAAAGGTAAGCTAACAGACAATTCTTATCCAGCATTCAATTTGCATTTCAAAATAAATAATGCTATGTTTAAATATCCTGACTTGCCTTCAACAGTGAGTAATATCAATGCTCTTGCAGATATAAGCAATAAAGGAGGAAGTTTGGATAATACAATTATCAATATACCCAAACTACACTTAGCTATAGATAATGAACCAATAGATGCAGTACTTTATATTGCAACTCCTATGAGCGATCCATACGTAGATGCAAAAGTAAAAGGTAAATTAAATTTATCTAAAGTACCCCAGTTTTATCCTATAGAAGGATTGAAAAAATTGGAAGGTTTGATGGTAGCAGATATTACAGCTAAAGCAAAAATGAGTCAAATTCAAAAAGAGCAATATCAATCTGTTTTCTTTTCGGGAAATGCACGAATCTCAAATTTTAAATATGAAGCTACTACACTAGACTGGCCCGTGAAAGCACAAAATATTAATCTACTATTTAATCCAAAGACAGTGGAAATGACTGATTTTACAGGGAATATCGGCACGAGTGACTTTAAGGCCAATGGATCATTGAGTAATTTTCTTCCATATATTTTTGCAGATGATGTTATAAAAGGGAATCTAAATTTTGTATCCTCTCATATCAATTTAAATGAGTTTATGGGAACTACTTCTACAGCTACTAATACCACTACAAGTAGCAAAAGTTCTGAACCTGTAGAACTTCCAGCCAATATCAATTTTGTATGTGATGCAAAAATAGGCAGCATGGAATATGATAAAATAGAAATGAAAAATCTGACAGGTGTGGTAAAACTTGCTGATAAAACACTCGATTTATCTGGACTATATGCAGAAGTACTTGGTGGAACTGTAAAACTAAATGGTACATACGATACCAAAGATGCCTATAATCCAAAAGTAAATTTTAGTTACGATATTACTAAAATAGATTTTCAAAAGTCATTTGCAGCTATTCCATCTATGGAAAAATTGGCACCAGTAGCCAAATACTTAAATGGCATTTTTAGTACAAATATGAACTTGAATACACAGCTGAATAGCGATATGACTCCAGACTATAAAACTATGAATGGAAAAGCAATTGTAAAAATAGATTTAGCAAAAATTGTAAATATGCCTGTACTCAAAAAAATATTTGAGATTACAAAACTGAAAGAACTTGATCCTATGGAAGTAAAAGATGCATGGACAGAGCTGAAATTTAATAATGGTAGAGTATATATAGAAAAACCGTATACATTAAAAATTCAAGACTATGCTATCACTTTTAGTGGTTCGCAAGGTTTTGATAATACCAATGACTATACAGTAGCAATACAAGTACCTACTGCCAAACTAGGAAATGCAAGAAGTGTAGTAGATAATTTATTGGCTAAATCACCTATCCCTGGCTTAAATGGACTAGTGCCAGATATGCTTACCTTTAATCTGAAAGTAGGTGGAACCATAGATAAACCGACAGTGACTCTCGGTAAAATGAGTGCTGGAAACGCTGGTAAAACTATTCAAGAACAAGCTAAAGAAACTATCACTAATACTGTAAATCAAGAAGCTGAAAAACTAAAAAATCAAGCACAGCAAGAAGCACAAAAGCAAGTAGATATAGCTAAACAACAAGCCCAACAACAAATAGACAAAGCTAAACAAGATGCTGAAAAACGTGCACAAGAAGAATTAAAAAAAGCACAACAGCAATTGAAGAATAAAATAAAACTACCATGGTAATATAATTATAAATTTTAAATGATGAATTTTAAATTAAGTCACACCAAAGCCAGAATGTATTTTAGTTATTTTTTGTCGTAATATAATTTAATAATATAAAACGCCATTATCAAATTTGATAATGGCGTTTTTTCTAAAATCTAAAATCTAAAGTCTAGTATCTAATATCTAAATTGTTATTTCTTCCATCCACCTTTTTTGATACAAAGTTGAGCTAATTCTTTAGCAAGTTTTTCGTATGCTTCACCCATTCTAGCTCCAGTATCTGTATCCCCAAATCCAAAAGCCTGACCAGCACAGTTTTCTATGGTTACTACTGCTAGTGTAGCTCCACTTGCATCTTTAAAAGTAATATCAGTAGCAATGATAGCAGGTGCTTTATCTATTCCTATAAAATAACCTGGCTCTGTATAACTTGTATGAACTATCACAGTAATATCGCCTTCTGTACTGCTAATTGTGGTTCCAAATTCATTTGACAATTCATTGAATTTGGTAATAAAAGATGGAACATATCTATTCTCTTTATCTGATTTCCATTTGCTAGCCCACTCATCACCTTTACCAGCTTCTTTTTCATTTAGGTCTGCTGATTTGTTTTTGATAAATTCATCTTCAGATATTTTTTTACCAAACATCATTTTGTATTTGCTTACTAGCATACCATCAAAAGTTAGTTGTAGTTTTAGTTTCTTACCTTTGATTTGTGATAAGTCACCACTTACCAATTTTACTTTTGCTACTACTACTTGTGGCATCAAAGCTCCAGTCATTCCTCCAAATTGTGCGAAAATACTGCTTGTTAATATTAACATGAGTACGATTAACGTGTTGTTTCTAATGTTTTTCATTTGTCGATATTTATTTTAGTGATTAAAAATTTATTAATTCAAAAGTAGCTATTAATTCATTAATAATATATACTCAACTTCAATGATTTTATATAAGTACTAGTACGTATATAAAAATAATAAATGGGGAATTTGTAATTTACAAGTTATATCATGGACGGACATTAGTCAATTATCTAACATCTAGAATCTGTTTTTTTATCTATCGTCTAGCATCCATAATTGCTTCAGCTAAATATTCATATTGCTCCATAGAGTTATATACTTGCGTAGCTATTCTTACCCAAAGTCTTGGGTTGTCTTTGTTGAATACAAAAATGGGCACTTCTATTTTATATTTTTGAAAAAGAGTTTCCTGTAGCAAGGTAATATTATTAAAATATTTTTCTGGCAGTTCTCCTTTTCCAATGAGAATATTTGATATAAAACCAATGTTTTTTTCTGGTACTGGCAAATCTGTACTCAGTGTTTTTGAAAGCATGTTTCTCGCATTTACTATTAATTGCTTATTGTTATTTCTCAGTTCTTCCCATGAGCCTAACATATTTCCCATATATTTTATTGCTTCTGGCACACATAGATAAGCACTGATATCATCGGTTCCGGGCCAAAAGAACTGCGCACTCCACTCATCATCACTTCCATTTTTTCTATCATGTATATGACTATATTGTAGTGGATGTATTTTTTCTTGTTTGTCTTTTCTTACATGAAGTATAGCGCTTCCCTTTGGTGAACATATCCATTTATGACAATTGCCTACATAATATGAAGCACCCATTTTTTCTAATTCTAGATGAATCATACCAGGTGCATGTGCTCCATCTACTAGTACCTCTATACCTTTCTCTTCAAATAGTTTTATGATTTTTTCTATAGGGAAAATAGTACCAGTAGCCGATGTGATATGATCTATCATCAAGAGTTTCGTTTTAGCAGTAATCTTTTGTACCAAAGCTTCTATAATTTCTTCTTCATCTTTAAATGGGAATGGGATAGATGCAACTACTACGTTAAATTTTTTAATTTTTGCATACTGTTGAAGTGTATTCATACAAGCTCCATAAGCATGGTTGGTAGTGAGTACTTCATCACCACTTTCAAATTGCAAAGAGTGTAAAATAGTATTGACACCCATAGTGGCATTTTTTACAAATACCAAATTACTCGGATTTGCACCTAAAAAATTAGCTGTTTTTTCCTTGGCTTCCCACCATAATGGCTCCAACTCACGTATCATATATCGTACAGGCTCTGCTTCCATTTGATAGATATATTTTTGTTGGAGTTCGAGTATTTTTGTGGGTGTGGCACCAAATGAACCATGATTTAGAAATACCATATTTCTATCAAGTGACCAATGTTCTATATGTCTTGAGTAGGAGGGTAGTAGCATTTATTTTTTGTATTTACTGATAAAATATTTTCTAGGTAAAAATAAAAAAGTAATAGTATAAAGTATCATGAGTATACTTCCTAAAATAATCACAGACCATTTTGAATCTGCTGGCAAATGAAAAATCTCTGATAGTACACCAATAGATATAGTAGTAATGCCACCAATAAAAAACAATAAACACCAGTAATATGGTCTATTGATAAGTTCTTGATTATTTCTATTTGGATTTTTGATATCCTTTATCATGAACGTATATCCCACAGCTCCTAGTAAGATAATTAGAATAATAAATAGGTATTGCATCTTGTAATTTTGTATTGTAAATCTAGCACAAAAAAAAAGATGAAACCGAAGCTTCATCTTTTCTTATTCATTTATTTTATATTATAATGTAGCTAATACAGTATTCATATTTCTTACAGCATCTGCACTTTTATTAAATAATGCTTGTTCTTCTTCATTTAGTTTTAAGTCTATGATTTTTTCCCAACCATTTCTACCTATTACTACTGGTACACCAAGACAGATATCAGATTGTCCATATTCACCTTCCAAAGAAACGCAACATGGCATTACTCTTTTTTGATCTCTCACTATATTTTCTACTAAGTCTGCACCTGCAGCACCTGGTGCATACCATGCAGAAGTACCTAATAAACCAGTAAGAGTAGCACCACCTACCATTGTATCTGCTACTACTTTATCAAGTGTAGTTTTATCTAGTAAAGATGATACTGGAGATGATTGCATAGTAGCCAATCTATGAAGAGGAATCATAGTTGTATCGCCATGTCCACCTATTACGTTAGCCAGTAAATCATTTGGTGAGCAGTTGATTGCTTGACTCAAATAATATTTAAATCTAGAGCTATCTAGTATCCCACCCATACCGATGATTCTGTTTTTTGGCAATCCGCTAGATTTTAATGCCAAATATGTCATAGTATCCATAGGATTACTGATGATGATGATGATTGCATTTGGAGAATGTTTTAAAATATTTTCAGTTACTCCTTTTACGATTCCTGCATTGATACCAATCAATTCTTCACGAGTCATACCTGGCTTACGAGGAATACCAGAAGTAATAACAACTACATCACTACCAGCAGTTTTTGTATAATCATTCGTGCTTCCTATTATTTTTGTATTAAATCCTAATAAAGTAGCAGTCTGCATCATATCTATGCTTTTGCCTTCTGCCAAACCTTCTTTGATGTCTAATAAAACTAATTCTGTAGCTAATTGTCTTCTAGCTATATTGTCTGCACATGTTGCGCCTACTGCTCCTGCACCTACTACTGTTACTTTCATATTTTTATTTGAAATTTAAGTTAAAAATGATTTTTCGTGGTGCAAAGGTACATATAAATTTTCTTGTTTTTAAGCATTGAAAATCAAAATTCTATCACATAGATGCAACAATTTAAACAATTTACTAGTCTTTAAAGTTAAGTAGAAGAATTTCATACATTTTGTATAAAGAAATATATGTTATAACTTTGATTTATCAAACTAAACTAATTAAATGAAAAACCTATTTTTAATTGCTATTACATTTATAAGCATTCAACTATTTGCACAGTCTTTTTGTGGTACCAATCCAAGTCCTGAGTTTTTAGAATATTACATGAATAAAGACATGAGCTACTTGAATGAATCTGGCTCTAGAGATGCTAATGCAATTGTATATGTACCAATACAGTATCATATTATAGGCACAGATGCAGGTACTGGTTATTATCCTATAAAAGATTTATTGGCTGTTCATTGTTTAATGAATCAACGATTTTCTCGTTCACAGATACAGTTCTATTTATACGCAGCACCTCATTATATTAAAAATACTAGATATTTTAATATGTCTGACGGAAACGTAGATAGAGATATGAAAAATGGTAATAATATAGCAGATGTTTGTAATGTTTATATAGTGCAAAATGCTGTAAGCAGTGGCGTGACGGTATGTGGTTATGCAACATTTCCAGGATTTGGTCGTCAAGGTATAGTAGTTCAAAAAAGTTGTATGGATGCTACTAGCTCTACATTGACACATGAAATGGGACATTTTTTAGGATTGCCTCATACATTTTCAGGATGGGAAGGAAGAGATGCAACTGCAGCGGCTACATCTACAGATGAGCGTGTAAATGGTTCAAACTGTGCTACTAGAGGAGATAGATTTTGTGATACGCCTGCAGATTTTATTTCAGATAGATGGAATTGCCCATATACTGGTGCAAAAACAGATTTTAATGGCGACTTATACAGAACAGTTCTTGATGGTCAGTTTTTTATGAGCTATTCAAATGACGGTTGTCAAACTAAATTTAGTATAGATCAAGAGGCAGAAATGGTCGAAGTAAGAAATATAAGTAGAAGTGGTATGAATAGATATACTGTTCCCTCAGTACTTAATCCTGCGAGTACAAATTTAGTATCTCCAACAAATGCATCTATAAATGTAGCTCCATTTACATCATTGGTATGGAATAAATCAGCAGATGCTACTCACTATCATGTAATGATGAGTACCTCTAGTTCATTTGCATTTAATGTATTGATAGATACCATCACTGCAGATACTTCTTTTTTACTTCGTGGTGCAAACACAGCTACTACATATTATTGGAAAGTATTACCAATGACATTGGGGGCTACTTGTGGTACTTATACTCCTACAAGATCATTTACTACTTCAGCACTTAGTGCTTCTTTAGTTATTACAAATATTACTTGTCCAGGTGGAAATGATGGTGCTATAAATATTTCTCCAAGTGGAGGAAGTGCACCTTACACTTTTACATGGAGTACAGGAGATGGGTTCAATCCTATCACAGATTTAGTAGCAAATACCTATTCACTTACTATTACAGATTTGTTAGGTAGAACTATGTTTGCTACAATTGTATTGCCAGATGGACCGTCTATCAATATTAATATATTTCCAACATCAGTAAATCAAATAACAGCAGAAGCAACAGGTGGAAATGGTGGGCCATACACTTACACATGGTCAAATGGAGTAAATACTCAACAGAATAGCCCAAATATTGGTAACGTGACTGTAACTGTAACTGATCAATTTGGATGTAGTACATCCAAAACAATTCTATATAACAGTATAGTTAACACTTCATCTAATGAGGATATTATAAAAATATATCCAAATCCAAACTCTAGCAATGCAAATACATACTTAAATATAGCAACAGATAAATCATCAACAGCATTTATAAAAGTTTATTCTATGACTGGAGAAGATGTGATTAATACAAATGCTTCTATTTCGGAAGGAGAAAATACTATTAAACTTTCCACTGCTAATTTGTCGAGTGGAGTTTATATGATCAATATACAATATAACAATACCAATAAAAATATAAGATTGGTGATACAGTAGAAGACTAAGTAATTAAAATTAAACAAAAAGGCTGCCATAGGTAGCCTTTTTGTTTTAGATAAATTTTTGTATTCATTTTATAATATTCATTGTATATAACTATGTAATACAATATTCTCTTCTCCTATTTCGTTTCATGAATATAAAATACTATATCATGAAATATCCAATGGTTTTAAAGTTTTTGCTTTTCCCCTATATTTTGCTAGCAAGCAATGCAGATTTGAAAACTACGTATACTCCTATCAATGAAAAGATAAGTAATCATAGCATCAAGGCAAAATTTAAAAGTACAGGAAACTATAGTGGCGACTGCGTAGTACTGCATCTAGAAAATAATACCAATACAGAACAAAAATTGCTACTCGAAGCAGGTGATAAGCTGATGTGTGAAGACGAGGCAATGCAAAATATTTTTGTGACTCAAACTCAATATATTGTATTGGCACCGTTATCAAAAAAACAAACTAAAGTTACTGGATTTTGTTGTGCATCCTCTAAAAGTGCTCCTGAGCTAGATATAGCTTTTAGACATACTCGTGATACAGTGAGCAAAGAGCTAATATTAGCAAAATACTTGAATACACATCCTCAACTAGACTTGCATGCAGTGCAACACGCCGTATGGGTGGTATGTAATGGAGCGAATATAGATGGCATCTATGCAGACGATATGACAAGCGTACAAGAGCTAAAAAAAACAGTATCAGAAATCACTGGTTTGCCTGTACCATGGTATACCAAAAAATATGATGTAGATAGTGCCGGTAGACTACAAATGACTACATCTAAACTGATTGCTATTATGGATTTTAATTTAGCAAAAGAAACTGCTGTGACCGTGCAGATATGCAATGCGCATGAAGAAATACTCAAAGTGCCTATGCAAGAAAGAATGCTACAAAGAGGGCATTATGATTATCAGTTTACATGGGAAACTTCATTTTTGCCAGCGGGTAAATATCTAGCAAGAGTATTTAGTGAAGGGCAGTTGATACAAGAACGAGAAATAATGCTTTAGTAAGAAACTATAGAAACGATATTGTCATGTATTGGTTTTAATCGGTCTCTTCCGTGCAGATAGGATAGCTCTACTATAAATGAAAACTGAGAAGGTACAGCTCCAAATTTTTGAATCAAAGAAGCTGTGGCATTGGCTGTGCCACCAGTAGCCAGCAAGTCGTCATGAATTAGTGCTCGTTGGCCTTCTTTGATAAATCCTTTATGTATTTCTATAGATGCAGTACCGTACTCTAGTTGATAATCTTCACGAATAGTTTCTCCAGGGAGCTTACCAGCTTTGCGAACCATGATGAAAGGAAGTCCAAGTTTCTGTGCTATCTGTGCACCAAATAGAAACCCTCTGCTTTCTACACCACATACTATATCCACTTTCCCTCTCGATTTTTCAGCAAGAAAATCTGCTATGTCATTACATAACTCATAATCTAAAAAAAGAGTAGTGATATCTTTGTATTGAATTCCTTTGATAGGGAAATCGGCTATAGTTCTTATCGTGTTTTTTATTCGAGCTTCTAGTTCAGTCATACTAATGTAAAAATTTTAATGAGGCAACGAAGCTATAGAATTTTTCGTTCTTAGAATGATTATATTTACAATACCATATAAAATTTATGAAAAAACTATTACTTCTACTTTTTTTAACATTATCTACTATTTCACTTTTACTAGCACAAAGTGGAGTAAATATCTTCAATAACAGTAGTGTACATACCATAAAAATGTATACTTCATTTCCAAATTTTTGGGATACAATGTCAGTAAGATACAATGAAAGCATTGATTTTGGTGGAGGAGGAGGGATGCCTCTCGGTAGTAATGATCCTATTCTTTTTGATTCTATATTAATAGATGGCAATAGAGTAGACTCTTGTGGAGTAAAACAAAAGGGATTTTATTCTAATTGGGGAGCTGATCCAAGCTTAAAAAAACCATTAAAAATAGAGTTTAATGAATTTGTAAGAGGTCAAAGATACGATGGTCTGAAAGAAATAAATTTAGCAAATGCATTTCAAGATCCAACTATGATGCATGATCATTTGAGTTATAAGATTTTGAGAGATTTCAATTTGCCAGCTTCCAGAACTTCTTATGCCAATGTATATATAAATGATGATTTATGGAGTTTGTATGTATTGGTAGAGCAAGTAGGGCCTAAATTTTTAGATGAACATTTTGGAGATAATAATGGAAATTTATACAAAACTATTTCTACAGATTTAAGATATTTAGGCACTTCTATATCTGCCTATGAAGAAGAGTTTGAAAAAAAATCAAACGAAAGTGCCAATGATTGGTCAGACTTAATAGACCTTACAAAAACTATTCGTGATAAACCAGCAGATAGCATTCATAAGATTATCAATCTAGATGGTTTTTTAAAGACACTTGCTGTAGATGTATCACTCAATAATTGGGATTCGTATTTTGAACATGGTAGAAATTTTTATTTGTACAATGACACAATTACTAAAAAATTTCAATGGATTCCTTGGGATTATAATCTAGCTTTTGCAGACCAAGATTATGAGATTCTATTGCCAGATAGCCGAGGTAGAAAACCACTTATTAATAAATGTTTTAATAATCCAGATTGGAAGAAAAAATATTTTGATTATTTATGCGATGTAAATTCAAATATCATGACTTTAGATCATATAGAAGATTTTATAGATGATACAAAAACACTCATAAGTACCAGTGTTGCTAACGATCCGAATGGATTTTATACCTATAATCAATTTGATTCTAGTATTGTGTATAATCTTTCAGAGGCAGTTGAAATTTTTCCAGGTACTTGGGATACTTTTATCACAAAAGGACTAAAACCATTTATAGTAGATAAACAAGTATTTATTTTAGACCAATTTAGTTTGGAATTTTATACCTGTGTAGATACTATTAATACAAGTATACCAGATAATTATATTGTATCTAATAATATGATTTCGATACTACCAAATCCTAGTGCAGATTATATTCAATTTATTACACTAGATGGCCCTATAGCGGATGCTCAAATGCAGATTATTTCTATGAATGGAACTACTATAAGAAATGAAAAAATAACAAATAATATCATTGATATCTCTACATTATCAAACGGGATGTATATGGTGCAATTGATTATAAATCCCGAAGCTTCGGGACAAATTTTCAAAGGTAAATTTTTGGTGCTTCATTAGATTTTTTTCATACAATTAAAAAATTCCTTAACTTTATTGCATATTTAATACTATGCAAAAAGATATACGCGAACTTATCAATAAGTGGGGAATTATTATTTTTACTTCTTTTTGGAGTCTACTCTTGTTATCTACTTATTTAGCACACAACAAATTTGTTTCTAAAGCACTAAAAACTCCTCATTTTATGGGTGGTTTGTTTATGATGTTCATTGTATACGCAATTTTTCTTTTTTTACATGCCGACAAAAAACTAAGTTCATTTAGAAAAATAATTTTACAAAAATTATCTGGCTGGAAAATACTCCTCTTAGTTATTGTATCTATTATTACTTTTTTTACAATGTATGGAGGAGATATCAAAGCATTTGAAGAAAGTACCAATTCATATGTACTTGATTTTAGTTTTAAGCTTATATATAATAGTGCATTCTTGATTCTTATATTTTTTAGCGCAACTATTCTCGGACGTTATCTTACTAAAAAGTTGTCTTCTACTATACAAGATGTCAGCACAATTAATCTATTATCGCTTGCATTAGGCTTAATAGTTTTCTGTTTGTGCTTCTACTTTTTAGCCATGTTTCATTTGTTTACATCAATGTCAGTATTAGTTGTATTAGCGCTTCCACTAGGTATATTCTATAAACAAACAATAAGTTTTGCTAAAGATATTTTTATCAATAGTTTAGACATAATAGAGATTAATCCTCTAGGTGTTTTTTCATTTTTTTTACTTATAGTATTTGCAGCGTTTAATATCACTACCTCTTTTAGACCTTTCCCTATTGGATTTGACGAGTTAAGTATCTATATGAATATACCTAAATCAATAGCAGATACTCATGCTTTGTTGAGTGGAGGTCAGGCATATAATTGGTCGTTGATGATGGCTGTGGGATATTTATTTGGGGGCAATGTTTCTTTAGCTACCTTATTATCTATAGTTCCTGGAATCCTTGCTATTGGTGTAGTGTATAAAATTGCAAGATATTATACCACTGCATCTTATAGTGCACTTTCTGCTATCAGTTTTTACATGTTGCCTACATTTCTGTGGCAGAGTAGCGCTGATGCTAAAGTAGATTTAGCTTTATGTTTTTATGTGTGTATTAGTTTATTATTATTGATAAGTAGCTTTATGTCTATCAAAGACAATGAAGATTTTAAGTTAAGTTCTTTTTTTAAAAATCCTTGGTTTGTTGTAGTTGTATTATTGGCAGTATTTTGTGCATTTTCTTTTGGTATAAAATATACATCGTTCTTTTTTATTATAGGTGCAGTAGTCACATTCATCTATGCATATAGTAAATCGTTTTCACTAAGCTTGAGTGCTTTTTTATTATCTATCGCATCAGTATTTATGTTAAGGCTTTATGAGTTTTCAGGTATATTTTTCTCAGATGCAAAAGAGCCCAAAATATTAGTCATGCTCACAGCTGTTGCTGCTATTGCATTTTTTACCTTACATATAGTAAAACATAAACTAAAATATCTTTCAATATTCTACTATTTAGCTATATTTTTCATAGTACTTTCTATTACTTTTAGTCCATGGATTATAAAAAACTACACAGAAACAAAAAGTTTTGCGATTTCAAAACTGCTCAATGGAGATAATCGACAAGAACCTTTTATAAAAGTAATCTCTAAAATAAGACCATTGAGTTCTGAGCTTGCTCATAGTTCGGCATCGCTTGTTGCTCAAAATTCTACTGACGTTTCACAATTTGAAAATAAATATAATCTTAGTGCCAATACTGGTGCTTATGAAGAAGTATTGAGGTATTTAGGTTATGAAAATGGGTTTGTAAAATATGCATCTGTCATATATGACATGTGTACGCTCAAAAATGTAGCCACTATACCTACAGATATAGGTTTAGTGTGTTTTATACTTTTACCACTATTGTTTATTAATTCTAATAAAGAATTTTTACTTCAAAATTTAGCAAACATTTTAATAGTGTTATTTTTATTATGCTTGTCATTATATACTGTGTTTTATACTAATACAAATATCAGTTTAGTAGATTATATGCAAACTTTAACAAAACAAAATCCAGATATGAATGGATTAGCTAAACAGATTTATTTATTACTGCAACCGATAGCGCTTAGTTTAACGAATATTCTAAAACCATTACTAGTTGTATTTACTAAACAAAATACTTTTCAATCTTTTCTTATTATTTTAATATTGGTAGTATTGATTTCTATTGTCAATTTGAAACAGATAAAAACTTGGAAGCCGATACAGCAATTGCTATTATTGTTTGTAGCTATAAGTTTCATACTTTGGTGGATGCTTGGCAACGCTATATCTTGGTACGGTTTACCACTTTTTGGTAGCGCTATTATTCTATTCGTTAGTTTACACATCCAAGATTCTTCAGGCACTATCGATAAACAAAAAAGTATCTTATCATATATCGTATTATTTGTTTTCATTTTATCATTATCTCTAGCTACGCTACAAAGAACATCTAGTATGATTGCCTCATACGAGTATGATTCTAAACTGAATAAAATATTTTTGCAATACGCTGGTAATTCATTAGATAACTCATCTGCTATGTCAGAAGTAAATGCAGCTATAGCCACAGCAGTAGATGAAATGAATGCCAATCCCACTAAGAAAGTAATAAGAATAGGTACTTATGTCAATTATTTTATTGATAATAATAACGAAAGAGTATATGAAGATAATCAGTTAGACAATTTTATATTTTTATACAATCGTTCTTATGGTGTGAAAGATGTGATGAATACCACTCTAAAAAAAGCAGGAGTAGAATATATATTATTTGATTTGAATACAGGAGGTATTGATAAGACTCCAGATAAATCTTTGACCAAAAAACTTCAAAAGTTTTATGAATATATCAGTGCCAATCCAAATCTACAATTAGTAGTGACAGATAGGCAAGTAGAGGATCCATATTCGAAAACTTTTGCAATGATATCTGGAGTAAAAACCCCTGTAAGCAACAGTATATACGGCACTAGAGTTTTAAGACCAGGTAGTGTAGTGCTTTTTAAAATCAAATAATTTGTTACAAAAAAACGACATATTAATTTTACTTCCAGCATATAATGAAGCAACTCATTTACGGGTTTTATGTAGTGAAATTCAGCAATTAGGGTATCAAAATATTTGTATTGTTAATGATGGTAGCACTGATGAAACTCCTTCTTTAGTCTTTGACAAAAATATAATTATGCTCCATCATATCATCAATAGAGGTGTCGGTGCAGCTACAGCTACAGGACTAAAATATGCTCGAATACATTGTTATAAAGTAGTAGTAACAATAGATGCAGATGCACAGCATCAAGTAGCTGATATAGATGTATTGTATCAAAAATATTTAGAAACAAATGCCGATCTTATCATAGGAAGTAGATTCTTAAAAGCGAATAATAAAATTCCATTTTTTAGAAAATGCTATAATCTGATAGCAAATATTTTTACAAGAATTTTTACGAATAGACATATCACAGATACTCAAAGTGGACTAAAATTATTTGCAGAAAAAGCCTTGGAAACAATACAAATACAAACAGATGGTTATGAGTTTTGTAGTGAAATAATCATCAAAGCTTTTGATAATAAATTGAAAATAGAAGAAGTGCCAGTAAGTGTTTTTTATACAGAATATTCAATGGCAAAAGGACAAGGCATCCTGATGGGTTTTGTTACAGTTTTCAATCTGCTAGCCAATTTATTAGTAAAAGATAAAGACTAAATAATAGCTATTCCACTCATTTTTTCTTATATTTGAAAATCAATGTTGCTATATAAAATAATAGTACCGATTATTTCACTGGCGTTTATTGTTTATTCGTTTAATCAATATAGGCTTGGAAAAAACACACTCATTGAAACCATTCTTTGGTCATTGATATGGGTGGCTATTGCCTCTATTGCCATTTTCCCAGACTTTATTACCGATAATCTTGCACGTATTTTTGGTATTAAAAGTAATATAAATGCTATTATATTTCTTGGACTTGGGGTCTTGTTTTTTATTCAATACAATTTATTTGTTGCCATAAAAAGACAAAACAAAACTATCACAGAGTTGGTCAAAAAAATTGCTTTGCAAGAACAAGATAAAAAGCAATAAGTAATATGAAGATCTTATTTGTATTGGAACATTTCTATCCTGACAAAGGCGGTGTAGAACGCTTGTTTCTATCATTAGCTACTGAGCTAGCAAAAGAATATCATGATATCACCGTCATCACATCACGTACTGATAATTCTCAAGCAAAAGAAGAAATTTATCAAGGAATAAAAATCATACGACTACCATTTAGCAATCGTTTTTTATTTACTTTTTTTAGTTTGCCTTATATCCTTAAATATGCAAATCAAGTTGACTTGATACATACCACCAGTTATAATGCTGCATTGCCCGCATGGCTTGCATCAGTATTGACAAGAAAAAAATGCATCATTACTTTTCATGAAGTATGGGATTCGCTCTGGTGGAGTCTGCCATATTATTTTTTTGGAGTTCGATTGTTGTTTTATTTATTCGAAAAAATAATTTTAGCATTACCATTTGACCAATATATAGCAGTATCAGATTCTACCAAAAAAGCACTTATAAAATCAGGAATTGATACACGAAAAATTACTATGATATACAATGGTATCAATTATGATTCATTTACAAAATGCATCCATGAACCTCCACAGACACCTACTATTTGTTATTATGGTAGATTAGGTGCAAGCAAGGGATTGGACAATCTTTTAGATGCATTACAAAATATTAAAAGTAGATATAAGCTGTTATTGATTATTCCTAAACAACCTGCTTTTATTTTAAAACAAGTACTAAAAAAACTAGAACAAAATCAACTCATTGACAAAACAACTATCAAACATAATTTATCGGATGAAGAGTTGTTTAGTACTATATCTAAAACATCTTTTGTAGTTATTCCATCATTAAGCGAAGGCTTTTGTTTTAATGCAGTAGAATGTAGTGCTATGCAGATTCCAGTTGTAGCTTCGCACAATACAGCACTACTCGAAACGGTATCTGGCAAACATATATACATTCAAAATAATGATATAGAATCATCCATCAATAAAGCCTTACAAGCAGATTGGCAAAACATTGAATTTAAAAAATTTGAGTTGAGTAAGACTGTACAGGAATACAAAGAATTGTATAGACGAATTTTCTAATCCCTCTTCATTCTCCAAAAACTCAGCAATAGTATAGATAGCTCTACAAAATTGAGTCCCATCAAAAAATAGTTCATTACAAAAAATACTATGAATAGAGCAATAAGTATTTTGTCAAATTTTCTAGTGAAAAAACCAATAATAAAAATTAGTTCCAGTCCTGTAGCTAATATATATAGGATATGAGCAAAGTTTTTATGTGTGATTAAATATTGAATGAGTTGCATCAATATCCCATTCTTATTTTCATAGATTTCGTAGATATGTTGGTTGTACAGTAGATTGCTAAAATGATTGATATCAAACACACTTCCTCTCCATATTTTCCATATTGCAGCACTACTCATTATAAATAACAAATAGTAACGCATCCATTTTATTAATTTCACTTGCAGATTACTATCATTAAAACAAAATATTAAATTGCTCAATAATATTCCTACAAGCATATGAGAGTGATGTCCCGAAAAACTATTCACACATATAAAATATATAAAAAACCAAATAGCAAAAAGTCTTGTTAAGAGTCTGTTTTTAAAGAGAAATATCAATGCAAAACTTGTAGATATTAATATAAGATCAAATGCAATAGTAATGTATGTATTTGATACTATGAATTGAGGAATTTGTAGTAGGTGAAATACCCAGTATGAATTATCTATATGAGGATAAATAAGAACTGGATTATTAAATTGATGTAAAAATAAACCATCAAAAAATTGCTTAATGATGAATACAAAAACCATCAAATAATAGTATCGTGCATATTTATCTATACTAATTTCTTTCATCACTCATTAAGATTTTAGAAGATAAAATAGTTGTGTTTTCATCAAGAATATAATACCCTAATTCTATTTTTTTTGATGAAGAAAATTCTTGCTGTACATAATTGCAAATCCATTTTTGATAAACTTCTTTATCTAAATGATTACTTAAGTTGGTGATAAAATAATCTGTTTTTTGTGCGTCATTAAATCTATCCAATCTCTGATGAATCACTTGATTTACTTGAGTATCACCTGCTATTGTCAATTCGTAATTTTCTAGATTGTATAATAAAACTTCTTTATTATATCCATGATTTTTACTTAAGGGTAGTTCTTGATTATCTATTTTTACATAGTATATTTTTACTTGTTTTTTAGCTGGCTCCGAAAACATTCCATAATGAAAAAAAGGAGCATTTTCAATTCCTTTATAGGTAAAGAAAACTTGTATCAAAATGAGTATGACACTTATGAAAATAAATAGTTTATTTTTTTCCATAGACCCATATTTTTTCTCTAATGGTTAATGGATTATAGTTGTATAAAGGATGTGTCACAGAATCTATAAACGTATAATCATTTTCTAAATTTATATCAACCCCTTTAAAAAATTCATTTATCTCAGTTTCTTTATCTAGTGTATTTGGTACAAAAATATAATCTGCTACATACGCTGTTTTGCAGGTTTTAAAATTATATATATTGGTAGCTACTGAGCTTCTGCTTATCCATGCATTTCTTGGAGTATATCCATTTAGTGCATAGATGATTCCTGGCACTTTACAAAAATCAATTATTTGTAGCTCTTTATTAGACTTAGGAATTATTTTTTCAAAATGCTCCATGGTTTCATACATGTTTTTATCAGTATATATTTGATGAAGTTTTTCATTTTTAAATTTTATATTCAACTTATCTAAAGAGCTTGTGAGCCTATATGGATGGAAAATATATCCAGAAATAGTTTGAGAGATAGCCAGTGTAGCAAATACTAAAATATATACTAGATTAATACTTCTAACTATTTTTTTCTCATAATTGAGTTGATAATAGAAGAAAAATAATACCATCCAAAACAATAAAAATTGTAAGGATTGTAAGGTGAGCTCATTGTTCGTGCCTACTCCACAGATAAAAGGATAAAGAACTAAAAGTAAAATAATACTTGTGTTATGTAGAATATTTTTTAAAGAGAAATTCGTAGACAAAATATTTATTAGTAAAAAACTTAAACCTAAAAAAATATACGGATCCAAGGCGCGATACAAAAAAAGCATACCACTTTCATACAGTTCATCACTGATGATTACGTCTATATAATAGCCAATGCATATCACCTGAACAATAAAAAATAACAATTGAATCATTCGTTTTTGCTCAAAAAATCGAGAGATGATAGCACTTATTATTAATAGATAGAAAATTGTGCTGTTATTTTTCACAGCTTGTTCATAGGCATACCTAAAACTATCTTTATAAAGTTGTATGATACTATCACTATTGTGATGCTCCATCATTTTTATGGAGATTTTATAATCTGTTAAATATTCTTCCATACTCCCATAGCTAAATTGTATCATTAAAAAAATACCAAGAATTGATAATATAACTAATAAAATAGTTGATGAAATTTTTTGTTTGAAATTAAGCTTGCTTACTAAAATAAAGCAAGGTACAATGCCCATCATTACTATAGCTGTAGGAAATCTGCTGATTAATTGTATAGATATAATGATAGAAATTAGTACTATCCATTTTAGTGTGTTTTTTATATCAGTACAAAAAAGTATTTCTATCATACTCATGCAAAATAAAATACCTAATATAAACGTGATGCTGTTGTAGGAAAGTATACTCGTGAAAATAGAATAGCTACTCATCAAACCAATAAGCATCATTCCTACTAAAATGATTTTATTTTTTTTTGTTATTAAAATCTGATTGTGCTCAAAATATTTGATGATGCTATTATATAAAAAAACGCTGGCTATTATTCCAAGAATCAATCGTATATATCTATAAAAAATAATTCCAGGATTAAAAAAACAAAAAATTTTATTGAATAAAACTTGATAAGCACCACCACATTGGATATCATGTGGAAGCGTATACCCCATCATCATAAATCCCTCATCACTGAAATCAAATCCTTTATTAAATCCCCAACAAACTAAAAACAACAATATAGTTCCGGCAAGCAATAATAGCCATCCAATAGATTTCTCTATAATATTCAATGTTTTAGTCCATATCATTACTTTGCAAATATCGAATTATTAGTTCTTAAAATGATTAAATCGAAATTTATTTTGCATTCTAGTAAAAAGTTACTAAATTCGCACCCTCAAAAATTATAAGACAAATGTTAATAGTAGACGCAAGAGAAAGTGATTCAATAGACAAAGCTTTAAAAAAATATAAGAAAAAATACGAAAAAGCTCAGATTTTAAGAATCTTAAGAGGTAAAAAGAATTTTACGAAAAAATCTGTAGTAAGAAGAGGTGAGGTTTTGAAAGCAGCCTATAAAGAGGTGATGTTCGGAAATACTGAAGCTTAGTATTTTTTTAAAAATAAATTTGGAAAACGGATAGTAATGTAGTACATTGCTATCCGTTTTTATGTATATACAAGACCATATCAATAGTTTTCAAAACTACCTAAAGTATGAGCGCAGATATTCTGCACATACTAGTACCGCCTATAATACAGACATTTTAGAGTTTGTAGAATTTTACAAAAAAACATACGAGTCAGAAGAAATACTTACAGCAAATCATAAACAAATTCGCTCTTGGGTAGTCACGCTTATGAATGATGGAATAGTGCCAAAATCCATCAATAGAAAGATATCTTCACTAAGAAGCTTTTATAAATTTTTATTGTCAAAAAATCTATTAGAGAGTAACCCACTGACTAAAATAAGTGGATTAAAAGTAGCTAGTAGATTACCTCAATTTGTAGATACAAAAGATATTGACAGATTGCTTGAAGATATTGATTTTACTGATGATTATGAAGGATGGAGAGACAAAATAATTGTTGAATTGTTTTATGCTACTGGTATGCGTTTATCTGAGCTTTGTGCGCTTAAAACCACTAGCATTGATACTATAAATGGATTGGTAAAAGTAATAGGGAAAGGAAATAAAGAAAGATTGATACCACTTCCCCCTCAAATTTTGACTAAAATAAATAATTATATAAATATAAAAAACTCGCAATTCAATGAAAATCAAGAACTTTTATTCCTAACATCCAAAGGTCAAAAAATTTATCATAAATTAATATACAGAAAGATAAATTCATACTTATCTTTAGTTACAACATTACAGAAAAAAAGTCCCCATATATTGAGACACACATTTGCAACACATATGGTAAACGAAGGAGCAGAGCTAAATGCAGTAAAAGAATTATTAGGACATAGTAGCCTCGCAGCTACTCAAGTATATACGCATAATACTATTCAAAAACTAAAAAACGTGCATAAACAAGCACATCCCAAATCATAATTTATTAACTATTAAAATCGAAAACTATGAACGTAAAATTTCATTCAGTAGGGTTTACAACAGATGTAAAATTAGAAGAATTCATTCAAAAAAAATTAAATAAACTTGACGTAATACATGATAAAATAACTAGTGCAGATGTCTATTTAAAACTAGATAGCCACGATCATGTAAAAGATAAAGTAGTAGAAATAAAATTAAATATACCAGGTGCTACATTATTTGCTACAGAGACTACAAAAGCATTTGAAGAAAGCACAGATTTGGTTTTGGAGTCAATAAAAAGACAACTAAGCAAAAGAAAAGATAAACTCACAGTGTCGAAAGCTGCTAATACAATAGATCAGTTAGCTGTAGACGAGTTAGATTTAGAAGATATTAATTCTTTAGATGACCTTACATCATTGAATTAGCAAGACTTTTATACATCTCTATAAAATATTTTAAAAAAAATTAGCATAGTATTTGCTTGTTTGCAAAAATATTTCGTACATTTGCGTCCCGTTTGATAAAAAGGTTTAGCAATAAATCACGATATCAATAGTTTTTTGAGGTATTTTTTTTGTGTGAATATTATAAGCCGGCGTAGCTCAGTTGGCCAGAGCTACTGATTTGTAATCAGTGGGTCGGGGGTTCGAATCCCTCCGCTGGCTCTTTTTTATAAAACATCACAAGAAAAATCTTGGGGGAGATTCCAGAGCGGCCAAATGGGGCAGACTGTAAATCTGTTGTCTTTCGACTTCGTAGGTTCGAATCCTGCTCTCCCCACCATCAAAGCACTAAAAAACGGATATTATATTTTTATATTTTAAAAAAAGACGCCAATAGGGGGTCTATTTTTGTCATATATAAGCGTTCTTTGATCACAAAAATATAAATGCGGGAGTAGCTCAGTTGGTAGAGCGACAGCCTTCCAAGCTGTAGGTCGCGGGTTCGAGCCTCGTCTCCCGCTCCATTTATATCTGTAAAGAAAAATTAGTATAAAATAAGCTTCCATTTTTTTGTACTAATTTACTAGCTGCTGTAGCTCAGGGGTAGAGCACTTCCTTGGTAAGGAAGAGGTCGCGGGTTCAATTCCCATCAGCGGCTCATGTTTTTATAACCAAACTATAGTAGACACTTTACAAAAAAAACAATTAATCGATAGTGCATATATGCTCTATTTTTATATATAGCGAAAGCACTACTTTTAATAAAAATGTTACTCAATCTATTATTATTAATTCAATAACAAAAACAAAAAAACAAAATGGCTAAAGAGAAATTTGAAAGAACCAAGCCCCATGTAAACATTGGTACAATTGGTCACGTAGATCACGGTAAAACTACTTTAACTGCCGCAATCACAAACGTACTAGCAGGAAAAGGTCTTGCAGAGAAAAAAGATTATGATTCTATCGATGCAGCTCCAGAAGAAAAAGAAAGAGGTATTACTATTAATACAGCTCACGTAGAATATCAAACAACGTCTAGACACTACGCTCACGTAGATTGTCCAGGTCACGCGGATTATATTAAAAACATGGTAACAGGTGCAGCTCAAATGGATGGAGCTATCCTAGTAGTAGCTGCTACTGATGGTCCTATGCCACAAACTAGAGAGCATATACTTTTAGCTCGTCAAGTAGGGGTGCCTAAAATCGTAGTTTTCATGAATAAAGTTGACTTAGTTGACGATCCTGAATTCTTAGAATTAGGTGAAATGGAAATCAGAGATCTTTTGAAATTCTACGGATTTGAAGAAAGTTCTCCAGTTATTCAAGGTTCTGCTTTAGCAGCTTTGAATGGTGAGCCAAACGGTGTTGCTGCTATCGAGAAATTGATGGACGCAGTGGATAGCTGGATTCCAGTTCCACCAAGACCAGTTGATCTTCCATTCTTGATGCCAGTAGAAGATGTATTCTCTATCACAGGTAGAGGTACTGTAGCTACAGGTAGAATCGAGAGAGGTGTTATCAATACAGGTGATGCAGTAGAAATCGTAGGTCTTTCTAACGAAGCTCCAATGAAATCAACTTGTACAGGGGTAGAGATGTTTAGAAAAATCCTTGATACTGGTGAAGCTGGTGAAAACGTTGGTATCCTTTTAAGAGGTGTTGAGAAAACTGACATCAAAAGAGGTCAAGTTATCTGCAAACCAGGTACTGGTAACCCACATACAGAATTCAAATGTGAGGTTTACGTATTGAGCAAAGAAGAAGGTGGACGTCATACTCCATTCTTCAATAAGTATAGACCACAGTTCTATTTAAGAACTACAGATGTTACTGGTGAAATTACACTTCCAGAAAACACTGAAATGGTTATGCCAGGTGACAATATCACACTTTCAGTAAAACTTATCTACCCAGTAGCGTTAGAGAAAGGTTTACGTTTCGCTATCCGTGAGGGTGGTAGAACAGTAGGTGCTGGTCAAGTTACAGAAATCATTAAATAGTATTAAATAAGAGTATAGTTAGGCACAGCCTAACTATACTTCTTTAATACGGGTATGGTGCAATGGTAGCATACGGGTCTCCAAAACCTTTGATCTGGGTTCGAATCCTAGTACCCGTGCTAGATAAAGTAAAATAAAACACACGAAAGTGTATTAAATATAAAATAAAAATGGATCGTGTAAAACTATATATACAAGAGTCGTACAATGAGCTAGTAAATAAAGTAAGCTGGCCTACATGGCAAGAGCTACAATCTAGCACTATAGTAGTTTTGATAGGTACGCTTATCATATCTATTATTGTATGGTTGATGGATACAGCAGCTAGATACACTATTGTAGAATTATTATACAAAAAAATATTTGGATAATAAAAATTCAAAAAAGTAGAAAGCTAATTATATGATGATAACATTGGAAAATAAGAAAGAAAGTAAGTGGTACGTACTAAAAGTATTCAGTGGCCAAGAGAATAAAATCAAGGCTCATATGGATATAGAGTTGAAACGTTCAGGAATGGACAAAGTAGTGACTCAAGTACTTATCCCAACTGAAAAAGTATATCAAATTAAAGCAGGTAAAAAAGTAGTAAAAGAAAAAACACTTTTTCCTGGATATTTATATATAGAAGTTGCTCCCCCAGGACTCAACTCTGATATAGTTGCAGAACTGAGAAGCTTACCAAATGTTATGAATTTCTTAGGTGGTAAAGACAATAAACCTGAGCCATTAAGAAATAGTGAGGTACAAAAATTATTTGGAAAATTTGATGAAATAACAGAAACAGGAGAAGTAAACGTAGAACCATATATCATCAATGAAACAGTGAAAATAATAGATGGACCATTCAATGAATTCTCAGGAACCATTGAAGAAATTTTTGAAGAAAAGAAAAAATTAAAAGTAATAGTAAAAATATTTGGAAGAAGAACACCAGTAGAGGTAAACTTCGTTCAGGTAGAAAAAGTATCATAAATTTTATATAACAAATATTTATCATGGCAAAAGAAATCGAAACCTTTGTAAAGTTACAAGTAAAGGGAGGGCAAGCGAACCCGGCACCACCGATCGGACCAGCACTAGGTTCTAAAGGGGTGAACATTATGGAATTTTGTAAACAGTTCAATGCTAGAACACAAGACAAAATGGGCAAAGTTTGTCCAGTGATTCTTACAGTTTACAAAGACAAATCTTTCACATTTGAGATCAAAACTCCACCTGCAGCAAATTTGATTATGGAATCTATCAAAATAGCTAAAGGTTCTGCTCAAAGCAATCGTCTTAAAATGGGTTCTATCAATTGGGATCAAATTAAAGACATCGCAGCTATTAAAATGCCAGACTTAAACTGTTTTACAGAAGAGTCTGCTATGAAAATGGTAGCAGGTACTGCTCGTAGTATGGGTGTTACAGTTTCAGGTAAAGCACCTTGGGAAAACTAAAAATTTATTTATTATTTAATCATCAAATCAAAAAAACCTCAGTATGAATACAACAAAAAAGAGGAAGGCAGTAGATGGGAAAGTAGATAGCACAAAGCTATATTCTCTTGAAAATGCCGCAGCACTTGTTAAAGAAGTTAACATTGCAAAATTTAATGCATCTGTAGATTTGCACGTACGTTTAGGAGTAGATCCACGTAAAGCAGATCAAGCACTTAGAGGAACTGTATCTTTGCCTCATGGTTCTGGTAGAACTAAGTCAGTGCTAGTATTGACTACTCCAGATAAAGAAGAAGAAGCAAGAGCAGCAGGTGCAGACTACGTAGGCTTAGACGAATTTATAGAAAAAATAGAAAAAGGTTGGACAGACGTTGATGTGGTAGTAGCTTCCCCTAACGTAATGGCTAAAATCGCAAGATTAGGCCGCGTACTAGGACCACGTAACCTTATGCCAAATCCTAAATCAGGAACAGTTACACCTGAGGTTGGGAAAGCTGTAGAAGAAGTAAAAAAAGGTAAAATTGCCTTCAGAGTAGACAAGTTCGGTATCGTTCATGCATCTATTGGCAAAGTATCATTTACTCCAGAGCAGATTAAAGACAATGCTGATGAATTATTAAGCACATTAGTAAAGATGAAACCATCTTCTGCTAAAGGTACTTATATGAAAAGCATTTCTATGGCTTCTACAATGAGTCCAGGTATTAAAATTGATCCTAAATCTGTAAGCGGAAATTAATTATGACAAAACAAGAAAAAAATCAAGTTCTTATCGAACTTACTGAAAAGTTTGCGTCAAACAATATCTTTTATATTACAGATGCTTCTGCTCTTACTGTTGAAACTATCAACAAGTTCAGAAGAAAATGTTTTGAAAAAGGAATTGAATTCAGAGTAGCGAAAAATACGTTGATACGTAAAGCACTTGAAGCACAAGAAGGTGTAGATTATAGCGGAGTTTATAGCTCTTTAAATGGTCCTACATCTGTAATGTTCTCTTCAGTAGCAAAAACGCCAGCAACTGTATTGAAAGAATTTAGAGAGTCTAATGAGAAACCAGTATTAAAGGTTGCTTATATAGAATCATCTATTTTTGAAGGAGACAACCAAATCGATGTATTAAGCAAACTAAAATCGAAAGAAGAATTAGTAGGCGAAATCATTGGATTGTTACAATCTCCTGCTAAAAACGTTCTCTCTGCATTACAATCAAGTGGTGGCAAACTTGCAGGTATCGTTAAGACCTTATCAGAAAGACCAGAATAGTCTATAAAAATTCAAACAAAAATTTTTAACCAATTAAACAAAAATAAAAAATGGCAGATTTAAAATCATTAGCAGACCAACTAGTAAATCTTTCAGTAAAAGATGTAAACGAATTAGCTAAAATCTTAAAAGATGAGTACGGTATCGAACCAGCAGCAGCGGCAGTAGCAGTAGCAGCAGCAGGTGGCGGTGGCGCAGCAGCTGAAGTTGAAAAAACTGAATTCGATGTAATTCTTAAAAGTGCAGGAGCTCAAAAACTAAACGTAGTAAAAATCGTTAAAGATATTACAGGTTTAGGTTTGAAAGAAGCTAAAGACTTAGTAGATGCAGGTAACGGTGTTATCAAAGAAAAAATCTCTAAAGCAGATGCTGAAACTGTAGCTAAACAATTAACTGAAGCAGGAGCTGAGGTTGAAATTAAATAGTAAGATACTAGTTATCAATACATTAGGGTTTGGATTGCATTGCAAAATGCATCCAAACCTAAACTTATTTATAGGCGTTTAACAATAATAATAACAATAAATAATGGCTCAAAGCAAAAATAACATAGTGGCTGGCGAGAGAATCAATTTTGGTAAAACCAAACAAAGAGCTCCGTATCCTGACTTTTTGGATATACAGTTACAGTCTTTCAAAGAGTTTTTTCAAATAGAAACTACTCCAGAAAATAGAAAAAAAGAAGGTTTATATAATGTGTTTTTAGAAAACTTTCCAATTTCTGATGCAAGAAATATCTTCAACTTAGAATTTCTTGATTTCTCTATAGATCCTCCTCGTTTTACAATAGACGAATGTATAGAAAGAGGTGTTACATACAGTGTGCCTATAAAGGCAAAATTAAAACTGTCATGTAATGATGTAGAGCACATAGATTTTAAAACAATAGTTCAAGAAGTGTTCTTAGGAAATATTCCTTACATGACACATAAAGGAACTTTTATTATAAATGGTGCAGAACGTGTAGTTGTATCTCAGCTTCACCGTTCACCTGGTGTATTCTTCGGTCAAAGTTATCACCCAAATGGTACAAAAATATATTCTGCTAGAGTGATTCCTTTCAAGGGTGCTTGGATGGAGTTTGCTACAGATATCAATAACGTAATGTACGCTTATATTGATAGAAAAAAGAAGTTTCCTGTTACTATGCTTTTGAGAGCAATAGGATACGATACAGATGCTTCTATTTTATCTCTATTTGATCTTGCAGATGAAATACAAATAAGTAAAAAATCTATTAAAGCTGTTGTAGGTAGAAGATTAGCTGCTAGAGTTTTAAAAACATGGATTGAAGATTTCGTAGATGAAGATACTGGAGAGGTAGTTTCTATCGAAAGAAATGAAGTATTGCTAGAAAGAGATTTAGTGATAGAAGAAGAAATGATTGACTTGATTGTAGAATCAGGCGCTAAAACAGTGATTCTTCAAAAAGAAGTATTATCTGCAGATTTCTCTATCATAGCAAATACATTACAAAAAGATACTTCTAACTCTGAGATGGAGGCACTTAACCACATCTACAGACAATTAAGAGGTACAGATCCACCTGATGAAGATACTGCTAGAGGTATCATCGACAAATTATTCTTCTCTGATAAGAGATATGATTTGGGCGAAGTAGGTAGATACAAAATGAATAAAAAATTGGGCTTAAATGCTTCGTATGAAAACAAAACAATGTCTAAAGAAGATATCGTTTCTATCATCAAGTATTTAGTACAATTGACTAATGCTAAAGCAGAGATAGATGATATCGATCACTTGAGCAATAGAAGAGTACGTACAGTAGGAGAGCAGTTATATGCTCAGTTTGGTGTTGGTTTAGCTCGTATGGCTCGTACTATCAGAGAAAGAATGAACGTAAGAGATAATGAAGTATTTACTCCTACAGATTTGATCAACTCAAGAACACTTTCATCTGTTATCAATTCATTCTTTGGTACTTCTCAATTATCTCAATTCTTAGATCAAACAAATCCACTTGCAGAGATTACAAATAAAAGAAGAATTTCAGCATTAGGACCTGGAGGTTTGAGTAGAGAAAGAGCAGGTTTCGAGGTGCGAGATGTTCATTATTCTCACTATGGTAGATTATGTACTATTGAAACTCCAGAAGGACCAAACATTGGTTTGATATCTACTCTTTGTGTACACGCAAAAGTAAATAGAATGGGTTTCATCGAAACTCCATATAGAAAAGTAGTAAAAGGTAAAGTAGATTTAAAATCGGATATTACTTATTTATCTGCAGAAGAAGAAGATGATAAAAAAATAGCTCAAGCAAATGAAATGCTTCATGATAATGGTGCATTTGAAAACGATAAAGTAAAAGCTCGTGAGCAAGGTGATTTCCCAATTTTAGCTCCAGATGATGTAGAATTTATGGATGTGGCACCAAACCAAATCGTGGGTGTTTCTGCTTCATTGATTCCGTTCTTAGAGCATGATGATGCCAATCGTGCCTTGATGGGTTCGAACATGCAACGTCAAGCGGTACCTTTATTGAGACCAGAGTCTCCAATAGTAGGTACAGGTGTAGAAAAAGATGTAGCTCAATATTCTAGAAACCTAATTAATGCAGATGGCGATGGAGTAGTAGAATATGTAGATGCAAATGAAATCATTATCAGATATGATAGAGATGAAAAAGCAAAATCTATTTCATTCCAAGAAGATGTAAAATCATATAGACTTCCTAAATTTAGAAGAACCAACCAAGATACTTGTATCAACTTGAAACCAATCGTAAAGAAAGGTCAAAAAGTAAAAAAAGGTCAAATTCTTTGTGAAGGATTTGCTACTCAAAATGGTGAGTTAGCTTTAGGACGTAACCTTAAAGTAGCATTCATGCCATGGAAAGGATACAACTTTGAGGATGCTATCGTGATTTCTGAAAGAGTAGTACATGAAGATGTATTTACTTCATTACATATCGAAGAGTATGAATTGGATGTAAGAGATACAAAACTTGGAGAGGAAGAATTGACTGCAGATATTCCAAACGTAAGTGAAGAAGCTACAAAAGACTTAGATGAGTATGGAATCATCCGTATCGGTGCAAATGTGAAAGAAGGTGATATTTTGATAGGAAAAATTACTCCAAAAGGAGAAAGTGATCCTACACCAGAAGAAAAACTTTTAAGAGCTATATTTGGTGATAAAGCAGGTGATGTAAAAGATGCATCATTGAAAGTACCACCAAGTACAAGAGGAGTTATTATTGGTAAAAAACTTTTTGAAAAAGTAAAAAAAGATAAGAACTCTAAAGCTCACGAAAAAGTTGTAGTAGATAATCTAGAAACAGAACATAGCAAAAATCTTGCAGAAATTAAAAAAGTGATGTTAGATAAATTACTACATCTAATTGACGGAAAAACTACTGCAGGTGTTTATACAAACTACAAAGAAGAAGTTCTTCCAAAAGGTGCTAAGTTCTCTTTAAAAGTAATGAAAGATTTAGATTTTACAAATCTTGATGCTGCTAAATGGACAAAAGAAGAAGATACTAATGAAATGATCAAATTCCTTTTGCATAACTTTACTATTCGTTCAAACGAAGAAGTGGCAAGATACAAAAGAGAAAGATTTGCATTGACTATTGGTGATGAACTTCCTGCAGGAGTATTGAAACTTGCAAAAGTTTATATAGCTAAAAAGCGTAAACTTAAAGTAGGTGATAAGATGGCAGGTAGACACGGTAACAAAGGTATCGTATCTAAAATAGTACGTAAAGAAGATATGCCATTCCTTGAAGACGGAACACCAGTAGATATTGTATTGAATCCACTAGGGGTGCCTTCACGTATGAACTTAGGTCAGATTTATGAATCAGTTCTAGGTTGGGCAGGTATGGAGTTAGGATTAAAATTTGCAACTCCAATCTTTGATGGTGCACACTTGAGCGAAATCAAACATTATATAGATGAAGCAGGTCTTCCAGAGTTTGGTAGAACATACTTACATGATGGTGAAACTGGAGAGAGATTCCACCAGCCAACTACAGTAGGGGTTATCTATATGCTGAAACTTGCACACATGGTAGATGATAAAATGCACGCACGTTCTATAGGACCATACTCATTGATTACACAACAACCATTGGGTGGTAAAGCTCAGTTTGGTGGTCAGCGTTTTGGTGAGATGGAGGTATGGGCACTAGAAGCATTTGGTGCATCTAATATATTGAGAGAGTTAATCACTGTAAAATCTGATGATATCATAGGTAGAGCTAAAACTTACGAAGCTATCGTAAAAGGCGAAAACCTTCCAACACCAGGTATTCCAGAATCATTCAACGTATTAGTGCAAGAGTTGAGAGGTTTAGCTTTAGATTTAAAATTTGAATAAGATCATTTTTAATTTCAAAAGCAAAACAAATTTTTTAGTAAATAATAAAATATCAATAATATGCCTGTAGTTAAGGAAAAACAAATAAGAAACGATTTTAACAAAATCATTATTGGTCTTGCGTCTCCAGATAGAATTTTGGAGCAGTCTTTTGGGGAGATTTTAAAACCAGAGACTATTAATTATCGTACTTATAAACCAGAGCGTGATGGTCTTTTCTGCGAAAGAATTTTTGGACCAGTAAAAGATTACGAATGCTACTGTGGAAAATATAAGAGAATCCGATATAAAGGAATCGTGTGTGATAGATGTGGTGTGGAAGTGACAGAAAAGAAAGTACGTAGAGAGCGTATGGGTCATATCAAATTGGTAGTGCCTGTAGTTCACATCTGGTATTTCAAATCTCTTCCCAATAAAATTGGTTATCTATTAGGTATGTCTTCAAAGAAACTAGAATCAATCGTTTACTACGAAAGATATTTAGTGATTCAAGCTGGTAAAGCATCAGAAGGTATCACTATGCTAAACGAAAAAGAAGAATACGAAAGAAGAATTTTAGTAGCTGGTGATTTATTGAGTGAAGAAGAATATTTATCTGCACTAGAAGCACCAGAATTAGATGGCAACAGTCACTTGCCAACTACAGATACTAATAAGTTTATGGCTATGATGGGTGCTGAAGCAGTAAGAGAAATGCTTACTAGAATAGATTTAGATTCTCTTTCATTTAGTTTGAGAGACCAAGCATCTAATGAAACTTCTCAGCAAAAAAAATCAGAAGCTTTAAAAAGATTGAGCGTAGTTGAAGCATTTAGAGATGCAAACGAAAGACTTGAAAATAAACCAGAATGGATGGTGATTACTCACTTACCAGTAGTACCACCAGAGTTAAGACCATTGGTGCCATTGGATGGTGGACGTTTTGCTTCTTCTGATTTGAATGATTTATATAGAAGAGTCATTATCAGAAATAATCGTTTGAAAAGACTATTGGAAATAAAAGCTCCAGAAGTAATCTTAAGAAACGAAAAAAGAATGCTTCAAGAATCTATAGATTCATTATTTGATAACTCTAAAAAATCGAATGCAGTAAAAGCTGAAGGAGGTAGACCATTAAAATCTTTATCTGATGTATTGAAAGGTAAACAAGGTCGTTTCCGTCAAAACTTATTAGGTAAAAGGGTAGATTACTCTGGTCGTTCGGTGATCGTGGTAGGACCTACATTGAAACTACACGAGTGTGGTATTCCTAAAGAAATGGCTTCAGAGCTTTTCAAACCATTTATCATAAGAAAACTTATCGAAAGAGGTATCGTCAAAACTGTGAAATCTGCTAAGAAATTAGTTGATAAAAAAGAGCCAGTAGTTTGGGATATTCTTGAAAATATTTTGAAAGGTCACCCAGTATTATTGAATAGAGCTCCGACACTTCACCGTCTTTCTATACAAGCATTTGCGCCAAAATTAGTAGAAGGTAAAGCTATTCAGTTACACCCATTGGTTACTACTTCATTCAATGCCGATTTTGATGGTGACCAGATGGCTGTGCACGTTCCACTTAGCAATGCTGCAATATTAGAAGCTCAAACTTTGATGCTTTCTTCACACAATATTTTGAATCCACAGAATGGAACTCCTATCACTCTTCCATCTCAGGATATGGTCTTGGGTCTATACTATATCACCAATGGTAGAAGATCTACAAAAGAAAATATTGTGAAAGGTGAAGGTAGAACATTCTATAGTGCTGAAGAAGCTATTATAGCTATGAACGAAGGACAAGTAGATATTCATGCTTTTGTAAAAGTAAAAACTAAAGTAAAAGTAGGTAATGATCTAGTAGATAAAATAATTGAAACAACTGTAGGAAGAATATTATTCAATCAATTCGTTCCTGAAGAAGTAGGTTTTATTGATAAACATTTGAAAAAATCTTCACTAAGAGAAATCATTGGAGATATCATCGTAAATACGAATTTACAAAAAACAGCTAAGTTCCTAGATGAGATCAAAACATTAGGATTTACTTGGGCTTTCAAAGGTGGTCTTTCTTTCAACTTAGGTGATATCATTATCCCTGAAGAGAAAAAACTATTCATAGAGCAAGCAAATAAAGAAATCGATGAGATTCAAGATAACTATGGAAATGGTTTCATTACTAACTCTGAGAGATTTAATCAGGTAGTAGATACTTGGGGTAGAACAGATAATAAATTGACCAATATCCTTATGGATAGATTGGCTAAAGATAAACAAGGATTCAACTCTGTATATATGATGCTAGACTCTGGTGCAAGGGGTTCTAAAGCTCAAATCAAGCAGTTGGGTGGTATCAGAGGTTTGATGGCTAAGCCACGTAAATCTGGTTCTACAGGTTCAGAGGTTATCGAAAATCCAATCTTATCAAACTTTAAAGAAGGTCTTTCGATTCTAGAATACTTCATCTCTACTCACGGTGCTCGTAAAGGTCTTGCAGATACGGCTTTGAAAACTGCCGATGCAGGTTACTTGACAAGAAGACTGGTGGATGTAGCTCAAGATGTAGTAATCAGAGATGAAGATTGTATGACTCTAAGAGGTATCTCAGTGAGTGCTCTTAAAGACAATGATCTAGTAGTAGAATCTTTAGCAGAAAGAATCGTAGGTAGATTTAGTTTGTATGATATCAATCATCCAGAAACGGATGAGTTACTAGTAAGTGCTGGTATTGAAATCAATGAGAAAATAGCTAAAACTATAGAAGCAGCGCATATCGAAGCAGTAGATATTCGTTCGGTATTGACTTGCGAAACTCAAAGAGGGGTTTGTGTAAAATGCTATGGTAGAAACCTTGCAGGAAACAGAACTGCAGAAATGGGTGATGCTGTTGGTATTTTAGCAGCACAGTCTATCGGTGAGCCAGGTACACAGCTTACACTTCGTACATTCCACGTGGGTGGGGTCGCTTCACTTTCTCAGTCAGAAGATAAATTTAAAGCAATATTTGAAGGTAAAGTAGTATATGATGGTCTTAGAACTGTAAAATCTACCAATGAAGATGGCGAAGTAGTAAATATCGTAATCGGTAGAACTGGTGAGCTTAAAATCATGAAACCAGATACAGATAAAGTATTATTTAACTATTTGATACCATACGGTGCTACTATGGCTGTGAAAGATGGTGCTAAAGTGAAAAAAGATGATCTTATTTGTAAATGGGATCCATTTAATAACGTGATTCTTGCTATCGAAGATGGTACTATCAAATTTGAAAGTATTATTGAAAATATCACCTTCACAGAAGAAAGTGATGAGCAAACTGGTCACACAGAGCGTATCATCATCGAGTCTAAAGATAAAACTAAGATTCCTTCTATAGTACTTGATACAAAAGAAGGTGGTAAATATTACAATATGCCTGTGGGTGCCCACTTAGCTATAGAAGAAAAGCAAAAAGTGAAAGCTGGTGCTATCTTAGCTAAGATACCTAGAGTGATGAGTAAAGCAAGAGATATCACGGGTGGTCTTCCAAGAGTAACGGAGTTGTTTGAAGCTCGTAATCCTCTAAATCCAGCTGTAGTAGCAGAGATAGATGGTGTAGTGAAATTTGGAACTATCAAAAGAGGTAATAGAGAAATCATTATCGAAGCAAAAGATGGTGTGGTGAAAAAATATTTAGTAAAACTTTCTAAACACATCCTAGTACAAGATCAAGATTTCGTGAGATCAGGTACTCCTCTAAGCGATGGTACAGTTACTCCATTAGATATTCTAAAAATCAAAGGTCCATTTGCAGTACAACAATACTTAGTGAACGAAGTACAAGAAGTATATCGTCTTCAAGGTATCCGTATCTCAGATAAACACATAGAAGTTATAGTTCGTCAGATGATGAGCAAAGTAAATGTGGAAGATCCAGGTGATACAAGATTCCTACAAGATAGCGCTGTAGATAAATTTGAATTCTTGAGAGTAAATGATGACTTGTATGACAAAAAAGTAGTAGTAGAAGCAGGTGGTTCTACCAACTATAAAAAAGGTCAGATAGCAAGTTTGAGAAAACTAAAAGATGAAAATTCTTTATTGAAAAGAGGTGATTTAGCTTTAGTAGAATTTAGAGATGCTATACCAGCAACATCTAGTACTATGCTACAAGGTATCACTAGAGCTTCATTGGGTACAAACAGTTGGATCAGTGCTGCATCATTCCAAGAGACTACAAAAGTACTAAGTACTGCAAGTATCGGAGCTCAAGAAGATAATTTGATGGGTCTAAAAGAAAACGTAATCGTAGGACACAAAATACCAGCAGGTACAGGTATGCGTAAGTTTGACAATATGATCGTAGCAAATAAAGAAGAGCTTGAAAGACTTCGCAACAAGAAAAATAAAGTAGAAGCTATCTTAGAAGATTAGTAAATACTTATAACCATAATTAAAAAATCCTTTTATTCAATGAGTAAAAGGATTTTTTTTATTTGATGAATTTGCTTTTCTCTATTTTTCATTTTATATTGCAGTAAGATAAATACTCTTTAGCTATGCCACTCCGAGTAGTATATGATGAAGAGAGATACTACCAACTAAACATCAACGAACTGAGCAGATATATATATTATTCGTATATTATCCCGAGGTGATTCGGGAAAAGAAAATAAAGTGATAGGGAATGGAAAGATTGTTAATGAGTAGAATCAGTATTACGTGGATTGGTCGAAAGACCAACCACATGCCGATTTTTTTTATTTTTGTTCAAATACATATATATTAATATGTACACTATAGAACAAGCACAAGCAAAAATGCAAAAATATGTAGATAATTATAATCAAATTTGGGAACTAAACCATGATAGAAATCCTGGAATTATTATCTATGAAAATCATACAGAAGATTATGGGTTTTGTTGGGTTTTCTACTGGCAAGTAAAACCTGAAGATGCAAAAAATTCATACAAAGTAATAATAGGTAATGGTCCTATGTTGATAGAAAAAGAAACACTTAATATGTATATGTTAGGCACAGGGCAACTTATACCAGAACAAATAGATGAGTTTAAAAATGACAAAGATATTTTCTTGCAAATAGAAGAGGATGAATGGGGAAATTTTGATGCTATAAATAGATAAACTTATTGTAAGCTATCATGAAACATACAGAAGAACAAATAATAGAAAAAGCAAAAGAAATATTAAAAGATTTAGACGGCAAATACTATTTTGAGGATTGTGTAAATAAAGCTACTTTTAAAAATATAGATGAATCATTTATAGCCAAAAACATGGATATAAAAGGTGCAGTATGGTCTATTAGTATACACTCGCTAGCCGATAATTTAGATTTTTTAGTTGTTTCTGATGAAACAGGAGAGCCACTATACTATATGAATTTTAATACATTAGTATTTGATATAGAAAAAGATGAAAAAGGGTATTTTAGAGTTGGTTTGCCAAGAGATTAAGATTTATCATCTTAATTATATATAATATTATGAAACTAATAGGATTTATTAAACAACATAGTAAAGGAACTTATGCTACTGATATTATTGAGTATATATCAACTCCAAATAATGATAGAGAAGCACTAATTAATTACTTAAATAAAGGTATTTTACTATTGCCATTTATGGGTGGCGTAGATAATTGTATAGAAGAAAAAGATGAAGAGTTTTTTGGATATGTTGCAGTATATACAGATGGAGAATGGATATGGCCACAGTATATAGTTGAATATTTAAAAAAATATGAAAACTTTAATTTAAATACTGAATTTACAAATCATGTCAAATTGAATATTAATAAAAAAATAAAAATTTCGGATAAAGAAATAATAGTATTAGAAAAACAAGCATATAAATTATTAGGTTGGACAAAAGATAACGTAAATAGATTTTAGCTATTTCTATTTATTAGTAGGGTCTTCCGCAGGAGACCCAGCAAGAAGCAAATTGCAGATTTTGTTATTACAGGAAGTTAATGAAAATTTATAAGTTTTCTTTTTTACTATTTCATTCCAGCTTCGCTTTGATACTTGCTAAAAAAGACAACTAGTGTTGCTTCACTTTTGTATTTAGTAAAGTATACTACCCAATCTGCTTCACTTTTGTATTTTGTCCAAAACCATGAGCCGCTATATGGTTTCGCTTCGCTTTGGTATTTAGTTTCGTATACAATCATATCTGCTTCACTTCTATATTCTGTTACAAAAATGATTTTATCTGCCTCAGATTTATAGGAAGTTTTGAAAACTTTTTGAGCCTTTGAATCAGATACTGCTATGAGTATAAAAAATATTAGGATTAGATTTTTCATTTGAAATATGATTTATGTAAAGGTATATTATTTTTTTAATGAATAACATTATAACATAGCTACTCCTTGTTCTGTAAATGCATAAGGCATTTTCCTTGTTCCTCCCCAACTTGATGTCACAATTTGTGATATCAAGTTTTCGAACTCTTTTTTATTTAACTGAAACATAAAGTCTTCTGGGAATCGCTATATATTTGGCTTAATTGATTGATTAAATACTCTTGTTTCAACTCCATACATCTCTGCTAAATCTTTATCAAGCATTACTTTCTGACCTCGTATTTGATAAATTTTATTTACAATCAATTCTTCTGATATGCCTATACTTTTTGCCATCTGTTTTTGTTCTGTTTTATAAAATTATAAAAAAACTTATATTGTTACAAGACTCCACATAACTATAGAATTAAACTTTATCCCATATTCAGCATTAGAAATACTGAATCGTCAAAGTGTTTGTATTTCAATAAATAAAGATTTATTGAAACAAACACTAATACTGGATAAACCCAACTAAGACACTAGAATTCTCGTCCCGAAGATTCGGGACTCAAATCCTATCGCGTAATTTGGGCTTATTCACATATTGTTTAATCATATTTGTGATGGAATATATTATGCATATTATTTTTACAACATCATTATGCATCGCAAACCATTTTTAGATTTATTAAATAGTTATCAAACATCTTTAGAAGATGAGAAAATGATGCATCAACATACAATCGATTTTGTATCGAGTACTCCCGATTGTTTTTTGCGAGAACATCCACATGGACATATCACTGCGTCTGTATGGATCGTAAATCCGTCATATACTAAAATACTCATGACACTTCATAGCAAAATAGGTATTTGGCTTCAACCTGGTGGACACTGTGATGGCGATACAGATGTGTATGCATCTGCAGTTCGTGAACTAGAAGAAGAAACAGGGTTGAGTGATTATATGGTACTCAACTCTATTTTTGATATAGATGTACACGAAATAGCTCCTTATAAAAACGAACCTGCACATCTACATTTTGATACTCGATTTTTAGCTATAGCAGATGATAGTCAAGACATCATCATTTCTGAAGAATCTAAAGACTTGAAATGGTTTTCGCTAGATGAGGCATTGGCCAATAATCATAGAAGAAGTATCTCTCGTATGATAGATAAAACGAGATTGCTCAGCAATAAATAAATTTCTTTACTTAAAATAGGCTTTTAGATCGGACTCTGCATGAGGGATAGTAGCTTTCCGAACATTCGGAAAGCTCCATACGACAGAGGAGTATGGACTTGTTGCGTCCCGAAAATTCGGGAAACCCGACCTTGCTTTTTTGCAAGGGCACGCCCAAGTATATGTATTTATATATCAGAAATTCATATAATATAAAATTACTCACAATAAGGCTGTTAAATTCTTTTATTTGATTTAATAAGATTTTAACTTATTTTCACATTTCAAACCAAACCATATTTTATGAAAAAGTTAATTTACTTATTCGTTTTTTTAGCTTCGTATACACTGCAAGCGCAGGTGACTGTAAACGGAACCATCTTTGATGAAACTAACCAACCTATGCCCGGAGTAACGGTGATGATAAAGGGAACCACTACTGCTACTAGTACAGATGCAGGTGGGAACTATAAAATCACACTGCCAGCAGGTCCAAAAGAAACTATACTTACCTATTCGTTTATTGGCTATGGCACAGTAGAAAAAACCGTGAACATGAGTGGTGCAAGTATGCAAACAGTAGGTTTTAAAATGGAGAAAGAAGAGATAGGACTCAATACAGTAGTAGTGAGTGCTAGTAAACGAAAAGAAAAGCTGATAGATGCACCAGCATCTGTAACTGTGCTTACAGCAGAGAAACTAAGCACTAACACCCCACTCACGGTGGTTGATAATTTGAAAAAAGTACCAGGAGTTGACATCATGCAAACAGGTTTGTTTTCAAACAACGTAACAGTGAGAGGATTTAATGGAATATTCTCAGGTTCATTGATGACATTGGTAGATAATAGAATAGCATCTGTACCATCTCTAAAAGTAAATGCATACCAACTTATTCCAACTTCTCAAGGTGATATCAGCAAATTGGAGCTAGTGCGTGGTCCGGGTTCTGCATTATATGGACCAAATGCTAGTGATGGAGTTTTGTACATAGAAACAAAAAGCCCACTAGATATGGATAAAAAACTATCAGTAAGCGTATCTAATACCTTTGGTATTAGTGACCAAAAATATCAATATGCTCCAAGAGACTCAAATGCTCCAGCACAGCAAACTGATAAAACTTGGGTATATACTCCTGAGGTAAGAATAGCAGCAAAACCTACCAGCTGGATGGGTGTGAAAGTGAGTGGAAGTTATGCAACTGGTAGTGACTGGAAATACTATGACCCACGCGAGCCAAATGTAGGTGATGTGATGTGGTATGGAACTGCAAGTGGAGGAAATGTTTTTCAAAATGACTCTATAAGAGAAGATAGAAATAATGATGGTACTGTAAGATTTGATACAGTGATCAATGGAATAAAAGATACGGGCTATGTACGTAATACTAAATTCGATAGAGATTTTAGAGTACGTAAATATAATTTTGATGCAAGGTTTGATTTTAAAGTAACTAAAGATATCAGCATCATAGTAAATGGTGGTATGAGCAATGGTACTAATCTAGAGCTTACAGGACTTGGTGCTGGACAAGCACAAGGTTGGAAATATTACTATGGTCAAATGAGATTTAAATGGAAAAATTTATTCTTTCAATACTACTTAAATGGAAGCAATTCGGGCAATACATTCTTGATACCACAAGTAAGTGCAGGTGCATTGCCTCCTCATAAAATACAACCACTAGTAGATAAAAGTAAACTACATGTAATACAACTTCAGCATAGCTGGAAACCTAGAACAAATATTAATCTAATATATGGTGCGGACATATTGATGACACGACCAGCATCTGATGGAACTATCTATGGTAGATTTGAAAAAAATGATAATATCAATCAATATGGTGGATACGTACAAGGCGATTGGGATATCATCAAACAATTAAAATTGGTAGCAGCTTTCAGAGTAGATTATCATGACAGAATGAAAGAAGTGATGTTCTCTCCAAGAGCAGCTTTGGTATATAAAGTGAATAATAATAATACACTTCGTCTTACATACAATAGAGCCTTTTCTACTCCTTCTTCACTCAACCTATTCTTAGACTTATCAAATGGATTGATACCAAATGGAATCAATGTGAGAGGATTTGGTAATGCACAAGGGCTAGACTATAGATATGGTACCGACGGTAACGCTATGATGAGAAGTCCATATACTAATAGCTGGTATAATATCAATGACAAATCTATCAATGCTACTGCATTTGGAAATATGACACAAATCATAGCAAATGGATTAGGAGCAAAAACTGGTTTCCCAACAGCTATAGTTAATTCGTTGTTGAATACATTGTTTGCAGGTATAGCAGGAGATACAGGTACTATCACTAATGCAAACCACAGAAATATAGACTACCTCACAAAACAAGACTGGACAGCAGGATATAGTAAAGTAGAAAAAATAAAAAGTACAGTGACTCAAACTTGGGAGCTAGGATACAAAGGTGCTATCGGCAAAAAAGCATTTATCACTGCAGACGTTTATTATACTAGAATCAAAAATTTTGTAAGTCCACTTACTTTATCTTCTAGTAGTGTCATATTCAAAGAATCTGACTTAGCAGCAGCTCTAGGTGCACAAAACTTAACTGGATTGCTATATCAAAATCTACAAAAACCATCTACTTTAGTACCGGGAGCTACAGTTGATCAATCATTAGTTACCTTGCTAGGAGCAAATCTTGATGGAGCATACACAGGAGGAGTAGGCAATGGTACTGTATGGGATGATATCACAGCATTGCTACAAGGCGCAAATAGAGCTATACCATTGGGTACTGTCACACCAGATGACTCATTAGTAGGAAATGATGTGATACTAGTATATAGAAATCTAGGCAAAGTAGATGTAACTGGGATTGATCTTGGAGCTAGTTATGAAGTTGTAGACGGATTTACAGTATCGTTTGCTGGGTCATTTGTCAATAAAGACAGAATTCCATTGTTGGGTGCTGCTGGAGGATTTGTAGGATTGAATGCTCCTAGATTTAAAACATCTGTAGGTATAGATCATGAAATAAAAAAATATGGAATAGGATGGGGTATCAACTGGAGATGGCAAGATGCGTTCCCTGCAAATAGTGCTATATATGTAGGAACTGTAAATGCAGCAAATCTGGTAGATTTGAGAATCAGCTACAGACCAGTATCTGATAATAAATGGATAAAAGGAATCAATCTTGGTGTAAATGTAAGCAACGTATTGGGCTACAAATTCCAAAGATTCCCAGGTACACCGCAAATAGGCAGATTCTTTATGTTCAAAGTAGCCTACTCATTTTAGTAAAATAATAATTAATATTTTGAAAGCTCTAATCGAAAGATTGGAGCTTTTTTTTATTGTATTACACATGGTTTGTGAGCCACAAAACATGAAGCAAGATGTCATTCCGAGGAACGAGGAATCTATAAATGGATTATAGATGCTTCATACGTCAGCATTTCAATTGCTTTTTTATTAATTGTAATCCAATGGTTTTTGAGACATAAACCATGGAGCAAAATGTCTAGTGAGTATATTTCGATGTGTGGAGACAAACATCGAGGCGAGAAAGATGCTTCTCACGCCAGAGCGTGACAGCATTTCAATAGCTTTTTTATAAAATGAAATCAAATATCTATATATGTTTCTTATCCTGCAGCATTTGGAGCATTTTCTCCAATCTTCTATGTTGGGTTTCCACTTTTTTTGCTCCTAGTATTCAGTTAATATATTCTTTTTTATGGGTATGTGCGAGATTTTGTAGATAATCCAATTCCTTATTGTGAGGCTTTAAATAGTTGATTATCAGCTCAGGTATTTCTAGCTGTACTTTTATTTTTGGTTTAAGTATTTTCTCTTTTTTGGTATTATTCTTTTCGTTGTAGCTACAAGACTCTTCTATATATTCTTGTATTCCCTTCCATTTCACCTCAGTCGCTAGCTCTATATTGTAGGATCTATTGTGCTCATTATCAAAACCTGAGTTGAATAGTTGATACTTGTCTGATAAATAAGCACCATTGAAAAAAGTAAGTTTTATATGTTTTTTGAAATACCCAATACCTCAAACCATTCCAAAATAATTGTAGTTTGGTCCCCATTTCCAATCTTCTATTATTTCCAATTTTGATTCTTGCAAAATTTTTCTAAGTTTTTGAAGTACTAGTTTATGTTCTTGAGGTGCAAGATTGATATAATCGCTTATTTTTTTAGAGATTTCAGGTCTATCTTTTATCATATTTAGTACGTTTTTGTTTTTTTATTTTGATATAAATATCTGATTGACAAATAAATATAAAATCCGCTAAGTTTGGACTATCACTCTGGACATCTCTTGATGAAAGAAAGTCGCACAGCTTGTATTTATTTATTCTATTTGCATCATCAAATCACAAAGAAATCATCTTCTTTTAATATAATCTAAAGAAGTAAAAATATAGGGGTGTTTCGTTTCGACCTATCAAAAAGTAAAATTTTTGATGGGTCTTTTTCTTTTATATAGACTTTTAAGCAACTCTTTTCAATTCTTAGCCGTTTCATAGTCGAATAAATTATTTTAAAATGAAATTAGGATTGATACTTTTTACCTTTGTACTTTACTACTAATTTCTATTTCAAATGAAAAGTATACACACACTTATATTTCTTATAGCAAGTTTAGGTCTTTTTGCACAAAATACCAAAGACGAAATAATAGGCTTATGGTATAATGAGGATAAAACCGAGATGATAGAAATCTATATAAAAGACCACTATTATTATGGTAAAATCCATTGGCTCAAGAATAGCACTACAAATGAAGAAGCTACTCGAGATGTATATAATGAAAATCCTCAATATAGAAGTAGAGTACTTACAGGTATAGATGTATTGCTCAAATTTGAATATAAAGTAGGAAGAGATAAATGGAAAAGTGGTGAAATATATAATTATAAAAATGGAAATACTTATAATGGTAAAATGCGTATCAATAGTCAAGGCAATCTAGAAGTACATGGATATTGGTGGTTTTTGTCTTTTTTGGGTAGTACCAAAACATATACTAAAGTAAAATAAATAAGAAGAAGCGATAGACCCAATGATAAGCGCAATATTATATATAGGTATAGCACAGTGTTTTTTTGCTGCAGTGCTCGTACTCACCAAAAAGAAAAAATTGTCGCCAGATAGGATGCTACTCTGGTGGTTGGTGACTATTGGGGTCAAGTTTATTCTCTATCTACTCAATCAAGAACATAGAGAGTTTTTTAATATCAATTTTAGTGCAGGACTCATACCACTTACATTTGGCCCATTCTTGTATTTGTATACCAAGTTTTTGACGAATGAAGAAAATTATTTTAAACCAAAACACTTATTACATTTTCTACCATTCTTTTTGATGACGATTGTTTACTTTATGTTTTTCAATGATATAGTTTCGTTTACAGAAGACCAATATCTAAAACAAGACAGTATGCTTTGGGTACGAATATTATACGCAATGACCTATTTTACTAGTATTCTTGTATATACGCTACTTACATTTTTATCGCTCAGAAGATATAGAAGAGAAATACAGAATACACTATCATATAATACTGTAAAAACCAGATTGTATTGGCTCAATTATTTAGCGATACTTTTTGCGCTCACTTTCTTTATTTATTTTCTCTGCGGATTTACCAATGCTGTGATGTTTGCTAAAGTATATGATGGAAATCTAGTATCATCTGTAGGTCTTACTTTATTGGCGTTTTCTGTCAGTTTCTTTGGTCTTCGTCAGCCAGCTTTATTTAGGTCTATCTCTCAAAACAATGATAATTTATCTGAAATATCTAATTCTAATTATGTAGATACTATAATAGATAATGTAGGAAAAGGTACTGTAGCAAAAGAAACGGAAGTTCAATTACCAGCAAATAATGTATTAATTGAAGAAGAAAATTTATCAGACCAAAATAAAAGTAATACGGATGAGCAGATAGAAGAACCTACAGATATAATCGATGAAGTAAATAGCAAACAAGATGATAAGTATAAAAAATCTTCATTAAAAGAAAGTGAAGTGAATAAAATAATAGAAGCTTTAGAAAAATATATGAAGGATGAACGTCCTTATTTAAATGCCGAGTTGACTATTTTAGATTTGTCTAATAAGCTCAATGTATCCAAACATCATCTTACTCAGGTACTCAATTTTCATATAGGAAAAAACTTTTTTACATATATCAATGAATATAGAATCATTGCGGTGAAAAATAAGATAGAAGACCCAAAATTTGATCATCTCACGCTATTAGCCATAGCTTTTGAATGTGGTTTTAATTCTAAATCATCTTTCAATAATATATTCAAACAGTATACGGGATATACTCCAAGTGAGTATAAAAAGAAAATGGAGAAAGTGTAATCTATCTCAAATCTACCACTTCCACACCAGGAAATTGTTTAGCATCAAAAACAAAGAATGTTTCAACTAAAGAGATATTTGGTGTTGTAGTATTGATAGTATAGGTAGTTCTAGTTCCATTTTTTTCATATATCAAAAAACTCATGAGTTCATTTGTAGAGGTATTGATAGTAACATCTATTTTGAAAATACCACCGTTCTTTTTAGTGGTAGGACTCATTTCAATAACAGCGGTGTTTTTTCCATTTACTGTTTTTTTCTCTTTGATTCTGTATATATAATCTTTTTCCCAAAGTGTAAAAAACTTTTCAGGTGAAATATTGCCATCTGCTTTGTCGTACACACTTATTTGTACTTGTTTTTCGTTTGGCAAATAATTCCAAATATTTTTGCCATCACAGGTAGAAATCACTTCATCTATCTGCATTTTAAACTTAGCACCTTTTAAGTAAAGAGTACCTTTCTTTACTATATCGGTTTTTGCTTCTGCAAAATGTATTTTTATGGTATAGTCTGTTTTACTACTGGTATACGCTTTGTATTTCGCACTTACTTTTTTTAGTAAAGCACTTGCTTCTGGATCTATCTGTGCATTCATCAGAAGTGCACTCGTCATCATCAATAATATTATATATATCCTTTTCATCTTTTAATTATAGTTCAAAGTTTCAAGTTTATAGTTCAAAGTTTTAAGTAATAAGTTAAAAGAATTAAGTATAGTCTAATAAAATTTTATCTTTAAATAAACATATAACTTTCTAATTTCTATTTAAGTAAGTAATTGAATTTTTACTAAAAATCTATTTTAATCTTTAATATTAATGAATACTTAAATCTTCTTACTTAATACTTTTTACTTATCTCTTACCACTTACTTAAGAGTATTCAAAAACCGTTCCAAATCGGTTTCGTTGTTGTAGAGCACTTCTCTGGCTTTGCTTCCAAGGTTTGGTCCTACGATACCTGCTTCTTCTAGTTGATCCATCAATCTACCTGCACGGTTGTATCCAAGTTTGAGTCTACGCTGTATGAGTGAAGTACTTCCCATTTGATTTTGTACGATTACTCTTGCCGCATCTTCAAACATATCATCTCTATCTCCACCATTAAATCCAGAGTTTTTTATTCCACCATCTATATTATTTTCGTCTACTACTTCTGGTAGCATAAATGCTTCGCCATAGCCATCTTGATTACCAATACTATTGACTATAGCATCTACTTCTGGAGTATCTACAAATCCGCATTGCAAACGAATCAAGTCACTACCCATACTGAGTAACATATCTCCTCTACCTATGAGCTGGTCAGCACCACCCATGTCTAAAATAGTACGCGAATCTATTTTTGATGCTACTTTAAAAGATATTCTACCTGGGAAATTGGCTTTGATAGTGCCTGTGATAATATTTACAGAAGGTCTTTGAGTAGCTAAAACTAAGTGAATACCAATAGCTCTCGCCAGTTGAGCAAGACGTGCAATAGGCGTTTCTACTTCTTTTCCAGCAGTCATAATTAAATCTGCAAACTCATCTACAATTACAACAATCAACGGCATGTAATCATGTCCTTTTAGCGGATTAAGTTTACGTGCTACAAATTTCGCATTGTATTCTTTTAGATTTCTCACGTTTGCTTTTTTCAATAAATCATATCTATTGTCCATTTCTATACAAAGTGCATTAAGTGTAGCTACCACTTTTCTAGTATCCGTGATGATGGCTTCTTCCTCACCTGGTAGTTTTGCTAAGAAATGTTTTTCTATAGCACTATAGATACTGAGCTCTACTTTTTTTGGATCTACCAATACAAATTTTAGTTCTGCTGGATGTCTCTTATATAGTAGTGAAACTAATATAGAGTTGATACCAACAGACTTACCTTGACCCGTAGCACCTGCCATGAGTAAGTGCGGCATTTTTGCTAGATCTGCGATATATATTTCATTAGAGATGGTTTTACCTAAACAAATAGGTAAGTCCATATTTGAATTTCTAAATTTTTCTGAAGCTATCATCGACTTCATACTTACTATTTCTTTGTGCACATTTGGTACTTCTATACCTATGGTACCTTTGCCCGGAATTGGCGCTATGATACGAATACCCAATGCAGCAAGACTAAGTGCAATATCATCTTCTAGAGATTTTATTTTTGAAATACGCACTCCTGGTGCTGGTACTATTTCATAGAGCGTCACTGTAGGCCCAACAGTAGCCATGATTTTTGAAATCTCTATTTTATAATTGATAAGCGTCTGAATAATCTGATTTTTATTTTTTTCAAGTTCATCTTTATCAATTTTTATTTTATCACTTCCATGGTCTTGTAGAAGATTGATATCAGGAAACTTGTACCGACTGAGCCCAAGAGTTGGGTCATACTCCCCTTTTGAATTCATGTACGAACTCATGCTATCAAAATCACTTAATTCATCTAGCTCATCATCTGTCTTTACTTCTTCGGCTATAAAATCCTCTTTAGGTGTATTTTCATCTAAAGGAGTTTCGTTCTCATTCTCATCATCATTTACTTCATTACTTATTTCAAATGCAGTAGCATCATTGGTATTTATTGTAGCTTCTGGATTGTTTAGTTCAAGAGAAATATTGCTATCATCAGTTTCTGATTCTACTTCAGCTATTGGTTCCTCTTCTAAATCATCTACAGATAAATCTTCACTGATTTCTATTTCTTCATCATCTTCACTATCCTCTTCAGTCAATTCTAGAGTTAGAAAATTTTTATCTTGTTCTTCTTTCGTACTTAGTTTGGTTGCAATATTTGATTGATTGTCTAAGTTTGGTTGAAGAGGTGGAGTTGGTATCGATGTAGCTTCTACTATTGGGTTTGGATTTTCTAATCCATCTTTTTCAAATATAGAAACATCCGTACCTATCACAGCTTGTTTTTCTAGTGCAGCTTCTTTGAGAAGTTGTGCATTTTCTCTTTTAGCTTTTAAGTTGTCCCACCAGTTGCCTAAAAAGTCAAATGTAAAATTGAACATAATCACTAATGCGATAAGAGTGATAGAACATAACAAAATACCTGTTACCCATACTTTTAGGTACTTACAAAGTATACCATCGGGTGCAGTGAAGTATTCTCCAAAAGCGCCACCCCAGCTAAGACCTGTACTCGAACTAAAAAGTGTTTGAGCAAAACTAGACATCACAGAAAACCATATCATGAACAATAAACAATAAAGTACTATTTTTCCTATTTTGAATATTTTTCTTCTAAGTAAAAGATTGATACCTAAAGCACCAAAAATAATCACAAATAAAAATGAAGCAAATCCAAATAGTTTATCAAAGAAAATTGCACCTATTCTAGCTCCTATTGGTCCAGCTTGATTGGCTGTATCTGAAGCTATAGTGCCAGTATTCATACTTTGTGTGAGCGTGCTTTCATCTACTTGATAAGAAGAAACATATGAGCTCAAAGACATCGCTAGCATAAATGAAAACAATAAAAGTAGTATGCCTAGTATTATTGGTATACGTCTATCAGTCATCATCTCCCCAAAAGTTTTGGTAGATGTAGTGGCACTTTTAGGTGTTTTAGTAGTACTTGTTTTTTTTTCTTTAGTATCAGCCATTCTATATAATATTCAATTGTATTTTGCCCTCTATAAAATAGAAGTTATAAGATAGTATTATCCTTATACGAAATTCAGAAATATTTTATTGTATACTCTCGATGTTTTTATACATATCAACAAGCCAAATCTATAATATGTATAGTATAAAAGAATTGTATTTACTCTTTTATTGGCAGAAATAATTGGAAGTTACTGCCTTTATTCAGTTCACTATTCACAGTAATATGTCCATTATGAGCGTCCATCATGGCTTTTACATAGCTCAGCCCTAGTCCAAAACCTTTTACATCATGTACGTTTCCTGTTGGTACTCTGTAAAATTTTTCAAAAATCTTTTTTTGAGTTTCTTTACTCATACCAATACCATGATCTTTTATTGAAATGATAATTCCATCCGATTTATTGAATGTATCTACTTCTATGTACAATGGATTATTGCCTGTATATTTTATTGCATTATCAATAATATTGCTCAATACATTTTGTATATGATGTTTATCTGCTATAATTATAGATTTAGTTGCAGTTAGATTTTGCACCACTTCTCCATTCAAATTTTGTACTCGAAGCATAGAGCTATCTACTACATTATTGATAATATCATGTATATCAAAATATTCTTTTTTGAGTTCTACTTGTCCCTTGTCATACTTCGCAAATTGAAGCACTCGTTCTATATGTGAGCTAAGTCTATTATTTTCTTCTAAAATAATACCAGCATAGTTTCTAGCTTTTTCAGTATCGGCTAAAACTTTTTGATTTTTGAGCATTTCGCCAGCAAGTGTGATAGTGGCTACAGGTGTTTTGAGCTCATGAGTCATATTGTTTATAAAATCAGTAGTGAGGTCGCTTAGTTTTTTTTGTCTATATATAATGAGTAAGCAAGCACCAAAACAAAATAAGATGACTCCAATAAATATTATAGATTCTGTGAGCATCACCCAAAGATTGGTAAGTATATAAAAATCTTTTTTAGGAAAATATAAAAGCAAAGTGAGTTCATTTCCAAAAAGATTATTGTAGATAGCAATAGGATAGGAGTCTTCAAAAATCTTTGGAGTCATTTTATTTATATTGCTATAAATAGTATTGTAGGTAGCTGGGTCAAATAGTGAATATTGATATTTTGTAGTAATACCAGCACTTTTGAGCTCATTGGCTATTGTGTTTTCTATTTCTTCTTTGCTTAGTACATTTTTTAAATCTTCACCACTTTCTTGAATTCCAAATCCTCCACTTTTCATAAAGAAATCGTTGATAGGATCATTGAGCATAGGGTTATTATTTAAATACTCTATAGTTTGTACTCCATTTTGTGTATCTATTTTTATTTGAAGTTTTGTACCGGTATTTGGATTGTCTATATCTATCGTACCTACAAAGTTTCTATCTATTTGTCCTAGGTTATTATCTATTTTTAATTTATTGAGTAGCTTTTCGCCCAGTTGCGATGATAATTTTTTAAAATTATTTGCTCCTAATTTAGATTGGTTATTGAGTCTTTTGATAGCATAAAGTTGTTCGAGGTGATATGCAGTTCTATTAAGTGCTGCGTATACATTGCTATCAAATTGTTTTTCTCTGAGTTCTACACCTTGTCGTATAAGTTTTATTTGCAAGTAAGCAATACCTATTGTGGCAATAGCTAATAATACTATGATAGATATAATAAAATTTTTATTCATTCTTTATGCTCTACAAATCTACTAAAAATAATGAATTTGTACTTTATTCTTAACAATGATTAACTCATTTAATTATCTTCAATTATTGCAAGAATAGCCCCTGCTGGGTCTTTAATGATTGCAAAATTATTTTTACCCATCATTCTCGGACCATCAATAATTGTACCTCCTAATGATGTACAATTTTTCAAACTTTCTTCTACATTTTTTACTTTTATATATAGTAGCCATTGTGGAGGTATGTTTTTATTTACTCCTCTAGCATGGCAGATACCCGCTATCACTTCACCAGTTGCATTATGTATATTGTAGTCATTATAGTCTCCCATAGCTTGTTCAGTGGCAGTCCATCCTATAACTGATGTATAAAAATCTTTTACTTCTGTAGCATTTTCTACAGTCAAATCGTTCCATAGTAATGCACCAATTGGATTGCTCATTTTTGTTTATTTTTGATTTTTTATAAAAATATCTTCCATCAACTTACCGTTAACAAATGGCATTTGTATTTGGAATATACTTGCAATAGTTGAAGTGATATCTATCTGAGAATAATCATTAGTAGATACGTAGTTTTTTTTAATATCTGGCCCTAATGCCAAAAGTGAAATATGTCTACAGCCATCGCAATTGTCTCCATGTGATACAAAACCATCTTTCCATCCATCATCATGTCTACCATGATCATTAGTGATAATTAATGTAGTTTGGTCTTTGTAATATGGGTCGTTTTGAATAAAATCCCAAACTTCATGTACATATTTATCGGTATTTTGTATTCCCAATAAATATTTTCCCCAATTATTAGCATGACCACTCACATCAGGTTCTTTATAGTTTACAAGTAATACATCTGGATGATGCGATTGCAAAGTTGTCATCACATGAAATTGTGTGATACTATCTTCTCTATATCCAGTAAATAATCCATTGATGCCACAATCGGTTTGAGGCATAAATTTATTTTTGTATTCACTATTAGTAGTATTGGCTAATACTTGTAATTTGTCTTTAGATGCAATAATCCATACTTTATTCTTGTCAGCTTTTTTATTTTTTATATAGTATTGCATATAAGATGGATAAGATGGTACATCTAGTCCACTATTATTTAAGCTTTCATAGTTTCCTGTGCATATAGCAGTATGACCATTCACGGTATTTGTCACTCCATAGTTATAAAAAGAAGTACATAAAGTTCCTTCCTTTGACATTTGATTTTGAAAAGGAATATATTTTCTATCATTTCTTCCATAGGTTTCTTGGTATCGAGGGCCATCAATTATCAATACTATTACTTTAGTACTTTTATATTTTCTATATAAAGGAATATCTTTTCTACACGAAAGAAATATTATACATATTAATAGAAGGAATACTGCTAAATTTGATTTCATTATCACAAAATTAATAAAAAGGATGGAGAATTTATTTGTTATTGGTGATGTACATGCTTGCTATCATACATTTAAATCTGTTTTGAATACAGTAGATTTTGAAAATACTTTGTTAGTTCAAGTTGGTGATTTGATAGATAGAGGGAATTTTCCTATAGAAACTTTAGAGGAATCGATACGATTGGAAGAAGAATATGGAGCAGTTTTTTTGATGGGAAATCATGAAGCTGAATTTATAAAACATATTGAAACAGGCTATAATCCCAATTGGCTAAAACAAGGTGGTGAAGAAACGATACGAGCAATGACAGCATCTGCAAAGGGAATAAACTATTATTATAATTGGATACTAAAAAGACCAAGACTTTTTGAAAATGAACAAGTGCTGATCACACACGCTGGAGTTTCAGGATTTGATGATGCAATGAATATAGCTAGTAAAAACGGAATACTTTGGTATAGAGGAGAATTGAAAAATATAGGCAAGCTTCAAGTACATGGTCACACACCAATAAGAGAAAATGGAGCTTTGTATAATGATTTGTCTAATAGTTGGAATATAGACACTGCATCATGCTATGGAAATAGACTCAGTGGATTGAAAATAGAATTGAAAAATATGAATACTTCCATAATAGAAGTAAAAACACATAAAGAAGATATAATAGTATAACTATATATATGTATACTTATCACTAAATTTGCATCAAATTATATTTTATGAATTATCTAGATTATAAATTTTCATTTAAGATACAAGCAAGATGGAGCGATATGGATGAGCTTCATCATATCAATAACGCAGTATACCTTACCTATCTTGAAGATGCTCGTGGCAGATATCTGCACGAAGTTGCAAAATGGGACTGGAATGTAGACGGTATTATTTTAGCTAACGTAAATATCAACTATAGATTTCCGATGACATTTTTGGATGATGCTTATGTATTTGTAAAAACAAGTAAGGTAGGTGGGAAAAGTTTTGAGTTGAGTTATACAGTAGTAAAAAAAGTAAATGATACTTGGGAGCTTTTGGCAGATGCTACTACCGTTTTAGTTATGTTTGATTATAAAACTCAAAGCTCTATTCCTATACCTAATCATTTAAAAAATAAAATCATACAGTTTGATAATATTGTAAATAACTAATAATGCTACTAAGAATAGATAAAGATAAACCTGATCAAAATCGATTATCAAAAGTAATTGACTGTTTGAAAAATGATGGAGTAATCATCTACCCTACAGATACAGTATATACTCTAGGAGCTTCTATTCATAGTAAAAAAGCATTTGAACGTATTTGTAAAATTAAAAATGTAGAGCCAAAAAAATCAAATTTTTCAATAGTGTGTTATGACTTAAGTCATATTTCTGATTTCACATTAAACTTAGATACTCCTACTTTTAAATTAATGAAAAGAACATTGCCGGGTCCTTATACATATATTTTAAAAGCAAATAAAAATATTCCTTCGTTTTTTGGATACAATAAAAAAACAATTGGTATAAGAGTACCCGATAGTAATATTACCCGAGAAATAATTTCAATGTTGGGTGCACCAATTTTTTCTGCATCTATAAAACATGACGATACTATACTAGAGTATATGACAGATGCTGAAGAAATATATGAAATGTATAAAGACAAAGTAGATATAGTGATAGATGGGGAAAGCTGTGCCAACATGGCTTCTACGATTATTGATTGCAGTGAAAGCGAACCAATTTTAATAAGAGAAGGGTTAGGTGAGATACCTTTCTAAAATTCTTTTTTTTATCTATACATTTTTTCATTTTAAACATTTTTT
>CAMART010000010.1 GCA_945860705.1 Chitinophaga pinensis | reverse complement strand
TCTGTTATTATTTAACAGAGGTTTTTTTATATGTTTTTAAAATATCTATTTATAAAAATTTTGAATCGAATCAATTATTTGTTGTACTTCTTCATTTTTCAATTCATAAAAAAGAGGTAATCTTACTAATGTATCACTAAAAAAATCACTCATAGGCAATTCACGTCCATCGTGTTTGTCTTTATAGTATGGACTTTTATGCAATGATAAATAATGAAATACCGCATTCACATTATCTTTTTTTAAATGCTCAATCAAGCGACTTCTTTCACCTAAATCTTTAGTAATAAGATAATACATATGTGCATTATTTGTTGCATAGCTTGGTATTTTTGGTAGCGTCAATTTGCCTGCTTCTTCTAGATTTTTTAGTCCAGCATCATACATGTTCCATATTTCTTTTCTTCTATTTTGTATGGTATCTAGCTCTTCCAATTGAGCATACAAATAAGCTGCTTGAAGTTCTGATGGCAAAAATGAAGAGCCCATATCCACCCAACCATATTTATCTACTTCACCTCTAAAAAATGCAGAACGATTAGTGCCTTTTTCCCAAATAATTTCCGAACGATTTATATAGTTTTCATTATTCACCGCCAACATTCCACCTTCGCCACTGATGATATTTTTAGTTTCATGAAAAGAAAATGCTGCTACATCACAAATGCTTCCCAATGGTTTCCCTTTGTAAAAAGAATCTATTGCTTGTGCTGCATCCTCACATGTTTTTAAATTGTACTTTTTTGCTAGTTCCATCACTTTGTCCATATCACAAGCATTACCAGCATAGTGTACAACACAGATTGCTTTAGTTTTTGGATTGATGAGTTCTTCTATTTTATTACAATCAATATTCGGATGTTCTTTTTCACTATCAGCAAAAACTATTTTTGCACCTCTCAAAACAAAAGCATTGGAAGTAGAGACAAAAGTATAAGAAGGCATGATCACTTCATCACCAGGTTGTATGTCCATCAAAATTGCACTCATTTCTAGGGCATCTGTGCAAGATGAGGTAAGTAATGATTTTTTAAAATTATATTTTTTCTCAAAAAATTGTTGGCACAGTTTAGTGTATTTCCCATTACCAGATATTTTGCCAGATGCTACTGCGTCTTTTAAATATTCGTACTCTTTTCCCGATGCATATGGTTTGTTGAATGGTATCATTAGCTTTTATTTTCGTAGTTCAAACTTACTCAAAAACTAATTAATTATTTAAAAAATTAAAGACCTTAAAGCTTGTTAAATAATAGCTTAGTATTTAAACTTGTATATAATATGCTCTTTTTTTGCTTAAAATTTATAATTATGAAATCTTTATTAAGAAAAATTTACCCAAATTTATTTTTGCTTTCGTCATTACTTTTTTCTGTTTTATTAGTAATAGTAAGAGCCTCTGTATCGCATCACCTTTATTTTGTTTTTTTAATATGGAATTTATTTCTAGCATTTCTTCCATTTGTTTTTAGCGAGTTTTTGAATGAGAAAAATAAAAACTGGTCAGTATTCATATTGCTTCCACTATGGTTGTTATTTTTTCCTAATGCACCATATATGATTACCGATTTATTTCACTTAAAATCAAGAGCAGACATGCCCTATTGGTTTGATTTATTATTACTTTTTTCTTTTGCATGGAATGGGATATTGCTAACTTATCTTTCATTATTGAATGTAGAAAAATTTCTAGCTTTTAAAATAGGAAAATATCCTACAATAGTTACTTTGTTTTTTATTTTCTTGCTTTGTGCTTTTGGAATTTATTTAGGTAGATATTTGAGATGGAATAGTTGGGATATCATTAGTAATCCATCACTATTAGCGTATGATATTTTACACAGATTGAGATATCCTTTAGCACATACTAGAACTTATGGGGTTACTTTTGGATATGGTATGTTTTTATTTTTTGTATATTATTCTCTGAAATGGCTACCAAAACAAATAAGCACACATACAAATATAAGCTCTGATAATAATGTTCTAAATTAGTGCTTTATAAATATGATTATGAAAATAGAATTATCAAAACTAAGTACGAAAGCACCAAAAAATTTAGATAAAGAAGAATGCATTTCCAAAACGAATAAAATCGTAGAAGAAATTGGTAAACTGCATAACATGATGTATGCAGAGAGAAAACATGCATTATTGGTAATAATACAAGGTATGGATGCGAGCGGAAAAGATGGACTCATCCGTGATGTATTTAAAGCCATCAATCCTATGGGGGTGAGTGTATCTGCATTTAAGAAGCCAACTGAATTGGAGTTTGCACATGATTTTCTATGGAGAATACATGCTCAAGTGCCCGAAAAAGGCATGATAAAAATATTTAATCGTTCGCACTATGAAGATATTCTTATTCAACGAGTTCATGAATGGATAGATGATAAAACGGTGAAAAGTAGAATGAAACAAATCAATAATTTTGAAGAGATGCTCGAAGAAAATGGCACTAAGATTTTGAAATTCTATTTGCATATATCACAAGAAGAACAACATGAACGCCTAAAAGAACGAATGGAAAATCCTGAAAAAATGTGGAAATATAATGCTCAAGATTGGGAAGAAAGCAAACTTTGGCCAAAATATATGGAAGCTTATGAAGATGCAATCGAGACTTGCAGTCCAAAAATAAGCTGGAACATAATACCAGCAGACCAAAATTGGTATAAAGAATATTTAGTTGCGGATAAGGTGCTCAGCACATTACAATCTTTAAAAATGAAGTATCCACCATTAAAAAAATAGCTGTGAACTATTCTATTAAAATCCTTGTTTACCTCAAATATACTCATCAATAAATGAATATTTGTCAAGTATTTCAAGCAAAAACACTAGAATTGTCACATGACTATACTTTTAGAGTATATGAAAAAGCCAATGAACTAGTACATACCCCTTGGGCAAGTATTTGTAAATATGACCCTTTTTATCAAATAGATTATCTAAAAGAAATAGAAGATACTTGTTTCCCGGATTTAATACCTTACTATATCATCGCTTATCATAATGATGAACCTTTACTAGCATTAAATTTTCAAAAAGTAATTTTTAAAGGAGAACAACTTCTTTCATTTGTTAGCGAAAAAGAAAAAAAATCACTCAGTGATAAAGTAGTTAGTGCCATATATTCACAAATAGTAAAGAGAATCAATATTCCGATGATGGTGCTGGGAAACCTCCTACAAACAAGCCATTGTGGTATTATATTCAAAGATGAAAATATAGATAAAAAACTTAAAGAAATTCTGGTGAGAAAAGGGTGTGAAGTAGCTATGAATTACGCATATACCAATACATTATTGATTACAAATATTTATGATAATGACTGTAACTGTTTGGAGTCTACAAAGTCATTTTATAACAAGTTTTACAGCGAGCCTGACTTGCAAATGAAAATAGATACTTCATGGAATACCATAGAAGATTATTTAGCGTTACTATCTTCTAAATATAGAGTAAGAGCTAAAAAAGTAATCAATGATAGCAAAGAAATACTTGTTAGAAAACTTTCTATGGATGAAATCGTCAATTATCAATCAGAAATATTTGCATTAAATAGACAAGTAATGCAGCATAGTAAATTTAGTTTGGGTGATATACACGAAAACTATTTTACTACTATGGCTCAATATTTCAAAGATGATTTTATCATAAATGGATATTTTTATAATGATAAATTGATTGGTTTTTCATCTATGATAAAGGATGCTAATACACTTAATTCGCATTTCATAGGAATGGATTATTCATTTATACATAGCGCAAAAATTTATAATAAAATACTACTGGACAATCTATGTACAGCCATCGAGAATAGAGCCACTACACTTAAATACGGACGTACAGCCACAGAAATAAAAAGTACTATAGGTGCCAAGCCTTTGGACATGATCAATTACTTATATAGTAAAAATATTATTGCTAACTTTTTTATTAAGCAAGGTCTGAAATATATGAAAGCTCCTGACTATATTGTCAGAAATCCATTTAAGATATAATCTGCATTTAACATTATTTTGTATATCTTAACATACACTCATGTATAACTGAGCTACTTTTATATATAATAATGAAATAATTTTGCATAAAACAGAGTTATACATAAATAATTGATACTATATGACAAAAATGAAAATTAGTTTTCTTGCATTGATTTTATTCTTTTTTGCAGGAATACAAGCAAATAATACTTTACCATTTAATACATTTTTTATTGATAGCGTAAAAACTAAAAACCTAGAAAATAAAGAAGTAGATATGCCTTTTTGGGTAGGACTTCATCATACTTATGGTAAAATAAAATCCAATCAAGTTTTTAGTAGCTTGCTTAGAGAAAAAGGATGTAATTCTAAAACTATTCAAGCTATTACTTCAAATACAGATGTTTTTAATGTAGGGAAAATCACGAGTGGTACAGAATATTGTTTCATATCATCTACTATAAATGACTCAGTCACTACACCAAGATACTTAGTTTATAATGAAGATGTAGCAAGTTATGTGGTATTTGATCTTCAAGATGAAAATACCAAAGTAACTAGATATCAAAGACCAGTAGAAGTAAGAGAAAAAATAGCTACAGGAATAGTAGAAGGTTCTCTTTGGGAAACTTTTGACAAGAATAATATTAATCCGGTGATAGCTTCTCAACTTGCAGATGTATTTGCTTATACTATCAATTTCTTCAAAGTAAGAAAAGATGATAAATTTAAAATTATCTATAATGAAAAGCTCATCAATGGAGTAAGTGTAGAAGTGACGGATATTAAAGCGGTTTCATTTCAATATCATGGTAAAGAATATTATGCATTTGCACATGAGCATGATGGTAAAGTAGATTACTTAGACGAAGATGGCAAAAGTATGAAAATGCGTTTTTTAATGGCACCAGTAAAATTCAGCAGAATCAGTTCAAAGTATAATACACATAGACTTCATCCAGTGACAGGAAAAGTAAAAGGACATTTTGGTACTGACTTTGCAGCTTCTCATGGTGCACCCATATATGCAACTGCAGATGGTGTAGTATCTGAAGCTAGATTTAAACAATACAATGGAAACTACGTAAAAATACGTCACGACAAAACTTATGAAACTCAATATCTGCATATGAGCAAAATAGCAAAAGGTATGAGACCAGGCGCAAAGGTGCGTCAAGGAGATATTATAGGTTATGTAGGTAGTACAGGATTAGCTACAGGGCCACACGTGTGCTATCGTTTCTGGAAAAACGGTAAGCAAGTAGATCCATTTAAAGAACCAGATGCAAAAGCTATGTTACTAAATGCAGCTGAACAAAAAGAGTTTGTAGCTAAAATAAAAGAAATAAGAAAAGACTTAGATGCTATGGCATATGGCGAAAGTAAAAGTAAAGAATTGACTGCATCTGTGAAATAATTTAATAATAAACATAAATTGAAAAAGCTTGAGAAAAATTTCTCAAGCTTTTTTGTTTCTATATATAATAAAACTTCATAATTTTATAATAATTTCCATATGCCTTCATTAAATTTTAAATATTGTAAAGTAAAAACACTACCATTTAAATACAATATATATATAGAAACTACTATTGGATTGACCTCGAAATAAATAAATTGCAAAACAAAGGCTTTTTTGGCGTGGATTTATGCATTTTAAAAAAGTAGGCTGAGGACTACTTTAAATTATGTTTGAATTTTGCTTACAGCCTACATTTTTTTAAATGAAAAAAGACTGTAGTTTTTGTATTTGTTTATTTCGCAGTCTTGAATTTTTGTTTCTTTTGTTTCAAGACAAAAGAAATCGCCGAAGGCAAAATAGATATTTCACATAATAAAAATATTTTATTTAGAATGCTTTCAAAATACTAAAACCACATATTTACATAATTCACCACATTTTTATCTATAACTCCGTAAATTTGTACTTTAATTATAATTATGGATTATTTATTATCATCAGAAGCGCTAATTAGTTTATTTACACTTATATTACTAGAAATAGTTTTAGGTGTAGACAATGTCATTTTTGTATCTATTATCATGGGTAGGTTGGATGCAGTACAACAAAAAACTGCACGTAAACTTTGGATGTTTTCTGGGATGATAGTTAGGGTAGCCTTATTATTGAGTTTATCTTGGTTAGTAAAAAATGGCAATACAGATTTATTCACTGTGTTTGGTAAAGGATTTACACTTCGTTCGTTGATTATGCTTGGTGGAGGTTTATTTTTATTAGTAAAAACCGTAAGTGAAATTCATCAAAAACTAGAAGGAGAAGAGCATGCAGCTGCAGGGGGCAAAAAGAAAGTAGTAAGTCTATGGAAAGTGATGATTCAAATCATGTTGGTAGATATGGTATTCTCATTTGATAGTATTATCACTGCAGTAGGTATGGCACAGCATGTAGAAGTGATGATTATTGCAGTAGTTATCGCTATGATTATTATGTTTATGTTTTCTGCAAAAATTGCAGACTTTGTAGAAAAACATCCAACTATCAAAATGTTGGCACTTTCATTTTTAGTGATGATAGGTATGGTCTTATTAGTAGAAGGTTGGGATACAGCAAAAGCACATGATTTACACTTGAAAAATTATGTGTATTTTGCAATGGCTTTCTCTTTTGTAGTAGAAATATTGAACATGCAACTAAGAAAACGTTCAAAACCAGTTCATTTAAAAGGAAGTGATGATTACAAAGAAGTAAAAGATATTATCGAATAATTTGTTTAAGCAGTATTGCCCAAAATATTATTTAATAAAAATAACATATATAAAAACTTAAATAGACCGCAACAACACATTATTTTTGTTAACTATTAAAAATGTATTTTATGACACAAGAACATGTAGATATTTTAGTGATAGGAGCAGGGCCTTCGGGTTGTGTTTCTTCTTCCATAGTTCATAATAATGGACTCAAAGTGATGGTGGTAGAAAAAGAAAATTTTCCACGTTTTGTTATTGGAGAAAGTCTTTTACCAAGATGTATGGTGGCTTTGACAGAAGCAGGTCTAGTAGATACAGTAGCGGATCAAAATTTTCAGAAAAAATTTGGTGCAAAGTTTTTGCAAGAAGATAAAGTTTGTGAATTTACTTTTGCTGACCAGTTTACAGAAGGATGGAACTGGACTTGGCAAGTACCAAGAGCAGATTTTGATTCTTCTATGGCAAATAAGTTAGTAGAAAAAGGAATTCCAGTTCACTTTGAAACTGCTGTTACAGCTATAGAATTTAAAGGTACAGATTCTATCACTACTGTGAAAGATAAAGACGGAAACGAAAGACAAATACATGCAAAATATGTAATAGATTCTAGTGGATGGGGTAGAGCTTTACCACGTTTATTAGACTTAGATGAGCCATCTTCATTTCCAGCTCGTAAAACATTGTTTGCACATTTTAAAGATATAAATAGACCAGATACACATAACAATTCTCAAATCATAATTATAGACCATAAACCACAAGTTTGGATTTGGGTCATTCCATTTTCAAATGGAAATGTATCTTGTGGATTTGTAGGTAAACCTGAGTTTTTTGATGATTTCAAAGGAACAGCAGAAGAAAATCTAAGAGCTATGATAAATAGTGAACTCAATATCAGAGAGCGACTAAATGATGCACCAATGGTATGGGAAGAACCAAAAACAATAGAAGGATATGCTATAGCTACCAAAAAACATTATGGCGATGGTTTTGTACTTACAGGTAATGCTGCAGAGTTTTTAGATCCAATATTTTCTAGTGGAGTTACTTTTGCTGTAGAAAGTGGTATGGTGGCTGCAAAGCTTGCATGCAGACAAGTAAAAGGCGAAAATGTAGATTGGGAAAATGATTATAAAAAATATATCATGGATGGAGTAAATTGTTTTAGAACCTACGTGAGAGCTTGGTACGAAGGCAAACTACAAGATATTTTCTTTAGTCCTCAGATAGATGAAAATATTAAAAAAATGATTTGCTCAGTATTAGCTGGTTATGTATGGGATAAAGAAAACTATTATGTAAAAAACCACGACAGAGCAATAGATACACTTGCAAGTGTAGTAAGAATGAACAAGAAAGAAGTAGCATAATTCAACAAAATACTATCAAAAAATCTAGATGAAAATCTAGATTTTTTTTTGAATGTTTATCCATTTTTTAATAGTAGATTTAAGTATATTCACACTTAATTCTTTTGCTAAAAATAGATAATATATGAAAATAAGTCATGTCAGTAAACTTGAAATAAAAAATGATGAAGCAGTGAAAGGACAGGATTTGAGAGAAGGAATTTTTAAACTCATACAATCTCAATTTCCAGATTTCACCAAAGATTCATACCTCAGCATCGATGAGTTAAATAAATATAGAAGACTGTATCTTACTTCTCTTATTGTGCAAGAAAAAGGCGAAATAGCCCTTATAGATAAAGATGTAATGGAGGCTATTAAAAATAATTCTATCTTATCTGAAAATATTCAAGATGATAAAGATGAAGCTCTTACATTTGGTCAGCGAATGGCCGATCATATTGCTGAGTTTGGAGGTAGTTGGACTTTCATCATCGTGTTTTTTAGTTTTATTCTAGTATGGATTCTTATAAATTTATATGTACTTACTACAAAACCATTCGATCCTTTTCCGTTTATTTTATTAAATCTGATTCTTTCTTGTTTGGCTTCCATACAAGCACCTATCATCATGATGAGCCAAAATAGACAAGAACAAAAAGATAGAATTCGTGGTGAACATGACTATAAAATCAACTTGAAAGCAGAACTCGAAATAAAATTATTGAGTGAAAAAATAGACCACTTACTGGTGCATCAAAATAGAAAGCTTCTAGAAATACAAGAAGTACAGACAGATTATCTCGAAGATTTAATGAAAGAAATTAAGAAAAATGAAACTGGAAAATAGAAAACAAAAAGTAGTTGGCTTACCACGTTTTATGGTACGAATGAGTAAATATGCAGTATTTGCATTACTGCTTATCACAATATCTATTGGTATAGGAGTCGTAGGTTATATGACATTGGGTCATACGAGTTTTATTGATGCTTTTCATATGGCTTGTATGATACTTACTGGTATGGGGCCTGTAGTAGAAATGAAAACAACTGGTGCAAAATTATTTTCTTCTTTTTATGCTTTGTATAGTGGAGTTGCTTTTTTGAGTATAACCGCAGTGTTTTTCGCACCTATTATTCATAGAGTATTGCATATATTGGCTGTTGACATAGATGATTAACGGATTAACTACATAAGTCGCCGAAGGCAAAAATGTACATAAGCTAAAGTGCTAATATTATTTAAAAGTAAAATGGGGTCTAAATGAGTAATCAAATTAAATTATAGGAATTCCCATATTATTCTCATTTGAATATAAATAGTGATATTATTATAGAATTTTTAGAGAAAAAATAGTACTCATGTTTATACTCATACGACCTCAAAATAAACAAATTACAAAACAAGGACTATTTTTGGCTGGGTTTGATGCAATTTAAAAAAGTAGGCTGTAGAAAATGAACAATTAAATGAAACCCTAGCTTACAGCCTACATTTTTTTAAATGAAAAATAGTCTGTAGTTTTTGTATTTATTTATTTTGGAGTCTTGAATTTTTGTTTCTTTTGTTTCAAGACAAAAGAAAAAATAATAATTATTAGTTGATTCAACAACAGTATGGGTAAGAGAATATTGTGGGTAAACCTTTTAAATTATTTTTCCATCTTCCATTTCTATGATACGATTTGTTTTTGATGCAAACTCATTATCATGTGTTACTATAAGTAAAGCTTGGTTGTATACACTCGACAATTCTTGAAAAATATTAAAAACTATATCTCCATTTTTTTTGTCAAGGTTACCTGTAGGTTCATCACCCATTATTATCAGAGGATCATTTATCAAAGATCTAGCGATTGCCACTCGTTGTTTTTGCCCACCAGAAAGTTGATTGGGCATTTTCAGTGCTTCATTCTCAATGCCTAATATTTTAAGTTTTTCATAAGCTCTAGCCTCAACTTCTTTGTTGCTATATTTACCCAGTTTCAATCCTGGAAGCATCACATTTTTTAATACATTAAACTCATTGAGCAAATAATGAAACTGAAATACAAAACCTATTTTTTCATTTCTAATCAATGCTAATTCGCTTTCTTTTCTTTTTTTCATACTCACTCCATCTATGAATAGCTCGCCATCATAGTCTGTATCCATCGTAGATAAAATATAAAGCAAAGTAGATTTGCCACATCCAGACCTTCCTATCACAGATACAAACTCACCTTGAGTCACATTCATATTGATGTCTTTCAGCACTTGCATGGTCATTGGGTCATGAAAGAACTTAGATATATTTTTTGTTTCTATGATTAGCTTACTCATATTATTTTCCTCTTATGATGATTACGGGGTCTATTTTACTTGCTTTTCTAGATGGAAAATATCCTGCCATATAAGTTGTAATCAATGAAAATACAGCACCAATTATATAAAATTTAGGATTATAATTGATTGGGTATGTTTTTATGGTAGGAAGTGAGGCTGTATTGAATGGTATCTGATCTATCAAAGCAGAAAAACCAAATCCAAATATTAAACCGAGAGTTCCACCAAATATTCCAATACTTAATGCTATGACTATAAAAATAATATTGACATCTCTACCAGAAAAACCAGTAGCTTTCAATATAGCTATTGAATCCATTTTGTCGTAAATCATCATGTTGAGGATATTGTATATGCCAAATCCAGCAACGATTAGAAGCGTAATGCCTACTGCATAAGAAATCAATGAACGCACAAAACTTCCTGTTTCAAACTGCGAGTTGGCTGTTTTTATATCTATTGATTCTACATTAAAAAGATTTTTATATTCAATAGCAGTAGCTGGAGCTATATTGATATCGTTTAGTTTTACTTGTATATCGGTGATATAGCTATTTGATTCGCCCAGTAATTTTTGTGTAGTTTTTATAGAAGCATAGCTTTGTACTTTATCTAAATCTTGCAATCCAGATTGAAAATATCCTACTACTTTTAGTTGCATCCGTTCGCCTTTAGTTGTGGTCACTTGTATTACATCACCAATATTGGTGAGCATTTTTTCTGCCGCACCTTTACCAAGTATGATACTATTGGGTGTGTTTTTCAAGTCTATATAGTTTCCTGCTGTCACATAATTACTAAAAAAGAATAGCTTGTTCTCCGCTTCTACATCAATACCATTGATCACACCAGTTAAGTCTATTGCACCTACATTATAAAAAACTTGAGCAGTGATTTTAGGTGCAATTCCAAGTACTCTAGAATCTTTTTTCAGTGTATTGATGATAGCGGCATTGTTATATATTTCAAGACGTTCATTTTTTGGTTTCACGGAGCTTACAAAATTGTAATGATTTTTGTACTTAGCATAATAATCTATTGGTTGTACTTTGCTAGCTTGTATTTCATTATACAATCGTACGTGTGGCGTTCTATTGAGTATAAGTCCATCCAGCAAGTCATTTAGTCCAGTCATAAAACTTAATAGCGTAATAAACATAGCAATACTAAATGTAACTCCTATTGCAGCTACGAGCGTTTGACTCCACCTAGCCAACAGTAATGATTTGGAAATACTTAATAGTAAACTAAACTTCATTATTTAGGTTTTTGTATTTCATCGCTCAAAGAGATACCTGATAAAATTTCTATTTGTTGAAAATCTTTAAGTCCTGTTTTTACTTGCACTTTATCTCCGTTTGCTTTCATGACCATATTGTCGTCTATCATATAGCTTCGAGGTATAAGTAGTGCTTTGTCTTTGCTTCTCAAAACTATATTTGCTTCAAAAGTAATATTGGGATAAAGTACATTAGGTTGTTTTACAAAAGTGGCTTCTACCATAAATGTTTTACTTCGCTCATTCATCAATGGATTTATTTTAGTGACTGTAGCTTCAAAAACTTTGCCTTTGTAGCTGTCTAGAGTTACTAGCACTAACTGACCCATTTTTATTTTAAAAATATCGTATTCATCTACTTGCATTTCCAATATAAAACTAGAGCCATCTCCAATAGTAGCAATAGATGTTTGAGGGTTTACAATTTCACCTTTCTTCTTTGATAAGTCATATACTACACCATCTATTTCACTTTTTATGGTGAAATCTTTTTCTTGTTTGGAGGAGATTTGAAAATTCTTTTTAGATTGTGAAGCTGAATAGTTTAGCTGTCTTTTAAGGTCATTATATTTTATTATTGCGGACTGATAAGCCGTTCTAGAGTTGTCAAGTGCTAACTGTCTTTGTTCGAGTTCTACACGTGAACCTATTTGTTGTTGCCAAAGATTATTTTGTCTTTCAAATAGTGAAGAATCATTTTTTAATTTGCTTTTTAAGAGAGATATATTTTGCAAAGCATCGTTTAGTTTTCCTTGATTTGAGCTTGCATCATTAAAATCTGCGGTGAGTCCAGCGTTTTCTAGACTTAGTTTTTGTGCTTCGTTAGAGATAGATAGGATAGGAGTGCCTATTACTACAGTATCGCCTTCTGCTACAAATAATTTATCAATGATTCCATTTACAGTAGCAAATGCTTGATATTGATTTTTGCTTTTGATAGTGCCAGATGCATATATAGACTCCGTGATGGATGATTGAGTAGGTTTTATTTTTTCTACTTTGTCTTTGCAAGCTACCAGAAAAATACTACTAATAAATAAAATTTTCTTAATCATATAGAAGGGTATAAAAGGCTAATATACTTACTATAATAATATTTTACTGCATTTTAGTTCCAATAAAATTAATTATATAAATTTTAATTCAAATCATATTACATTAATAAAAACTTTTTATTCGTCACTAATAAATTCATCAAAAAATGGTTTCATTTCTTCATTGATTTCTTCACGAAGAAGTACCAGTTTTTCTGCATATTCGGCAAGTTTTAGTTCTTTTTCTGTTTTTGGTGTCCATTTTTTCACATCTATGGGTTTGCCATTCTCATCTACTGCCACAAATACAATCACGCAATGGGTTTTCTTTTCAAAATCAGTATCGCCAAATTTGCGAGCATATACATCTACCGCTATATGAATACTCGTAGTGCCTGTATAGATTACATAAGCATTTATTTTTATTACTTCACCGATGCTTATAGGTTTGTAAAATCGGATGCCACCAACATATACGGTCACGCAATAATTTTCTGACCAATTTCTAGCGCAGGTATAGGCAGTTTGGTCTATCCATTTCATCACTATTCCTCCATGCACTTTACCACCAAAATTTACATCGCTTGGTTCACTGATAAATTGGAAAGTGATTTTATTATTTACTGGCATATTCATATGTTTTAGTAAGTAAATTTATTGATAAAATTGAAAGTATTATGATAAAAATCAAAACAAGATTCAATTTTATTTGAGCTTAGAAGATTCCGGCCTAAGGTTGGTCTTATGACCGACCTATACTAGTGGATTGGTAATTGAGAATGTTCTGAAGACTAATCATAAGTTGAATTTGTGAATTGGTTGGTTAGTCACCAACCATGGAATAGGTAATAAATATTAAATAACTTTAAATGAATTCATTATTTCCTTAGCTATTATTTCCCATTCACTCATATTTTTTTTAGTACAATTAAATGTACATAATACTAGTTTGCCATCTAGATTAGTAAAAAAAAATAAGATTATAAATTTCAGTATCAATAGCAGGGGTAACTAATTCAAGATAGCCTATTTTTCTTTTATTAATTACTTTAACACCATAGTTTTTCCAATCAGCAGATGGATATAAGTTTTTAAAATATTTATGTAATTCCTCTGTAAAAAATTCAATCTTGTCTTGGTTTATTTCGCTTTCAGTTATATTAAAAGCAATGTTAATTCCTCCAGATTCATTTGTATATATTATAGTAGGTCTTCTTTCAGATGGATATTTTAAACGAGCTAACTCCTCTGACATAATTTTAAAATCATTTGGTAATTTAATTTCGATTTTATTATTATAAATAGTTTTAACTACTAATTCTGGATTAATGATTTTAGATGATAATAGAAAAAATGTAATTGAAGTAAAAAATATAATAATAATTTTTTTCATGATTGTTTTATAGATTTTATGTGATAATTAATTATTGTTTTATACCAACAAGTATTATTGTAAAAATAGATAGTTAAATAATAATTTACACCACCACTTCCCCCTCCAAATCAAACTCTGTAGCATTGGTAATTTTGATATGGGCAAAGTCACCCATGCGTAAATAATTCTTAGTAGCTGGGATGATAACTTCATTGTCAACTTCTGGGCTATCAAATTCTGTACGTCCTATAAAATAAGCTCCTTCTTTTCTATCGATAAGTACTTTGTATGTTTTTCCTATTTTAGTTTGATTGTGCTCAAAAGAGATGCCCGATTGTATTTCCATTAGTTCGCTCGCTCTTTGTTCTTTGAGCTCAGGAGAGATATCATCTTCAAATTTATGCGCTCCAGTATTTTCTTCATGCGAATAGGTAAATACACCCAATCTATCAAATTTCATTTCTTGTACAAAAGATTTTAAGTCTTCAAAATCTTCCTCGCTTTCACCTGGAAAGCCTACCAACATAGTAGTTCGTATACTGATACCCGGTACTTTTTCTCGGATAGTTTCTATGAGTTTTTTGGTTTCTGCATTAGTGATATTTCTTTTCATACGAGCTAGTACATTGTCATTGGCATGTTGCAGTGGTATGTCTAGATACTTACAGATTTTTGGTTCTTCGTTCATAGCTTCCAGTATTTCCATAGGAAACTGTGATGGATATGCATAGTGCAGACGTATCCATTCTATACCTTCTACTTTACAAAGTTCTTTGAGTAGTTCTTTTAGTTTTCGTTTTTTATAAATATCTAGTCCATAATAAGTAAGTTCTTGAGCGATGAGCATGAGTTCTTTAACGCCTTGCTTCGCAAGGCTTTTAGCCTCTGCTACTATATCTTCTATACTTTTAGATACATGCAAACCACGCATGAGTGGTATTGCACAGAAGGTACACTTACGATTGCATCCTTCACTTATTTTTAGGTATGCGTAGTGGTTAGAAGTAGTGAGTACACGTTCGCCTATGAGTTCGTGTTTGTAGTCTGCATTGAATTTATTGAGTAGTGCAGGCAGTTCTAGCGTACCAAAATATGCATCTACTTCAGGTATCTCTGCTTCTAGATTATCTTTGTATCGTTGGCTCAGACAGCCTGTCACGTATAGTTTTTCTATATATCCTTTTGTTTTTGCTTCAGCAAATTGGAGTATAGTATTGATACTTTCTTCTTTTGCTTTGTCTATAAAACCACAAGTATTTACTATTACTACATCAAAATCTTTTTTCTTACTTTCGTGTATTACATCTATTCCATTGGCTTGTAGCTGACCCATCATCACTTCACTATCTACTAAGTTTTTACTACAACCCAGCGTCACTACATTTACTTTTGATTTTTTAAGCGTTTTTGTCTTCATTTTTTTCTTTTAGTCTTCGTACTCCGTATAGATTATTTTGCTCCCTTCATTATCAAATTTGAAAGGGAAATAATGCAGTTTATGCAATGCTTTTATTAAGTTGATTTGTTTTTCTTTTTCGCAATAAAACAATAAAAATCCACCACCACCAGCACCGAGCAGTTTGCCACCCAATGCTCCATTTTTCATAGCTAGATTATAGATGTCATCTATTTCTCCATTAGATATTTGTGAAGCCAATTGTTTTTTGAGCAACCAGTTTTGATGCAGTATTTTACCAAAATCATTTAAGTTTTCATTATAGAGACAATTTTTTAAATCATCTACAAGGCTCACCATCTCTATTAAATTCTTACGTTTGTCTTCTTGGCTATTATTATTTTTTTGTTCAGATAGGATAGAAGAAGCACTGCGTTGATTACCGTAGTAAAACATCACTAAGTTGTCTTCTAAACTATGATATATTTCTTTTTTGATAAATAATGGTTCTACATTTACAGTTCCATTGGTATTAAATCGAATGATATTCAATCCACCATATGCTGCTGCATATTGATCTTGTTTTCCTATAGGTTCTTTGAGTTGATTTATCTCTATATCACAGGCTCCTGATGCCAACATCTCTTTGCTTGCAAATTGTCTATTCCAAGTATATAAATTATGCAACACACCTACTGTGAATGACGATGATGAACCCATGCCAGTACCAGATGGTACATCTGCTATGGAGCTGATTTCTATTCCACCTTCTATATTGAATTGTTGTAGTGCAGTTTTGAAAATAGGATGTTGCAGTTCAGATGCTTTGTGTACAGTTTCTGTTTGTGAGTATTTCACTCTTATTTTATCTTCCTCAAAATATTTATGCGAAGAGATATACATATATTTGTTGATGCTAGTACTGAGAACTGCTCCTGCATGTAGTGAGTAAAAGCTCTCTAAATCGGAGCCACCACCTACAAAACTGATACGAAAAGGGGTACGAGTTATTATCATATAATTAATTTTTAAGCTATGATATGAGCAAATTGTTCATCGTATTCAATCAGTTCATATTCATCTTTAATACGTTTTTCAAAGATAGTATCTATTTGTGAGCTATCATATCCTTTCCAAGTATAAAATTCTTTAAATTTAGCTTGTAATGTAGCGCTATCTATTTTTTTATAAACCTTGCAATGGCTTATTCCTCTGAGTTGTGGCATACTCATAGCTACTATACCTTCTACTATTATTATTTGTTCATCAGTTATTTTATAGCTTTTTTCTTCTCTAGTCAAGTTGCCATCGTGCCAATGTTTTTTCACTTTTATTTCATGACCATTCATGATTGCAAATACATCTTTGATTAGTTGCAGTATATTAAATCTTTCAAATACATCTTTAGCATGTTCTCTTTCTTCTTTTGGAAGTATCCAATCATCTAAATCTATACGTAATACTTTTATTTGTTGTTTTTCAAATTCTTTTTGTAAGTAGGTTGTTAAGGTGCTTTTGCCACTTCCAGTATTGCCACCAATATTTATTACAAAAGGTTTCTTTGTTTGATGTAGAGAGTATTTTTCAAAAATAGTTTGATAAATATTTTCAAATGGTTGGTCAATAATAAAATTTACAGCTTCTAATACATTGGCAAACATATAGTCTGGTGGGGTTTTTAGATGTTTGCATCCATATCCAGTACGCACACCTATGGTGGTACAGCCTACGTTTTTGCCTGCTATGATATCTCTTTCTGTATCCCCAATAATCCATGATTTTTGTAAATCAATATGGTATTTTTCTTTGGCTTGAAGCAACATTCCTGACTTAGGTTTACGGCATTCGCACTCTATTTTGTAGGCTTTATTCTCTCCTTCAAATCCACCATGAGGATGATGTGGACAGTAGTATATATCATCTATTTTTGTATGTTCTAGACCAAGTAGCCACTCTAGTTTATTATGTATTATTCTAAGACCAGCTTCATCAGTGAGATTTCGTGCTATCACACTTTGGTTGGTCACTACTACAGAAATATATTCGCTGCTATTTATTTTTTTTATAGCTGTAGCAGTAAAATCATATAATTCTAGTTGTTCGGGAGTGTGTATTAAATCAACTTCTTTATTGAGTACTCCATCTCTATCTAAAAAAATACAAGCACGATTGTGATCAAAATTACTTCGTTCTATTTTACCAGATAGTAAATCATTGGTCACTTTATCAAGCCTATCTGGAGTACCCATATCTTTTAGATATTCGGTAGTATTGTAGCCATACATATTTATTTTAGAAAAGAGCAATGGAAAAATATCTTTACCAAAATCTGCTTTTACATCTTTTTCTAAATGAGCTAATATACTGGGCTCGAAAATATAAAGACCAGCATTGACAAGGTTTCTGTAATAAGTATTTTCTTGATGTGGTTTAGAATAAAAAGAAGTGATTTTATCTGAAGCATCGATATCTACCAAGTCACTATCAAATGGATGATCATTTGGATGCAATACGAGTGTAGTATCACTTTTTTTATTTTGATGATATTTTATCAATAAATCTAAATTCATATTCACCAATACATCACCATAAATAACTAAAAATGTTTCAGTCAATATAGCTTCAATAGCTTTAATACCTCCTACTGTACCGAGTGCTGTAGGTTCAATAAAATAATTGATTTCGACACCAAATTTTGAGCCATCTCCAAAATAATCTTGTATACTTTCATAAAGATGATTTACTATGAGCTGTATTTTGGTGATTCCATATCTTTTGCAAAGTTCTATTTGATGAAGAAGAATAGGCTTACCAGCAACCTCTATCATAGGTTTTGGTATATCTTTAGTAAGAGTGCCCAATCGAGTGCCTTTACCACCGGCGAGTATTACTGCTTGCAACTTATATTGAATGTTTATAGTGTAAAATTAATACTATTAAAGATTTTATCTGTTTAAATTTGGCACTTCATTTGAAATAAATATAATATGAAAAAAATTAGTATACTATTAATCATAATATATATTGTGATTAATATAGCCAACTCTCAAACAGTTATTTATTATATAGGGCCTAATATAGTTACCTGTACTGGTGTAGCATGGACACAATGTTTGCAAATAAAAAAAAATCCTGATGCTCCTTATACTATATTTTATAATGAAATAGAGGGTTTTACTCATGAAGCTGGTTATGAATACAAACTAAAAGTAGAATTGATAAAAATAGAAAATTCAGCTGCTGATGCATCAAATATTAAATATAAACTTATCGAGATAATGGAAAAAAATAAAGCAATACCTTCAAATACATATACAAAGCTACAAGCAAAATGGATATTGAGAAAAATATTGAAATCTACTACATTGTCAAAAGTTGTAGATGGTAAAGCCAATATAGTTTTTGGAGCTGATACTCAGATAAGTGGTAATAACTCTTGCAATAGTTTTTTTGGTACTTACAAACAAATGAATAATACACTTAATTTTTCTCAAATGGGCTCTACCAAAATGTATTGCGAAGGAAGTATTGAAACTGATTTTATGCAAAATTTACAAAAAGTAAATACTTATAAAATCACTAAAAAATATTTATATTTATATAAAGATTCAGAGTTATTGATGGTTTTGATGAGAGGGAAGTAAAAAGATTTAATCTGGCAATAATATTCTAAATGTAGTTCCCTGTCCTGGTTTTGAGTCTTTCACAAATATTTTACCTTTATGATAATTTACTATAATTCTTTTGCAAAGTGAAAGACCAAGTCCCCATCCTCTAGCTTTTGTAGTATATCCAGGTTGGAAAATAGTTTCGTAGCTTCCTTTTGGTACTCCTTTGCCTGTATCAATAATATCAATGTATACATTGTCATTAAATTTACCATAGTTAACAGTTATTGAGCCAATGCCTTCCATGGCATCAATAGCATTTTTAATTAGGTTTTCAAGTACCCAAATAAATAATTCTTTATTGATTTTTACTTCTTGAATATCTTCCGTTTTATTTATTTCAAATTCTGTTCTTAGAGAAGTTCTTACTTTAAAATAGGCTACAGTATCTTCTATTATTTCCTCTAGATTCATAGGTTTTAATTCAGGTTTAGAACCAATCTTGCTAAATCTATCAGCTACTAAACTTAAACGTATTACATCTTTTTCTATTTCTTCAGCTATATTCATCTCTTTCAATTCTTCTATTGAAGAATCTTTTAAAAGTTCTACCCATGCATTGAGAGAGGAGAGTGGGGTTCCCATTTGATGGGCAGTTTCTTTACTCATACCTACCCATACTTGATTTTCTTCTACTCTACGAGCACCACTGAATGCTAAGTAACCTATAAATAAAAATCCTGCAAAAATGGATAGTTGAATAAATGGAAAGAATTTTAATTGATTGTAAGTAGCAGAATTTTCGTAGTAAAGTATTTTTCTTTTGCCAGGTCCTAAATCTAATGTGATAGATTTACCATTGCTTTTCATTTTTTCAAGTCTAGCTCTTAACAGTTTCACATTATTATCAGTATTTTTTTCAAGGTTTCCATGGTATTCTATTTCACCTTTTTCATTTACCAATATTACCGGCACACTAGCAGAATTGATTACTACTTCACTTACAAAAGATTCTAATAAGTCTTTAAGAATAGTTTTTAAATCTGTAAAAATTTTGGAATCTAGGTAATATACAAAATTGACAATTCGAATATCTGCAATACGGGTGTCTATTAAAATAGGAGGGTATTTAGAAAAAAGTTCTTCTACTCTTCCTCTGAAAACTATACTATCTTCAATATTTAGACCTTCAATATTTCTATTTCCTATGATTCGCATATCTTCATTTACAAGTAGCATAGGAGTATTTTTATTACTTGTTGTTATACTGCTTAAATATGTCAATACATTATCATCAGTGGTACTTGATATAATGTTTATTGCTCCTGCCCAAAGATTAGCATTACTTTTTTCACTTTCACTGATTCTAAGAAATAAATCATTGGTGTATTTTACTATTTTCGCTTTGTTCTCTATTGCTTCTGCCCATAGTTTTACTTTTTTTTCTTCATCAGATGCTATTCTGTTAGCAAGCTGATTAGTATACCACAAGGTTACTAATGCAATAAGCATTGCTATGAAAAGTAGTAAAAGCTTAAGTCGAGTTTTATTTTGATATATATTCAAAGCCATCTACAACAAACATACATAAAAAAAATGAAACTTATATAGCTTCATTTTTATATAAAATAAAAACGGGACCAACACCACTGTTGAATCTCGTTTATCCCTACCAGAACCTATATTTTTATTTGATAATGCATATTTTTTTACTTGCTCTAAAATCATTACTGCTAAATTCAATAATATATTCACCAATAGAAAACGAGTTAATATCATTTACATTTATTTTGTTATATCCGATTTCATAGTTTATTGTGCTATTGTATACCATTTCTCCATTCAGACTGTAAATAACAATATTACCAGTTCCATTATTTACAGCATTAAACATAAGATCAAAATTATCTTTTACTGGGTTTGGTGCTATTTCTATTTCTCCTTTTTTTACATCGTTTATTACTATATTATTATTGTTGAAATGTACGTTTTCTATTTCGATGTTTATAGCATTAATTTCTTGATTATTATCATATTCCGTAGATTCTAAATAATGTAATTCAAATAGTTCTTCTACTACCCACATATAATTATGTGTTCGTTGATGTTGCACATCATGACTGTAATTCAGTATCATATTATCCATAAATATTTTACCATTTACTTCTATTGTACTTATTTTCAAAGTAGCATTTCTTAGTTTCCATGATTCATTTTCGCTTTTTGCATTTTTATATTTTTCTACTTCTATACTTTTTATTGCAAAATTATTTCTATCTATTGTTATAACTCCTCTAGTTTTTACTACGTTACTACTTGCCTTTGTATCAAAATAGATATAGTAATTTATTTTGTCGCATGTATCAGCAAACTTATAAGTATAATATTGGCTATTTTTCAAGAATAGTGGACTACCTAGCGAATATACAAAATAATTTTCTAATAATAAATCATTGATATGTTCTCCATGCTGATATTCATTTTGCTCAAAACTATTACTCCTTGCTAGTGAGGTTATAGTATATTGGTCTTGCTGTATCTTATTGGTATTTACTGTATATTTTTTTGGATAGAAATCTAAAAATGATTCTATCATCCTAACATATTTTCCATTTTCTTTATGTGTTTGTATATAATAAAAATGTTGCTTTTTATTTTCATTTAAGTAAAGTGTATCAAGTGCTTTCACAGCTTTTTGTACTATTGTAAGTGCTTTGTATTCTACTATTGGTATAGTACATATGATTATCTCTTTACTTTTTAATCCTATTCTATTAATGGTTTTTAATTGATTACTATCAATATTCATTTTCATTTCTTCATATCCATACATACGAATACTCAGCATATTAGTTGATTCAAAATAACTGTATGGAATTTTTAATTCAAATAATCCATTTTCATCACTAAATGTGGCAATACTTGTTTTGTCGATATATATAGCTACAGACTCTATTGGCTTGTTGTTATTAGCGTCTAGTATTTTTGCTTTCCAAGTATATAGTTGACTATTAGCTGTGAAAGCTATAGCGATTAATAAAAAATATGTGTATAATTTTGTACATAATTAGGGCTAATATACAAATTAATTAATAGTAATATTGTCACTACAATGTCAAAAAATTTTAGACCATATTTATTACTTCATTTTTTAGTTTTTTTAGTAAGCTTTACAGGCATATTTGGAAAGGCAATTTCGCTGCAAGAAGGGGTGCTTATTTGGTATAGATTATTTTTAAGTGTCATTTTCTTATCTATATATATTCGTCTTTTTGTAAAAACAACTCCTATAAAACCAGCCTATAAATGGAAAGCAACTCTCGTAGGGATTCTCTATTGTATTCATTGGCTTTTTTGGTATGGCTCAATAAAATATGCCAATGTATCTATTGCTATGAGCACTATTTCTACAGTGGCTGTTTTTAATGCATTGATAGAACCACTCATCAATAAACGAAAATTTAAAGCTACAGAATTATTGCTTGCGTGTCTGGCTTCTATAGGTATGATGCTGATTTTTCAAGCAAAAAGCGGTTCTGCTTTTGGTACTATATTAGGAATTATTAGTGCTTTGATAGTTGCACTTGCAAGTATTTTCAATAAAGATTTGACAGAGAATAATGATCCGTATAGACTTACTCAATGGGAGTTTGCTAGTGCGCTTGGTTTTCTTACTTTAATTATGCCTATCTATCTGCAATTCAATAAAGGAATTGCTTTATTTCCAACTACTAATGAAGTATATATGCTTTTCGTATTTGTAATAGTTTGTACGCTTACCCCATTTATTATGAATTTGTATGTGCTTCGCAAAGTAAGTTCCTTTACATCCAATCTTGCCTTTAATATGGAACCAGTTTGGGGTATTGCGGCCGCTATGATTTTATTCAAAGAACAAAAAGAATTAAACACACAATTTTATCTAGGACTCTTATTAATATTGAGTAGCGTACTTATATATACTGCCATCAAATATTACCAAACTACAAATGCCACAAAAGCAATACACGAAAAAATAAATGAATAAACCAATCATACATATGTTTTCTGAAACCTTTGGAGGCTATGAAGCTACAGGGGTTCATACAGCTTTTATTGATTTAGTAGAATTGCTCAGAGAAAAAGATGATGTATCTGTAGTCTGCAATAATGATAGATGGGGCGATATTTTTCATAGCCATACTTATGGGCCACTTTATTGGTGGAAAGGCAGAAGATATAAAGGTAAGCGTGTTTTTACTGCACATATTATTCCTGATTCTGCTATAGGTACAGTACCATTTTTAAAACAGTTTCATCCATTTCTTACTTGGTATTTAAGGAAAGTATATGCGTATGCCGATGTATGTATAGCTATCTCGCCTATGGTAGAAGATGCAATAAAGTCACTAACTTCAAAACCTAAAGTAGTTCGTATACCAAATCCAGTTCCTGTAGAGCGATGGAAATATTCAGATGAGAAAAGAAAAAAAGGAAGAGCATTACTTGGGTTGAGTGAAACAGATTTTGTAGTGCTTGGTGTTGGGCAACTACAAGGTAGAAAAGGCGTAGATGATTTTATAGATATTGCCACAGCTATACCAGAAGCAAAATTTGTGTGGGCAGGTGGGAGGCCATTTGGTGCATTCACAGAAGGAGTAGCTCGTATAGACCAGCGTATCGCTTCAGCTCCAAAACATGTAAATTTTGCAGGCACTTTTCCTATGGAGGATATGATTAATATTTATAGTGCAGCAGATATGATGTTGTTTCCATCCTATCAAGAAAACTGCCCATTAGCTCCACTAGAAGCTACAGCTTGCGGTATGCCTGTAGTATATAGAAATCTGAAAGAATACGAAACACTTTTTGAGAATCCTTACTTACATGTAAATAACAATGAGGAATATATTGCTATCACTAAAAAACTAATGAGTGATACTGCCTACTTTGAAGAAGCAAAAAATATTTCAAAAAAGCTCATTACCCAATTTGATAAAGATGAGATACGAAAAAAATATATGGAGTTGTATATGGAGTTGTGTAATAAATAATAATTATTACTCACAAATCGAAATAAAGGATTCAAAAGTTTTCATAGGTCCATCTATGATAAAACCATTGACCATCCATGCAGGTATACCATCTGTTTCTGTGTAGGAAGATGTTTCTACTTGAGTGGTATTCTCGTCTATTTTTTTGAAACTCCAATATCCATCACTTATTTTTATACGTATAAATCCTTTTTTTGCAGGCATCAAATCTGGTGCAGCTTTGAATCGAAAATAAGTTGTCTGAGTAGCGGCATCATAGGTTTTGGTAAGTTTATATACCGCATCTCTGTTTTCCATAGGCCAAGGAAGTTTTATTTCATAGTAAGAGATAAACTCATTGGCATTCACAGTAGTTTTAACTTCAGATTTTTGAATGTCACTCATCCATTGAGAATGGGTAGCTATATCTGCATATTTTTTCATTACTTTTTCTATAGGGGCTTTCACTGTACACACTATTTTATACATCTTGAAAGGCTTGCCTGTATCTTTTGTATATGCTTTTATAGTGCCTTTAGACTTTTCGTATTTCCAGTCTTTTTGAGCAAGAGAACATATACTTAATAATATAAAAAATATAGAGATAAGATTCTTTTTCATAAATAGATATTATTGTAAATTATAACAAAAATATATAAGTTAAGTTTATTATATTCGGTGGTTGAATATTTTAGTTTTTCTCAAAAGGATATACTTTTCCTTTCCAATAAGCGTATATTTTATAAGGAAGCGGTTTGTATATGACTACGTTATTGTATAGTTGCTGATATTGCACTGCTTCATTACTGATGTTTACTTGCTCACCATTATAGAAGCCTTTTAGTCTCATGTCCAAATCTGTATAGATAAGTACATTGTTATCTATAAGTGTTTTGGCAGGAGTAAAGTTTTCCAATCTTATTTTTTTGTTTTTATAATAACAATAAAAAAATCCTTGATTGTCTATATATGTCAAAATATTTTGTTTAATAGTATATGATTTTGGTGGAAGCTCTAGTAGTGTCTCTACCTCACCATCATGAAATATCTTAAAGGTATTATCATTAGTCACATAAGCTACTATGTTTTCACCCACTTGATAACTCTTTGGTGGAAATGACTCTGGTGTGAACATTTCTTCTTTAAAGTATACTTTAAAATTGTCTATATAATCTATATAAGCTACAGTATTTCTTTCTGCTTTAAACTCTTTTGGTGGTATGCTTTCTATAGTATTTTTTACGCCATTTGTATATACACACATAGCTCTATTTTGGTCGAAATACACCAGCATATTATCTGCTACTTTAAAATCAAAAGTAGTATCTGCCCAAGTCTCAACAGTAGTAAGAGCTCCATTTTGAAATACTTTCATCGCATTCATATAATCTATATAAGCAATCATACTATCACCAAATTGGGTTCTATATGACCATGTATCATAGGTTTCTATTTTATTGTTCCAAAGTATTTTCAAATTTCTAAAATACATATATCCAAACAAAAAATCAGAATTGCCTATCTGTGTAGGTACAGCATCTTGTAGCTCAAATAATTTACCGTTATAAAATACTTTAAATCTGTTTTGAAAATCTACATATGCCACGAATGAACCACCTACATAAAAATTTTTGACAGGATTGAATTCTAGTCTATGAAACTCACCTCTATCAAATACATAAAACCATTTTTGGTCATCTTCAAATGCACCAATGTCTTGCGCTTTTATAGACATAGATATACTGCTAATAAGTAGTATAAAAAGTAAGACCAAATTTTTCAATGTCAATATGTGTTTCATTTCTATTATTACTTCAATAAATATACCAAAATTAAGCCCATTTTTCTGGGTTTGCATACCAGTTCATCAATATTTCTTTATTCTCTAAACTCACAAAATTGTTTTTTATTGCTATATCTATCAAAATAGGATAATTGCTCAATGTGAAAAACGGACAATTCGCATCTTCAAATGCCTTTGTTGCTTTATCAAAACCATAAGTAAATATAGCACCCAAAGCCAATACATCAGCACCAACTTCGCGAAGTGCTTCTATAGCTTTGAGACTGCTACCACCTGTAGATATCAAGTCCTCAATGACTAAAACTTTATCTCCTGCAGTTATTTTGCCTTCTACCATATTGCCCAGTCCATGTGCTTTGACACTACTACGTACGTACACAAATGGTTTTTGTAGTACTTCTGCTACCAGCACTCCATGTGCTATGGCTCCAGTAGCTACACCTGCTACTACATCTATATTTTTAAATTGTTCTTGTATGATAGTAGCAAACGAATTTTTTATCAAATCTCTAGCATCTGGAAATGAAAGCACAAACCTATTGTCGCAATATATAGGGCTTTTCATACCACTAGCCCATGTGTATGGATTTGTAGGATTGAGTTTTACTGCTCCTATTTCTAATAATTTTAAAGCTACTTGTTCGCTAATAGTCATATTTTATAGTGTTTACAGAATTTTATACAATCCTAAATTTTTATGTTTAAAAAATAATAATCAAATGCACTTTTTAAAGACTTCACTTAGGTATATTTGTATTTATGATTCAAAGTTATAAAATATATCTCAACCAAAATCAAGTAATTCTAGAAAGCGAAGAATATTGGCATTTCAAAAACTATATCATTAAGGATAAAGAGCAATTTATTGCTTTTGAGAACGAAGAGCAAGTGAAAACTCTAATCAATACCATCACCGAAAAATATCAAGATCATGTTTTTTATATAGTTGCAAAAAATCTCGAGGAACTCAAAATGGCTTTTTTCTCACAATTTAAATTAGTGATAGCTGGAGGTGGGCTCACTTATAATAAAGCTGGTGATTTGCTTATGATTCTAAGAAATGGTTTATGGGACTTACCCAAAGGGAAAATAGAACCGGGCGAAAACATTATGGATGGTAGCAAGCGTGAGGTGAAAGAAGAAACAGGCGTGAAAATAAAAGATATCTTTCAAAAACTGGGTTGTACGTATCATACATACAATCTGCACAATAAAGCAATACTTAAAGAAACCCATTGGTTTAGTATGCGAGGCAAATCCACAAGCGAACTAAAACCACAAATAAAAGAAGGGATAGAAGAAGTACGATGGGTGAAAAATGAAGAAATAGATGCTCTATTGGAAAAATCTTATCCAAATATTCGTGATATAGTAGCCAAATCTAGAGTGCTCAATCATGCACAACAAAGCCTTTTTTAGGGAGCATTTACACCAATAACGCCAATTATAGTTTTATAATTATTGTCAGCCATATAATCAAATTCGGGGTCTCTAGCTACCTTGTCTATTTTTTTCAATTCTTTTTTTTCAATTTCTTTTATGTCTAGACTTTTTATATCTTTCAAATTGGATAAATCTTCTTGAGTAATTTTAGTTGCTATGTTATCTTGATTGAAAAAATTGAATACTTTATCCTTATCTTCTATTTCTAATCCATTATCAGGTGTAGTAAGTATATTCACAGTATCACCCGATTTTTGTGAAATAGCAATTAAGTGTATATAATAGTTCAATTCTGTATTACTATCTGGGCCTCTACTTGTATAAATAATTTTTACTTCTTCATTATCTTCAAGAGCATTATTATCTATATTGAATTTACTAATATCCCAATACTTGTATTTAGAATTAATACAAGAAAAAAGTAAACTTATAAAACATATAAATAATAAATAATTAAATTTCTTCATAAGGCAAATATTTCATATTGAATAATAGATTCTATTAATCCAACATTCCTTTTTTATAGGCATCTTGCATAGCATCATTTACAGATTTGCCTTTTTCCATAGCATTCAAAAAACGAACTATAGGCTTGATACTTTTTTCATCCATTTCGGTATAGGTTTCTTTGTCTTTGTCGTTCAAGTTATCACTATCTATATGCAAGTATTTATTGAGAAATGTAATTGCTGGCTCAGTGAGTTCACTATGTTTTACATTCATTTTATCAAGACAAGTAGTCAGCTTATTCATTACGTCTATGTTTGCTTGTTTTTCTTCTGTATCAAATGACATAGAATAAAATTGCTTGCGTAATACTCGGATACAATTTTCATAATTTCCTGAATCAAAGTCTTGTTGGTATTTGTTGAGCGATTCTGTAGCTTTTTTCTTTTTTATACGCATGAGTATAATAGTAATAGGCACACCAATAAAAACCAATGCACCAAAAAACCACATGAATAGCTCTGTTTTGAGCATTAATAATTGAAATAATATAATCATAAATTTTAATTTTTAATTATACACTAAAGTAGATTATTATTTTAGATTTTCATAAATAAAAAAGCTGTCACACATATTGCGTGACAGCTTTCTATTTTAGATAAAAAAATCTTTAAAGATTATTTTGCTGCATCATCACCGTCCATTTTCAAAGTAGATTTTGATTTTGCATCATTTTCCATTTTAGTTTTTAGATTAGATAAAGCGTCTAAATCTCCTAGTGTAGATTTTTCATTTTTGCTATTGATATTAGAAGCTACTTTTCTAGCTGTTTCTGTTTCTTCGTTTCTTGCAGCTCTATCAGCATTTTTAGCATCTTTTTCGCCATCTTCCCAGAATCTAAGGTGAGATACCATTATTTTTTTATCGTTTCTATTGAAATCAATAATTTTTACTGGCAATTTCTCATCATTCACAGCAGTAGTGCCATCAGCTTTTTTCAAATGTTTAGCTGGAGCATATCCTTCTAGACCATAAGGCAACAAGATTTTTGCACCTTTATCATCTTTATCTACTACTTGTCCTTCGTGCATAGAGCCTACAGGGAAAGCAGTTTCAAAAGTATCCCATGGATCTTCTTCTACTTGTTTGTGACCAAGAGATAATTTTCTTCCTTCTGTATCTACATCCAATACTACTACTTCCAATTTTTCGTTTAGTTTAGTAAACTCGTTTGGATGATTGTATCTTTTAGTCCACGATAAGTCAGAGATATGTATCATACCACCGATTCCATCTTCAAGTTCTACAAATACACCATATGGAGTGATGTTTTTTACAACACCTGTATGCTTAGAGTTCACTGTATAGTTACTCATAGCTTTTTCCCATGGATCTTGTGATAATCTTTTGATAGAAAGAGACATTTTACGCTCATCTTTATCTATAGTCATTACTATAGCTTCGTGTGTATCACCTAGTTTAAAGTATTCTCTAGAGTTTACTGGTTGATTAGACCAAGATACCTCAGATACGTGTATCAAACCTTCGATACCTGGAGTCAATTCCAAGAAAGCACCGTAGTCTTCGATATTTACGATTTTACCACTTACCTTGCTACCTACTTCTAAAGTTGGGTCAAGATTTTCCCAAGGGTGTGGAGTCAATTGTTTCAAACCTAATGAAATACGTTTTTTGTTATCATCAAATTCGATAACTACCACGTTTATTTTTTGGTTCAATTCAAGTACTTCATTCGGGTGATTGATTCTACCCCAAGAAATATCTGTGATATACAATAAACCATCTACACCACCTAAATCGATAAATGCACCAAAGTCAGTGATATTTTTAATCACACCTTCAAGTACTTGACCTTTTTCTAGTCTAGAGATGATTTCTTGTCTTTGATCTTCGATATCAGACTCAATCAATGCTTTGTGAGATACTACAGCATTTTTGATGATTTCGTTGATTTTCACAATTTTAAATTCCATAGTTTTACCTACATACACATCATAGTCAGTGATAGGTTTTACATCTATTTGTGAGCCTGGTAAGAATGTATCCAATCCAAATACATTAGCTATCAAACCACCTTTAGTTTTGCTCATGATAGTACCTTTTACGATCACATCATTTTTGTAAGCATCACAGATTTGATCCCATGCATCTAGAAGTTTAGCATTTTTTCTAGAAAGAACTAGTTGTCCTTTGCTATCTTCTTTAGATATCACAAATACATTTACTTTGTCACCTACTTTCAAGTCTGGAGTATCTCTAAACTCTGAAAGTGGCACCAATCCATCAGATTTAAAACCGATGTTCAATACTACATCAGATGAAGTAATACTTGCTACTGTAGCAGGTACTATTTCAGCGTTGTTTACTGTGCTGATAGTAGCGTCATACATATCTTCCATTGCTTTAGAAGCATTTTGGTCATACGCTACTGACCCTCTTTTATCTATACTCCAGTCAAAATCATCATGAGCTGTTTCTACATAAGTCGATTTCTTTTTTGGAGTTTCTGCTACTGCAGTTTCAGTAGTGATTTCGGTAGTTGTAGAACCTACCTCTTCGTTGTTCATTTCTTCGTTTACCACGATTTTTTTATTAAATTTGTATCATTATCAATTGAGAATAATGAGTTGTTATGAATTATACCCACTCAATTTGGGAGTGCAAAAGTACGGATTTTTTAGCAAAAATCAATAAACTGTAATCATAAATCATAAATTTTAGTAGATTTTCATATAAAATACTTGCTTCTAAAAAAAGATAAGTGCTAAAAATTAGCAGGTATTTACCCACATGTGCATTACTAAGTAGAAAAGTTTATATGAAAAATCGATGAATCTTTCGGATTTTCGCATATGGATTATTAGCAAATAAACTTATTTGCTAGCTTAATGCTTTTGATAAATTATGAGTGAAGAGAATAAAAACAACGATTTTAATATCCATTCTGTACAAGTAGATGACTTGTACAAAGAGTGGTTTCTAGACTATGCATCCTATGTAATTCTAGAGCGTGCAGTACCCAATATTGAAGATGGATTAAAACCAGTTCAACGTCGTATACTTCATGCTATGAAGGATATGGATGACGGACGTTTTCATAAAGTAGCCAATATCATCGGGCAGACCATGCAATATCATCCTCATGGTGATGCTTCTATTGGTGATGCATTGGTCAATATTGGTCAAAAAGACCTGATGATAGATTGCCAAGGAAATTGGGGAGATAATAGAACTGGTGATAGAGCAGCCGCACCTAGATATATAGAAGCTCGACTATCAAAGTTTGCTCTAGAAGTAGCATTCAACGGAGATATCACTCAATGGCAACTTAGTTATGATGGACGTAAAAAAGAACCCATCACACTTCCGATAAAATTTCCTTTATTGCTCACTCAGGGCGTAGAAGGTATTGCGGTAGGTTTGAGCACAAAAATACTTCCTCACAATTTTTGTGAATTGATAGAGGCGAGTATTCAAGTATTGAAAGGACACAAAACCAACTTGCTTCCAGATTTTCCTACTGGCGGATATGTAGATGTGAGTAACTACAATGCTGGTGAACGTGGAGGTCGTATACGTGTACGTGCCAAAATAGAAGTGAAAGATAAAAGCACGATACTTATCAAAGAAATACCTTTTGGGGTCACTACGAATACGCTGATAGATTCAATCGTAAAAGCAAGTGAAAAAGGTAAAATAAAAATAAAAAAAGTAGTAGATAATACTGCTAAAAATGTAGAAATAGAAATAGAGTTGCCACCGGGCATATCTCCAGATGTGACGGTAGATGCACTATATGCATTTACAGATTGTGAAAGCTCTATTTCACCTAATTGCTGTGTGATTATAGATAATAAGCCACGCTTTATTACTGTAGATGAGTTGCTCAAACTTAGTACCAATGCTACCAAAGAATTGCTTAAAAAAGAATTGGAGATAAATCTTCATGATTTAGAAGAGTCGTGGCATTTTTCATCTTTAGAAAAAATATTTATCGAAAAACGTATCTATCGCGATATAGAGGAAGAAGAAACTTGGGAGGGAGTGATCAAAGCCATAGATAAAGGATTGAGCAAATACAAAAAACTTTTCAAAAGAGAAATCACAGAAGAAGATATCGTAAAACTCACAGAAATAAGAATCAAAAGAATTTCTAAATTTGATGCAAAGAAAGCAGATGAAGCTATCAATAAACTAGAAGAAGAGATTGCTAGTACACAAGATAATCTGAATAATCTTACGAAGTATGCCATCAAATATTTTGAAAACTTGCTGAAAAAATATGGAAAAGGTAGAGAACGAAAAACGGAGATAAAAATATTTGATACAATAGAAGTAAAAGCTGTAGCTGTAGCCAACAAAAAACTTTATGTAAATAGAGTAGAAGGATTTGTAGGTATGGGGCTCAAAAACGATGAACTTATTGGCAACTGCTCTGATATAGATGATGTGATTGTGTTTATGCGTAGTGGCAAAATGATGGTGAGCAAAGTAGGGGATAAGAAGTTTTTTGGAAAAGATATACTACATGCAGACGTATGGAAAAAAGAAGAAGATAGAAGAATCTACCATATGATATATACAGATGGCAAATCAAAAAAATCATTTGTAAAAAGATTTGCAGTTACAGCCATCACACGTGATAAAGAATATGATTTGACTACTGGAGAAGCAGGAAGTAAAGTCATGTATTTTTCTACACAACCCAATAGTGAAAATGAAACAGTAACTATTCATCTTCATCCAGCATCAGCTGCTAAAAACAAAGTATTTGAATTTAGTTTTGGAGAGCTTGCAGTGAAAGGTAGACAGAGCCAAGGAAATGTGATAACAAAATATCCAATAAAAAAAGTAGATTTTAAAACAAAAGGACAAAGTACATTGGGTGGTGTAGATATTTGGTTTGATGAAATAGTGGGAAGGCTCAATAAAGATAGCAGAGGAAAGCATCTTGGTACGTTTGATACAGATAATAAAATATTGGTGCTCAATAAAAATGGGGAGTATGAATTGACCAATTTTGAATTGACCAATAGATATGAACCAGAAAATATAATTGAGATTCAAAAATATAATCCACTTCTTGTTATTTCTGCTGTATACTATGATGGTAGCAGTAAAAATATCTATGTAAAAAGATTTAAAATAGAAGCATCACAAGAAGGAAAAAAATATAAGTACATTACGGAGCATAATGATAGCAAGCTTTTGATATTGTCTATAAAGAAAAATCCTAAAATAGAATATACTATACTCAAAGGAAAAACTAAAGACAAAGAATTAGAACAAGTTTCTATCAATGATCTTATAGAAGTAAAAGGCTGGAAAGCATTGGGTAATAAACTTACTTATTTCCCAATAAAAGGAGATATAAAAGATATCACACCAGAAGATGCTCCGGAAGATACAGAATATATTGATATAGGCACTACTATCGAGTTTGACTTGGATGGCGGTAGCGAAGATACTGGTGAACAAAAAGAGTTGTTTGATTAATATTTATTTAACATTCATAATTTTTATCACAAATCATCCTTTTTCCCTATATAGGATAAATATTTAATGTTTATATTTGTATATTCTTAAACCCAAAAAATAAAATACAATGTTAAAAAAAATTAGCTTAGCAGTCATAGTATTATTCTCAGTAGTAATGCTAAATTCATGTAGTAAAGAATCTGTAACTTTAAGTAAAATTGATGGTACTTGGAAAGTACAAACAATAACTTATAATGGAACAGACGTGCCATTTGCTCCAGATGTAATAAAAATGACTTTCAATAAATGTAAAGAAAAAGATGCTGTTTGCTCTGGTTCTTTCTTTGATACAGGAGATGTAGAGTCATTTACGTATACTATCTCTGAAGATGGAACTATGATTACTTTATATCCTGGTACAGTAGATGAAGTAGTTTGGAAAATAGATGAGTTAACAAAAACTAATCTAAGTTTATCTTTAACAGACGGAATAGATACTTTAGTTTATAACTTAATAAAAGAATAATTAGCTTAGCTACATATAAAAAGACCTCAGAATTTTCTGAGGTCTTTTTTTATTATATTAGTTTCATTAAATCGTCTGTGGCTATATATCTAGGAGTAGTAAATCCTTCAGCATATTCTGTACCTATGATTTGAGCCCATTGAATCATTCTTGCTTTTAGCGCTTCTAAGAAATGAGGTGAAGAAATATATGTTTCTACTTCTTTGCTATTTGGATCATAGAATTGACTTTTATAAGCAAGTACTGAATCCATTTTTTGTTTTTCAAATCCACTTATATCTATTAAAAAATCTGCTTTTAAATCATATGCTTGGATATAATTGTATATATTTTTTGGCCTATATGCTTTTTGTATATCGCCATTATAGCTTGTTTCTATCATGGTCAGTCCAGCCAAAAAACAGGCATCTGATACCAATTGTTGTGCTCTTGCATGGTCAGGATGTCTATCAGACAATGCATTTGTTAATACAATTTGTGGTTGGTATTTTCGTATTAGTTTTATTATTTCTAATTGGTGCTCTTTATCATTTTTAAAAAACCCATCAGCAAATCCTAGATTATCTCTTATATGGATGCCTAAAATTTTGCTAGCATCTTCTGTTTCTTTTGCTCTAGTTTCAATAGTGCCTCTAGAGCTTAGTTCAGATCTTGTCAAATCTACTATACCTACTTTATTACCTAAAGATACTTGTTTGGCCAAAGTACCACCACAACCTAGTTCTACATCATCAGGATGAGCTCCAAAAGCTAAAATGTCTAATTTCATGTGTTATTCCTTATGTTATACAAATATAGAAATATTGTAAGAAATTTATACTAGTAGTTCGTTGATAGCCTTTTTTATTTTAGAAGCAGTTGGAACAGTGATTGGTAAAAAATAATCTACTACTTCACCATTTTTATTTATTAAGTATTTTTGAAAATTCCATTTTGGTGAAACATTCACTACACCATTTTCGTTTTTATTTGAAAGGAATTTAAATAATGCGCATGCATTGCTACCTGTCACTACTACTTTGTCAAATACAGGAAATGTAGTCTTGAAATTTAGTGTACAAAACTCTTGAATCTCCATTCCATTTAGTGGTTCCTGCCCTGCAAAATCATTTGCTGGGAATGCTAATATTTCAAAATCTTTACCTTTCAATTCGTCATAGAGCTCTTGCATTTGTTCATATTGCGGAGTAAGTCCACACTTAGATGCCGTATTCACTATTAGTAAAACTTTTCCTTTGTATTGCTCTAATGACACATCGTTTTGATGTATGTCTTTCACTGTAAATTGATGTATAGATTTCATAATTGATTAATGTCTTTTTTTTATTAATTGTTTAATATTTGAATAGTTTTTTTTGAACTATAACCCCATCATATAAATATATATTTATAAAATAAACTCCAGCAGATAAATTTGATATATCAGTTGTAGAATTATTAGATACTATCAATTTATTTCCATTTAAATCCAATATTTCTATTAACTTAATTTTATCATTATTGATATTTATCAACTCATTACTTGGATTAGGATATACTACTATATCTTCTTTATTATTACTAATTATATTGTCTATTACTAAATTTAAATTTTGATAGATAGTATCTGTGATACATCCATCACTTATTATCAATTTTATATTGTAGTTTCCGCTTTGAGAATAGGTATGATTTATCAGTGAATCGTTCAAGATAGTACCATCGCCTAGTGTCCAATTATATGTATTTGCCTCTATAGAACTGGTAAAATACAAAGTCACATTTCCATTAATAGTGTTTACAGTCACATTAATATTGGTGATGATGCTATCTAATATATTTACAAATGCAGTATCGCTTTTTCCTATACTAGTATTATAAAAAGTACCAGATGCAGTTTCTTCGAGTTTTACAGATTTTACCATAAACTCTTCAATACCTACTTTATTTACACATCGATACTCATATATATTTGTATTGCTCAATATATTTGTGATTCTCTCATAATTATTAGAAGTATTTTTTTTGTAGATAATATAACCTATAATATCTTCATTGGCTATGGTATCCCACTGTATAGTGATAGTTGGTTTTGTATAGGTTGCTCTGATATTTTTTGGAGGTGCTACTATCTGAGCTCTCAAGCTTGGGTCTCCCAATAAAGCAATTTGTATTCCATTTCCAAAAATATTAGTATGATATAGACTAGTATTATTTTGAACTATTTTTTGGTCATAACCTATATGGTCACCCATACCCATATGATGCAAGTACCAATGCGGTCTGCCACTCCAGCAAGTGGTGAGTGTTGCACCTTGAGCTATCATACTTCTCATCAGATTATTTGGACTATCCCAGTCACCAAAGTACGAACCAAAGAGCATATTAAATACTGTTCTCAGTGAATCACCTGCCAAATCACTACTTGAGCCTACTCCTCCACAGTTTTCATATGAACCAGGACCACAACCATAGCTAAACAGAAATGAAGAAGTATCACAACTTGCTCTTAAATCGGCAGTTTCAATATTAGTGTCATTTATGATTGGAGCAAAACTTTTCCATCCACTACTAGCAAAGGCTTCTCCACTTAATGTCCCAAAATTATCATCTATAATTGCTTTATTTCTTACAGAATATCCTGAATTTCTATATTTCATATTTTTTTCAAGATATCGTTGATACAATACAAATTCTGTTATAGGAGTGAAGTAATTTAAATTACTAAAGTCTACTCGACCGATTTCTAATTCTATTTCTGTAGGCGGATAGGAATAATCAAACTTGCCATCACCAGGTATATTGTGATTTCTTGGATCTGCTCCTGTTGTATTATTCACACTCACATCATCCCATATAGCATCCATATCGCCGTAGTATGCATCTGTTGGCCAGGCTACTATATGGTCACTATGTCCATCTGGTGGGCTTGTGAAATTTCCTGAATAGGGCACAGGTATATGACCTAGTAAAAATAAAGTTTTAGTTCTCGTAGGATCTTCTAAATATAAATTTACTATTTTACTTTTTACACTTGATACTGCTTCATATCTACCTACTATTAGTTTTTTTATAGTCCAAGCATCCCCTTCTAAAGTTTTTATATAATTATTGATAACACCAGACATGGTAGAAACAATACTATCTACAACTAAAATCATAATACCTCTATCATCTATTATATCTATGTTTATACCAGATGATATATATCCATATGCATTGTAGCCAATAGCATTTTTTACTACTTTATATTCATATATTGTATTGAGTAGCACATTTGTATCCTTATATGATCTCACCGATGCAGGTATTGCTGCGCCTAATATTGTCCAAGTATTTTCGTTTTTTAATTTTCTATAAATACTAAAACTATTTGCACTACTAGCAGTCCAATATAAAGTAATAGAAGGTTCTAAAGTATTTGTAATAGCATTTAATGGAACTGCATAATCTTTTGTAATTTGCGAATAAATATTGATGGTACTTAGAAATGCAACTATTAAGAAAAGTATAATTTTTTTCATATTCAAATTTACCATAATAATTTTATCTTAATGTTTCTATTCATACAAAATCATTTTACTTTTACATTCTAATAAATTTTAAATATACAATGCAAAATCTATATCCTCACTTAGAAGCAAATAAAGAACTTTTTTTAAATGAATTAATTGATTTGCTTAAAATACCTAGTGTAAGCGCCAATCCTCAATTTGCAGCAGATGTAAGAAAAGCAGGAGAATTTACTGCTCAAAAACTCAAAGAAGCTGGTGCTGATATGGTAGAACTTTGTGAAACAGCTGGGTATCCTATAGTATATGGTGAAAAAATAATTGATGTCAATTTGCCAACTGTTCTTGTATATGGACATTATGATGTACAACCTGCTGACCCAATAGAATTGTGGACTTCACCTCCATTTGAGCCAGTAGTTAAAGACGGAAAAGTTTATGCACGAGGTAGTGCAGATGATAAAGGACAGTTTTATATGCATGTAAAAGCGTTTCAGCTCATGATGCAAAACAATTGTTTGCCATGTAATGTAAAATTTATGATAGAAGGAGAAGAAGAGGTAGGAAGTGAAAACTTAGAAACCTTTGTAAAAGCTAATAAAGATAGGTTAAAGAGCGATGTTGTTTTAATATCAGATACTGCGATAATTGCTAATGATGTACCTAGTATTACTACAGGATTAAGAGGATTGGCTTATATGCAAGTAGAAGTGACAGGACCCAACAGAGACCTTCATAGTGGCATATATGGTGGAGCTGTAGCCAACCCTATCAATATTCTTTGTGAGATGATAGCATCACTTCATGATGAAAACAGAAAAGTTACTGTAAAAGGTTTTTATGATGGAATAATAGATGTAAGTCAAGAGGAAAGAGATATGATGAATAGCGCACCTTTTGATATAAATGACTACAAAAAACACTTGGATATTGATGAAGTATTGGGTGAAACAGGATATACTACAGTAGAGCGTACTTCTATTCGACCAACTTTAGATGTAAATGGTATTTGGGGAGGCTATACTGGCGAAGGTGCTAAAACAGTATTACCTTCAAAAGCTTATGCAAAAATTTCTATGCGATTAGTACCCAATCAAGACAATAAAAAAATAGCTAAACTTTTTGAAGAACATTTCAAATCTATAGCACCACCATATGTGAAAGTAAGTGTGGAAGATATGCATGGTGGTGAAGCCGCAGTTACTCCTACGGATTCTATAGCATATAAAGCAGCAGCTATGGCTATGGAAACTACATTTGGCAAAAAACCTTTGCCTATGAGAAGTGGTGGAAGTATTCCTATTGTTACAATGTTTGAACGAGAACTCAACACAAAATCGGTATTGATGGGTTTTGGTTTGGATAGTGACGCTATTCACTCTCCAAATGAACATTATGGTCTGTATAACTTTTACAAAGGAATTGAGACAATTCCATATTTTTTTAAGTATTTTGCAGAACTAAGCAAATAGTTTGGCATGTATTTAGCTGTATTATTTGTTAAGATTTATTAAAAATCTTAAAAACAAAAAAATGAAAAAGTTAGTTTTTATTAGTGCCTTATTTATCGTGACAAATATGTTGTCTGCACAAAACACACAAGTTATTACAGCACTTAATGCAGGTAATTCTGGTGCATTGGCTTCATTTTTTGAATCTACTGTAAGTATCACTATTTTAGAAAATGAAAATTCATATAGCAAGCAACAAGCAGAGCTTATATTGAAAGATTTTTTCGCAAAACACACAGTGAAATCATTTACATCTATTCATGAAGGTGCATCGCCAGAAGGCTCAAAGTTTGCAGTAGGTAAGTTAGCTACTAGTAATGGTACATTCAGAACTTTCGTACTTATCAAACAGAAAGGTACTTCATTCGTGATTCAAGAAATTAGATTTGAAGAATAGTTAGTTTATACTATACGTTTCTCCTTCTACGGCTATTTCGGTATTTTCAAATATTTCTTTACATTCATTCAATAATATATCCAGTTGATGATATCTAGATGAAAAATGTCCAATCAGCAATTTTTTAGTATTTAGTTTTTTAGCAATAGTCGCAGCTTGATGCGTAGTACTGTGGTTGGTTTTTTCTGCCAATTGTAATAGTTTGTTGTCAAATGTAGCTTCGTGATACAGCATTGTTGCTTCGAAAATACAATTAATCAAATCTTCATTATATAATGTATCACTACAATAGGCGTAGGATCGAGGAGTGCTTTCTGGATATGTAAAATCAGAATAATTAAGTAATGTACCCTTCTCTCTTTCTAGATTTTTTTTGTTTTTAAATGCTACTATTTCGTCAACATTCAAATCATACTCACTTATTTTTTCTTTGATTATCTTCAGTTCGGTATTTTTTTCTTCAAATAAAAATCCTGTTGTATCTATTCTGTGTTTGAGTGGAAAGCTGGAAACTCTCACCGTTTCATCTTCAAAAAGTATTGCTTTTTCATTTGCTTGTGTTTCTATATAGACGATCTCATATGAAAAATAAGCATCTGAATATTTATTTTGAATTTCTATGATTTCTTTTAAGCCTTTCGGTGCATATATTTCTAAAGTCTTAGTTCGTTTTGCTAGGCTATAACTAGTAAGCAATCCTACCAATCCATAAAAATGATCGCCATGAAGATGCGAAATAAATATTTTTGAAATATGTGATTTTGGGATATTAAATTCACTCATTCTAAACTGAGTACCCTCGCCACAATCTATAAGAAAATGATTGTTTTTTAATTTTAAATATTGAGAAGTTGGAAATCTGCCATGTGCTGCAGTTGCTGAGTTGGAGCCAATAATAGTGACACTAAAGTCATTATCCATTGATATCTTTTTCAAGTTCTTCCATCATGATATAGTCTCTAGCCTCATCCAATGTAGGTACAGAGGTAAGTATCGAGTCAAGTTGAGATATTTTGATAAGTGTTTTCACAGCATCACAAGCACCACAAAGCACCATGACTCCACCTTTTGCCTTGCAAGATTTATAAGCCAAAAGTATAGCACTCAATCCTGATGAATCGATATATTTCACATTGCTAATATCCAAGATAATATTTCTAAAAGTACCATTTGCAGGGTCTAGTATGGTTTCTTTTAAGTCTTTATTATTATTGCTTAATAATTTTTCTCCTTGCAATATTATACTAATATATTTCTCTTTTCGTTCTACTTGTAGATTCACGGTATTTTTTTTTAGTTTACAAACTTAAATATAAGAAAAATAAATTAAAAATAATTTTTTAGCATAAAATTTGCACCTATTTAACAGATTTACTCGTCTTATATTAATAAGTGTATTTTATACTACACAATTAATTTAGAATGTTAGAACTTTTATTGTTAAAAATAGGTTTTTTATAAAGTAGAATTAATACCTTTATAAAGTAGAAATAGAAAAATAATATATATGGAAGCAAAATTTTCGCCTAAAGTAAAAGAAGTGATTTCTTACAGCAGAGAAGAAGCATTGAGGTTGGGTCACGACTATATAGGCATAGAGCATTTAGTCTTAGGACTTATAAGAGAAGGTGATGGTATAGCTATAAAAGTACTTCAAAGTTTAGATGTAGATACGGTGCTCATCCGAAGAGCCATAGAAGATTCAATAAAAGAAAAAGTGTCTAAAACTACTTATTCTGCAGCTAATCTTCCACTTACTAAACAAGCTGAAAAAGTGTTGAAGATAACAGTACTAGAAGCAAAAGTACTTAAAAGTGATATGATAGGAACGGAGCATCTGATGATGTCTATTCTTAAAAATAAAGATAATATAGCTACTCAAATATTACAACAATATGATGTAGATTATGAGTTGTTCAAAGCGGAGTTAGAGTATTTTCAAAACGATATCAAAAGCGAATTGCCAGGGGATAATGATAATGATGATGCAGGATTTGATGACGATTCTAGAGGAAGACAAGGAGGAGGCTCATCAGGAGCAGATTCAAAAAAACCAGGTGCTCCATCCAAATCTAAAACTCCTGTACTTGATAATTTTGGTAGAGATGTGACCAAAGCTGCAGAAGAGGGTACGCTAGACCCAATCGTAGGCAGAGAAACTGAAATAGAGCGTGTTTCTCAGATTCTGAGTAGACGTAAGAAAAATAATCCAATACTAATAGGCGAACCAGGTGTAGGTAAAACTGCTATTGTAGAAGGTCTTGCACTTAGAATTGTTCAAAGAAAAGTTTCTAGAGTACTGTTTGGCAAAAGAGTAGTAATGTTAGATTTAGCTGCATTAGTAGCTGGCACTAAATATAGAGGACAGTTTGAAGAGCGTATGAAAGCTATCATGACTGAGCTAGAAAAAAATAGAGATGTAATTTTATTTATAGATGAAATACATACTTTAGTTGGTGCAGGTGGTGCTACAGGCTCTTTAGATGCATCCAATATTTTCAAGCCAGCATTAGCACGTGGTGAACTCCAAGCAATTGGTGCTTCTACTTTAGATGAGTATCGTCAGCATATAGAAAAAGATGGTGCATTAGATAGAAGATTTCAAAAAGTAATTATTGACCCACCATCTCCTGAAGATACAGTGATTATATTGAATAATATAAAATCTAAATATGAGGAATATCACAATGTAGAATATAGTGATGAAGCTATCAATGCTTGTGTAAAGCTGAGCGTAAGATATATCACGGATAGATTTTTACCAGATAAAGCAATAGATGTATTGGATGAAGTAGGTGCAAGAGTGCACTTGAAAAATATACATGTGCCAGCAAATGTAATAGATCTAGAGGCTCAGATAGAAAACATAAAACTAGAAAAAAACAAAGTAGTAAAAAGCCAAAAGTACGAAGAGGCGGCACGTCTTAGAGATACGGAGAAAAAACTATTGGAAGATTTAGAAAATGCTAAAAACAAATGGGAAGAAGAAAGTAAAGTAAAAAAATATCCAGTCACAGAAGATGATATAGCTGAAGTGGTAGGTATGATGACTGGGATTCCTGTAAATAAAATAGCACAGACAGAAAATGCAAAATTGGTTCAAATGAGCGCGATACTCAAAGAACATGTAGTAGGACAAGATGAAGCTATCATAAAAGTATCTAGAGCAATTCAACGAAATAGAGTAGGACTCAAAAATCCGAATAAACCTATCGGATCGTTTATATTTTTAGGTCCAACAGGTGTAGGAAAAACAGAGCTTGCAAAAGCAATGGCAAAATATCTTTTTGATAGTGAAGATTCATTACTTAGAATAGATATGAGTGAGTATATGGAAAAATTTTCTATATCTAGATTGATTGGTGCGCCTCCAGGATACGTAGGATATGAAGAAGGTGGACAGCTTACTGAAAAAGTAAGACGTAAACCATATTCAGTGATTTTGTTGGATGAAATAGAAAAAGCGCATCCAGATGTATTCAATATTTTATTGCAAGTATTAGATGATGGTCAGCTTACAGATGGTCTTGGAAGAAAAGTAGATTTCAAAAATACGATGATCATCATGACTTCTAATATCGGTGCTAGAGACCTTAAAGACTTTGGAACAGGTGTTGGTTTCAGCACTAAAGCTAAGGTAGAAAACGAAGATGAAAATACAAAAGGGGTGATTGTAAAGGCTTTGAAAAAGACTTTTTCACCAGAGTTCTTAAATAGAATAGATGATGTGATAATGTTTAATTCATTGAAAAAAGCAGATTTGCATCAGATCATCGATATAGTATTGAAACAAGTATACAAACGAATCAATGATTTGGGATATACTATCACACTATCAGAAGAAGCAAAAGATTTCCTAAGCGAAAAAGGATACGACCCTGCATATGGTGCTCGTCCACTTCATAGAGCGATACAGAAATATCTAGAAGATCCATTAGCTGAAGAAATATTGAGTGCCAATCTGAAACCTGGAGATAATTTAGTAGCTCTATTTGATAAAGAAAATAATAAAATAAAAATAGAAGTAAGTAAAGCTACTCCAGCTAAGAAAAAGCCAAAAGAGCAGAGTTAAGAATACATATTAAATACAAAAGCAGTCAAATTTTTTGACTGCTTTTTTTTGCTTTTAATTTAATATATTTGACTAAAATAAATTTCCATGAAAAATTATATAATTCTTATTTTGTCGCTTAGTATACTTTTTAAATCATATTCTCAAAATTGGGAATTATTTAATAAAAATTCATATTATCATTATAAAGATAATATTACAAGTAATTATTCTAATTCTATTTTGATTGATTCTTTTAAATTAGTGGGTACAGATACATTATTTTACTTAAATTTAGTATGTTCACCTCAAGAAGTAATTTTTGAAAATTTAAGATATAATTATAAAACTCCACAGTTCCTAAATACATCAATTTTAAAAACAGATAGCGGATATTTTTTTATAAGCCAGATACATTTTTTATTAATCATTTAGGAGTATTATCAAGTACATTTCAATTTAATAACGCAAATAGTGCATCAATAATAAAAATTGATACATCTACTATTCTAGAGCAATTAGATTCGATAAAATATATTTATTGCACCTCAAATGATACTATAATACTATCAAAAAATCAGGGTCTTGTAAGATATGATGATTATAAAAGTCTGAATTCTTATAATTTAATAGGAGAACAATCAGACACAAACAGTTATCAATTGCCTACATATAAAGATTTATATAATTACGAGGTAGGAGATGAATTTTGTATAAGGAATTATATAATATTTACCCCTATAGAATTTTATACTAAAATAGTAATACTAAATAAAATTATTACTCCAACTTCATATATCTATGATATAAAAAAAGCTGTGAAAAGTTGTACTCCAGGACCACCTAGAGGAGATATTATTTGTAGCACTATGACTACATATGAAACAATTGAATATTCAAATAATACATTCCCATATTTGAAACCTAATAAGACACTAGTTCCTCTCAACTTACTGTTTTCAAATTCACTTACATGGGGTATATTAGACTATCAAGACTCAATAAGTTTTCAAACAATCAATACAAATCCAGATTATTATGGAGGACCTATAGATGACAGTATAGCATTATTTAATATTAGTGCTATGGATGGAGAGCGAACAAATTTAATTGTAAACACGAAATATGGATATATTTCATCAAGGCTTACATATAATGGCGATGATAGATTGTCTAATTTAGAAGGGTTTCATGGTTCTAGAGAATACGGAAATATTTGCTTATCTGATAGTGCTCTTATTCATGCTTCAATAGTAAATAATGATTTTATAAATACATTTATTTATCCTTCAATTACAGATGATTTTTTCATTATTGCTTCTAATTTAGATAATTTTAATGTTAGTATCTATAACTTATTTGGTAACCAAATTTATAAAGAAGAGGTTATGAATCAAAATGAAAAAAAGATAGATTTATATAATTATTCACCTGGTATTTATATAATTAAACTGCAAAATAATAATGGTCAAAGTTTAATAACTAAAATTATAAAACAATAATAAGACTTAACCAGCTTACCTATACACCTCTTCATACCAACCTATCACATCTTTATATATCAAGTCTACATTTTCATTTACCAAAGCATGGTCGCAGTTTTTATAGAGTTTTAGATCTTTTTTGCAATTGAGTTTATCGTATATAGCTTGTGTATAGCTCACTGGAAAAATTGTATCATCCAATCCACTCATCACCATTGTAGGTATATTCATTTCCTCTATAGGTTTATGCATTTTTGCTGAGCTGAGTGATTTCAGTGCACGCAGTGAAATGGATTTTAATACCAATGGATCTTGTTGTATAAAATTTTTCAAATTACCATAATAGCTCAATTTGATAGATTCTAGATTGAGGTAACTCGAGATAGGTACTTGTGTTTGAGGAAGTATTTCACCTGTTTTTATTATTAGTGGACGCAAGATTTTAAATAAGTTTTGATGTCTTGCAAGTTGTGCAGTTTCTGGAGCAGATAAGTCAGCTATATTATGACATATCATACTTTGTATTCGTTCATCTATACTGGCTGTATATAGGCTCACTATAGCCCCTTGACTACTACCTGCAAACTCACATTTCTATTGAAATTATCTATAGTATAACTAATTACATGTCTTATATCAATTACTAATTCTTCTATAGTATAGTCTCCTCGTATGCCACCACTTCTACCATGTCCACGCAAGTCTGGAGCTATCACATTGTATCCAGCTTCATAGAGTTTTATCATGATACCAGCATAGCAAAAACCATAAATACCAGTACCAGGCACTATGATGATAGTAGGAGCAAGTTGGCTTTTTTTTAATATTTCTAAATGCAAAATATTTCCATCGCTCATTACGTGATCTTGTTTGAAATGCGGTATGTATTTTTCATACCCATACATAGTAGCAAGGTCAGTGAAATAATCATGCACTGTCTCAAACTGTTTGTTGCCTACTAAGAAATTACTAAGACTGATGTTCATGTTGTAAGCTTCCTTCTACTATTAAATATTGACCAATGATATAAAGTGACATAATAATAAGAGAGGCAAGTATATGATTGCCTGTAAATAAAGATGAAAACTTATTGAGAGCAATTACCGAGTCTGAAAACATAAAAGATAATGCACCAGCAATGATTAAGAAGGCACTTTTATTATTGGTTCTACCATATCTATTTATAGCAACGATACACATACACATGATCACTGCACAATAGATAAACACAGGTATTTTTATATCACCCAATCCCTGATATACAAACATAATCAGCAAATATGCATAAGCTATAAATGGTATGAGCATAAATTTATTTTCAAATACAAAACCTTTGTAGCTACTTTCTTTATCAATTTTTTTATTGAAATGAAATACATAAAGTATATGGCAAAGTAGGAAAGAAGCTAATCCCATAAGAAATGCTAACTTGAATTGTGTAGTAAACATCAATGCCACATCGCCTCCCCAAGCAAAAAATAAAGCAAAAAGCATGAGTTGATTGTTTTTAGAAAGCGGTTTGCTACAACTCAAATAAAAATAAATAGCTAAAACTATCATCAATAACGGTTTGCTAATAAATCTAAGCCATGTTATATCTAACAACTCTGATAGAAGTTCTAAAAGAGCTATAATCATATAAAAGATGAAAAAGTATTTAGCAGATGAAGTTTTCATATAGTTTTATCTGCAAGATAAGAAAATCTATATGAAAATAAAATATTATAATTCTTTAAAGGAATCCATAATACGTTTCAAATCTGGACCATATTGATCCAGTCTTTTTGGACCTCTAGTCCAAGTACATATTTCGTAGTACTTTTTTTTGCCATTTACTGAATAATGTGTGTAGTATATGGTTTCTTTCTCATCACCACTTTCCATATCGCCCATTATTTTATTCATACGAGCATCTAGTCCATTTACTTTTATATAAGTAGAATCTGTGATTATACATTTATCTACATAGGTAGTCAAAGGTTTTATTGCGTTTTTTTCAAAGGTAGAAAAATCCTCCGTTCCTTTATCTTTTTCTAAAACGATTACATACGTGTTTCTGTATCTATTTTCATATTGAAAAGTTGCATCTTCTCTGAGTTTTTTTGATTCTTCCATATAGTCGGGTACCTCTATAGAAAAAGAATTTTTTACATTCACTTGATGCCATTCATTTTTATATTTACAAGCAGATAATACTAGTATAAAACTGCAAAGTAGTAGATAGTGTTTCATATTATTATAATAAAAAAATAGATTTTTTGTTTAATATTTTACCTTGCAAAGATATAAAGCTCAATTCTAGCATGCAGATTTATTTTTTTTAACTTGAAGTTTTGAGTTTATTTATATATTTTTGATTTGAAACCAAATAAACACTTTTTATTATGAACGATTTTACTAGATTATTTGATACACTTTATTATCAAAATACAAAATATCCAATGGACAAATACTTGTCATACAAGTATGATGGAGTTTGGAAAAGTTTTAGTACCAAAGAAGTAATAGATATAGCCAATCAGATGAGTAGTGCTTTTATCAAATTTGGCTTGAAAGAACAAGATAAAGTAGCACTTATTTCTCCCAATCGACCTGAATGGAATTTTGTTGATTTGGGTATGATGCAAGCAGGTATTGTAAACGTACCGGTATATCCTACTATTAGCGAGAGTGATTATAAATTTATTTTTAATGATGCTAGTATAAAAGTAGCTTTTGTAGCAGACAAAGACCTATTTGATAAAATAACGAATATAAAATCAGAATGTCCAGATTTGCAAGCTATATATACATTTGACGATGTAGCTGGAGCTACAAATTGGAAAGAATTTATGGCTACAGGTAGTCTAGATGAAATAGATGTTGTAAATGCTATAAAAGACAATATAAAACCAGAATCTTTGGCTACGATTATTTATACTTCTGGTACTACTGGTGTACCAAAAGGAGTGATGCTCTCTCACAATAATGTGGTGAGCAATGTAAAATCTGTAATGACCATCTTCCCATTGGTTAATGGTAATAAAGTATTGAGTTTTCTTCCTCTATGTCACATATTTGAACGAGTAGCTATCTATATATATACAGCGGTAGGATGCCAAGTATACTACGCAGAAAGTCTCGAAAAACTTGTAGACAATCTAAAAGAAGTGAAACCGCATTTCTTTACTTGTGTGCCACGTTTATTGGAGAAAGTTTATGAAAAAATCATTGGTAAAGGATTGGAACTAACTGGTTTTAAAAAGAAATTATTTTTCTGGGCTGTAGACCATGCAATGAAATACAATGGTGAAGAACGCACTACCTTTAAATACAAAATATATGACAAACTCATATATAGCAAATGGCGTGAGGCTTTGGGTGGAGAAGTAATAGGTATTGTAACTGGTGCTGCAGCACTTCAAGAAAGACTAGGTAGAGTATTCAGTGGTGCTGGTATAGCTATTCGTGAAGGCTATGGACAAACAGAATCCTCTCCTGCGGTGAGTGTCAATAGATTTGAGCCAGGTGGATTTATGTTTGGTACTATAGGTCCATTGATACCAGGTGTTGAAGTGAAAATAGGCGAAAATAATGAGATACTTGTAAAAGGACCAAACGTGATGATGGGCTACTATAAGAGACCAGATATCACTGCTGAGACTATAGATGCAGATGGATGGTTGCATACAGGTGATTGTGGTGAATTTATAGATGGTAAGTTTTTGAAAATAACTGATAGAGTAAAAGAGCTTTTCAAAACTAGTGGAGGAAAATATGTAGCTCCACAAGTGATAGAAAATAAAATGAAAGAATGTAGATATATAGAGCAAATATGTGTAGTAGGTGAAAATGAAAAATTTGTTGGAGCATTGATTGTTCCTTCATTTTTAAATTTGACTGATTGGGCTACCAAACATGGGGTACATGCCAAATCAAACGTAGAATTGGCTAACTCTCCAGAGGTTTATTCACTTATCAAATCGGAGATTGAAATATTGAATCACAATTTTGGTCAGATAGAAAAAATCAAACAATTTAAACTAGTACCAGATGAATGGAGTATCATAGGTGGAGAACTCACCCCAACTATGAAAGTAAAACGTAAGGTAGTAATGGCTAAATACGATAAGGAAATAAAAGAGATGTATAAGGATTAAAAATCTTTATAGAATATAAAAGAGTGGTTATTAAAAATAATCACTCTTTTTTTTATAAAACCTCTTCTTCATATCAATAAACCTTTTCTCAAATATATGATAAGAGAGAATTGAAACTATAAAGAGTACAATTAGTTCTATAAAAAATATCATAAGTTCATTCTGATAAGGCAAGTATTTTTTTCCGAAAGTAATGATGATACCACTATATACATATAGCCCATAGCTATATCTGCCAAGTATTTCAGTAGGATAAAATATTTTAGAAAGTATAGGAAAGACTTCATATGATTCTATCATCGAAACTATAATACCTCCTATGAAAAATGAAAAACAAATATTAAATACAATAGCTAAATCATAAAATAGATATGCGAATAGACCACATATTAAACAAAATATTATTTTGAAATCTAATGTCATTCTTTTATAATAAAATAGCCAAGCCATAATCATCCCTATAGCAAAATTGGCAAAATGAGGTACTACATGAGAATAGGTATCTAGAAAATAAGTATTGCTATAACTCATATATATAAAGTAGCTAACTAATAAAATACTAATAGGAATCCAGATACTACGTGTGAAGAAAAAACTCAACCCTAAAAAGAGTATATAAAATTGCTCTTCTACTGCTATAGACCATAGAAATTTTAATGCAAAAATATGATTGCTCTTATCAAAATTGGATAGAAATGTCCAATACAGATAAGGCTTTTCTGGAAATGAAATATCAAGATGATAGATATTGGATAGTATGGGTAAAAATACGGTGAGTGCAATAACCACAAAAAAATATAAAGGAAAAATTCGTAAAGCTCTTCGTACAAAAAAGTTTTTTTGAGAGAAAGAATGAGTAAGTTCTATTTCTTTGAGTGCTAAAAAAGTGAGTAGAAAACTAGATAGTACAAAAAATAAATCGACACCTAAATATCCATAAGAAAATATATCGAAAGAATGAAATAGAAATATAACAAAAAAAGCCATAAATCTCAAGGTGTTCAAGCCTTTTAGATTTCCTTTATGTGCTTGTTCTATCATTGAATTAATTAAATTTCAAAGCTATTTTTATATGTGATATTATCGTATTTATATACCCAAAATGATTGGCTAATACTTGAAATCGCTCTATTAAAGATGCACGTTGGTTTTGAATAGATGCTCCACCTATTTGAAAATTTGCAATAGGAGTTTTATCATAGTAGTAATTTGAATTACTGTTTTTCATGCATTGAATAATCCAGTCTATATCTGCACTAAGCTTGTATTTCAAATTGTAAAATGGTGCTATTTTTCTTTTTACAATAAAACTCTGATGACAAAACATCATACCATGATTCATCTCTTTCCAAGTAAGATTACTATGTAGTTTTCTTTTTCGAATATTACTCATCAATCCAATTTCTTTCTCTTGCATATCTACAAACATCGTATCGCCATAAATAAAATCTGCATGTATTTTTTCAGATGAAAAAATATTTTTCAAAACATTTTTATCAAAAAAACTATCTCCAGCATTCATAAAAAGTACAAATTCTCCAGTTGCATTTTTAAGCCCTTTATTCATAGCGTCATAGATTCCTACATCTTTTTCACTGATGATTTTTTGTATTTTATCTTTGTAAGTATTTATTATTTTTATAGTTCCATCGGTAGAAGCTCCATCAATGATTATATATTCAATATCTTTAAATTCTTGACCCAATACACTTTCTATGGTATGTTTTATATCATGTATTCGATTGTATACAATAGTGATTATCGATATTTTAGTTTGCTGTTCCATTTATTCTACAACAAATATGTACATTTTTAGTGAATAATAACATGTCAAATTGTCATTATTGGCTAAATTGCACTAATTTTGTACGAGAAATTAATCCATGGAGCTCTATAAAAACGATATTGCATTTGAAATGCCAGACAAAACTCAAGACGAAACTCGTCAAGGAGAAGCATTGATTCAAGAAAGACCAGTACATATACCTAGCAATGGTAAAAAGTTTTATATAGAAAGCTACGGATGTGCTATGAATTTTAATGATAGCGAAATAGTAGCTTCAGTGCTTACTCAAAAAGGATATGATAGTACTAGAGATTTTAATGAAGCAGATATCGTATTTATAAATACTTGTTCTATTCGTGATAAAGCTGAACAAACGGTAAGAAACAGACTAGACAATCTTAAAGTCATCAAAAAAAGAAATCCAGGTGCACTTATAGGAATTTTAGGTTGTATGGCCGAACGACTCAAAGAAAAACTACTAGAAGAAGAAAAATTAATTGATATAGTAGCTGGACCAGATGCATATAGAACTTTGCCAGACTTGATAGAAGAAGCTACCGGTGGACAAAAAGCGGTGAATGTACTTTTATCTAGAGAAGAAACTTATGGAGATATTAATCCAGTAAGACTTTCAAGCAACGGAATAACAGCATTTGTATCTATCATGCGTGGATGTGATAATATGTGTGCATTTTGCGTAGTGCCATATACAAGAGGTAGAGAGCGAAGCAGAAATCCTGAATCGATACTTCAAGAAGTAAAAGACTTAGAACAAAAAGGATATAAAGAAATCACTTTACTTGGTCAAAATGTAGATAGTTACAGATGGAGTGAAGATGAATCTTTAAGAGGTAAAAAATTAATTGAATTAAAAGACACTGACGAGGTATTTAATTTTGCCAACCTACTTGAAACAGTAGCTCAGTCTGTTCCTACTATGCGTATCAGATATTCTACATCTCACCCAAAAGATATGCTCGATGATGTACTTCATGTGATGGCAAAATACGATAATATTTGCAAGCATGTACATCTTCCTGTGCAGAGTGGCAGTAGTACTTGCCTTGAACGAATGAACAGAACCTACGATAGAGAATGGTATATGGATAGAATAAAAGCAATAAAAACTATAGTGCCAGAAGCATCTATCACTACGGATATTATTGCTGGATTTTGTGGAGAAACAGAAGCTGAGCATCAAGACACCATTTCACTTATGAAAGAAGTAAAATACATACTTTCATATATGTATTTTTATAGTGAAAGACCGGGTACACTTGCAGCAAAAAAATATACGGATGATATACCCGAACTAGAGAAAAAACGTAGGCTACAAGAGATAGTAGATTTGCAAAGAATACATGCACATGAAAGTAATGTAGCAGATATTGGAAAAACTTTTGAAGTACTTGTAGAAGGTGTTTCAAAGAAAAATGAAAACCAATTATATGGTAGGAATTCACAAAGTAAGGTATGTATTTTTGATAAAGGAAACCATAAAGTGGGGGATTTAGTAAATGTAAAAATAACGGCATGTACATCAGGCACACTGATAGCTACAGCAATATAAATGAAAAAATAATATGGACTTACAAGCAGTAAAACAACGATACGGAATCATAGGAAATTCACCTGGACTGAACTATGCACTTAGTGTGGCCGTGCGAGTAGCACCTACCAATTTGAGTGTACTGATCACTGGTGAAAGTGGTGTAGGTAAAGAAATATTTTCGCAAATACTTCATCAATTAAGTCCTAGAAAACATAATCCCTTCATTGCTGTAAACTGTGGTGCTATACCAGAAGGCACTATTGATTCTGAGTTATTTGGTCATGAAAAAGGTTCTTTTACTGGAGCAAATGACAAACGTAAAGGCTATTTCGAAACTGTAGATGGAGGTACTATTTTTTTAGATGAAATAGGAGAGATGCCTATAGGTACACAAGCTAGATTGCTTAGAGTTTTAGAAAGTGGTGAGTTTATAAAAGTAGGTTCTTCTGCTTCGCAAAAAACAGATGTGCGTGTAGTAGCTGCAACTAATGTCAATCTTCTAGACTCAGTACAAAAAGGAAAATTTAGAGAAGACTTGTATTATAGACTTAGTACTGTTCCTATCGAAATTCCACCATTGAGAGATAGAGGAGAAGATATTGTTTTATTATTCAGAAAACTATGTATGGATTTTTCTGAGAAAACAAAAATACCTGCAATACAGCTTGATGATGAAGCAAAAAGATTATTGCTAAAGTATAATTGGCCAGGTAATGTACGTCAACTAAAAAATATAGCTGAGCAAGTTTCTGTATTAGCTAAAGATAAATTGGTAGGTGCAGAAGAATTTATGCATTTTATTCCAGATTTCAATGTATCAAAAACACCAGCAATCATGAGTAATAACGAACAACAAAATCAGTCAGGAGGAAATAATTTTTCTGAAAGAGAATTATTATACAAAATGCTTTTTGATATAAAAAAAGATATCAATGACTTGAAACAATTTATGCTCAACATGAATACTGGAGCAGTTAATACGCCATTTGTTCATGATAATATACCCAATCAAGGATTCTATACACCGCCTGTGGTAGTGCATACAGAGCCTGTGATGCAAAATAATATGGGGCAACCAATTGTGATAACCGATAAATCTAATTTTAATACTGCCGAGACGGTAGATGAATCGCTTTCACTCGATGATAAAGAAAAAGAGATGATACTTCGTGCGCTTAAAAAACATAAAAGCAGAAGGAAAAAAGCTGCTGACGATTTAGGTATTTCTGAGCGAACACTTTATAGAAAAATAAAAGAATACGGAATAGATGAATAAAGTGGTGAAAAATATTTATGCATTCATTCTAATAGCATCTATTGTTGCTATTGCTAGCTCATGTGGTGTATACTCTTTTACTGGGGCTAGTACCAATGCAAAAACTATTTCTATCGATTATTTTCCATCTAAAGCTGCAAATGCACCTGTAAAATCGACCCAACTTTTTACAGAAGCTATTAAAAATAAATTTACTACTGAAGGCAATTTAAAATTGGTAAATAACGGAGGCGAACTCAAATTTACTGGTTATATTTCAAATTATGTAGTAGCATCTAGAGCACCAGTTGCAGGTGAACAATCAGGTATAGTACAGATCACTATGACTGTGCATGTAGATTATGTAAATGCATTGGATGAGAAAGATAAATGGAGCCAAGATTTCACCAGATTTGCACAGTACGAAAGTAGTCAAAGTCTTACCTCAGTAGAAGAAGCAAAAATTCGTGAAATCAATACACAGATTGTAGATGATATTTTTAATAAGGCTTTAGTAAAATGGTAAAAACGCTACTTCAATATATTGATTCGTATCCACTTGAAACGCTTGAACAAAAGGCGAAGCAGTATCCATGGAGTCAAATCTATCAAATAGAATTGACAAAAAGATATTATCAATTAGATCATGATGATTTTGAAAAAAAATTAAATGAAACTGCGCTAAAAACTTGTGATAGAGAATTTCTATTTGATTATATACATATCAAAAATGAAGTAAAAGAAACTAAAGATTCTAGTTCTGTTTCATCTATTGAAAATGAAATAATAGAATCTAAAGAGGAACTTATAATAAGCTCTGAAAAAGCTGTAAAAGAAAATATAGAAATAGAGGTAGTTGAGAAAAATATAGCAATAGAAGAAACTATTGAATCGATTCAGGTGAATGAAGAAATTGAAAAAAATGAAAGTTCTGCAACTATACCTAAAGAAATTATAGCAATAGAGAATAATCTTCACACAGAAGTATTGAATAATATTTCGCAAGATATATTGGATGTAGATACTACAAATGAAATCTCTATTGAAACAATCTCTGAGTCAAAAATTGACCCGAATCAAAATTATACATTCCAAGATTGGTTAGCACATTATAAAAGTAGGAGCGAAGCTATTCATTTATCTTCTACTAAAATCGATGATGAATTTATCGATGATTTGAAAAATAATTTAAGTGAAGATACGATTCATACTTTATCTGAAGAAAAGCCGTTGACAGAGGAAGAAGAATATGGTACAATAGTAGAAAACAATCCAGAAGCAGACGAGCTCAATGAACTTATTTTGAGCAATGTACCATTCGATATTTTTGCGTATGAGAAAGATTTGACTGAAAATCAGGTAGTTAAGGTAAATAGTTTTGTAGAAAATCAGATAAAAAAGAAAGAAAAAATACAAGATTCAGTGATGGAGATATCTAAGCATAAAGCCGATAATTACCTGCCTGCAGATGATTTGGTGACAGAAACCCTAGCAAAATTGTATGTAAAACAAGGCAAAAAAGAGAAAGCAATATTAGCTTACAAGAAATTATTATTGAAATTTCCCGAAAAAAGTACTTATTTTGCATCTCAAATTGAAATTTTAATAAAAAAGTAATTTATAATGGCATCAATATTTTTAATAGTTTGTATCATAATCTCAGTATTATTAGCACTTATCGTTCTTATTCAAAATCCTAAAGGTGGTGGAGTAAATAGCCAATTTGGGGGTGTAAGTAATCAAATCTTTGGTGCATCAAAATCTACAGATGTTGTAGAAAAAGCTACTTGGTATCTTGCAGGTATTTTATTAGTGCTTTGCCTTAGTTCTGGATGGGCTATGAAGTCTTCTAATGGCAAAAGCAAAGGAGTTGTAAACGAAAAAACAGAATTGGATAAAAACTTCAATAAATATAAAGGTCCAAAACAAATGCCTAGCAACACAGCACCAATGCCTGGTGGAGCTCCAACTGGAAAATAGTTTTGAATTCTCTAAAAAAAATGTCATACTGAATTAGTATGACATTTTTTTTAGAGTATAAAAATTTTCTTATTTACAAAAATCAGCCAAATTATTTTTGCTGGTAGTAGAACCTAAAGATGCTCCAATTTTCCAGTCAGCACAAGCTTTTGATTTATTGCCAAGTTCCCAGTTAGATAGTGCTCTATTATTGTATGCATAAGTAGATTTTGAATCCATAGTCAACGCTTTATCAAAATCTGCGATTGCTTGAGAATACAATTTTAAGTAGTGATATGAAAGACCTCTTCCTTCATAGTTAGATGCATCTGACGGGTCTAGTTCTACTGCTTTGCCATAGTCATTTACAGAAGCAGAGTATTCTTTTAGATAATACAAGCATGATCCTCTTCCTGAGTAAGCAAGTGCATAATCATTTTTAAGACCTATAGCTATTGTATATTGTATGAATGCTCCTTTATAGTCTTTAAGTGCTTGTTTGCAGATAGCTAATTGATAGTAAGCAGAATGATAGTCATACTTCAATTTTATGGCTGCTTCTGCATCAATTATAGCCATTGCATAATCATCAAGGTCATAGTATGCAAGTGATCTATTGAAATAGGCTTTTTCATCTTTAGGATTTGAAGCTATATATTTTGAATACGAAAGTATTGCTCCTTTATAGTCTTTGTTTTTGTATAAATCATATCCTTTGTCAAAATCATCTTGAGCAAAAGAAGTAAAAATAGATAGTAGTAATAGATAGCTTATTAATATGTTTTTCATAATTTCAGATTTTAGTTTTCAAAGATAAATAAATTACTTAAGTTCTTGTACATCAATATACATTCTGTTTTGATCTACAACAAATTTTTTGATGTTTTTCACTCTTATATCGTAGCTTCTCCATTCGTTGGTAGCTATGGCATCATCTTTTTTCCCATTATACTGAAAATAAAAACGCATTTGAAAATTTAGTACATCTACTTTCCACTTATAGTAGATAGTTTTCATAAATTTATTTTTATCTTCTATTTTATATACCAGTAATGGAATATTTGTTTTTTGGATATATTGCTCAAATAAAGGGTTTACAAATTTCCTAGTGGTCTGTTCAAAATATCTCACTACATCATTATAGTCTGCATTTTTGTGATAGTAGTCAGTATTGAGCATTTTGTATAGAGTAGCAAACCAAAGCGAATCATTATTTACAACAGTCCTTAAAGTATTTAAAAACAACATGCCTTTGTTATACATATCACCATCGCCTTCGTTATTCACCCCATATTTTCCTTGTATGGGAGCTTTATTATCTATAGTTTCTTTTTTAGCATTGATATATTCTTGTGCTTTCTTTTTGCCATACATCCCTTCTACATAAAGCGCTTCAGAGTAGGTACAAAAACTTTCATGTATCCACATATCAGCTATGTCTTTACAGCTGATACTATTGCCCCACCATTCGTGACCCGTCTCATGTATGATTATATAATCAAAGTCTAGACCAATGCGAGAGTAATCGCTACCTGCATAGCCCGTTTTATAATTATTGCCATAAGCTATAGCTCCTTGATGTTCCATGCCTAAGTAAGGCGTCTCTACTAGTGCGTAGCCATCATTCCAAAAAGGATAAGGACCCAAATATTTTTCATAGATAGCCATCATCGGTTTAACTTGCTTAAACTGTTTCACAGCTTTATCATAGTTATAAGGCATCACATAATAGTCAAGTGCTAAGTTTTTTCCAAGTTTTTTGCTCGTATATATATCACTAAAATGCTTGTAATTTCCTATGTTTAGCGTCACATTATAGTTATTGATAGGATAGCTAGATTTCCAAGACGTAGTGCGTAGATTGGTTGTAGTACTCGTAGTATTTCTCACCATTTGTCCATTGCCCACAAAAAATAAATCTTTTGGATAGTTGCAAGTCACTTCCATACTATCTGGTTCGTCACTTAGGTGGTCTTTGCAAGGCCACCACAGACTTGCACCAGTACCTTCACAGGCTACCCCTACCCAGTCTTTGTCTTCATTATCTTTTGTAAAAACAAAACCACCATCCCATGGAGCTCGTTTAGCGACTATAGGATTGCCGTGATAGTGAACTTCTATCATATCACTGTTGAATTTGCGTATGGTGTCAGTCATTTGCACAAATACCGCATTGGCATCACGTGTATACTTGAGTGTAGTTCCTTTATAAAGTATTTTATCTATCACCATATTTTCAAACAAATCTATTTGCATGGTTATAAAATCTTTACGGGTATTAAAATAGATTTGATTGTATCCGCTGATACTTTTGTTGGGTATATCTAGAGTGATATTCAGGTTGTAGAAAGTCACATCGTAACAGGTACGCTCTACACGCAAGCCACCTCTGAGGCTATCTGCATGTGTAAAAGTGCCATTGCTTCCATCCATAAGTTGAGCATGTACAAAGTTAAGAGAACTTAAAAAAAATAAAATTGTCAGTATTGTTGAACTATTTCTCATACTAATATGTAATAATGTTATAAAAATATTTTGCAAATTTACATCTATATAATTTTATAATGCTCAAGTTTATTATCATCAATATTGTCATCTTGGTTTTGTACGTTTTTGCTGAGATATACGCCAATAATGCCCTCAAATCTTTTACAGAAAACTGGAATCTATATATAAGAAAAATCTTTTTTGTTCTCTACTGGTCTATCACTATAGCTACGGTTATTATGTTTATGGGCAGAGGATTGGGCTATTTTCATAGTATTCCACCAACGGTGAGAAGCTTTGTATCTGGTTTGTTTATTTCTTTTGTTTTCTTCAAAATGGTGATATTATTATTCTACTTGCCTGTAGACCTTTTCAATATTGCAAAATGGAGCATGTTTAAGTTTAAAAGCTTTTTTAATATAGGACAGAACCCAGGTTTGCATCCAGATGCTGAACTTTTTACTAGATCCAAATTTTTGAAAACAACTGCTGTACTTACAGCCAGTATTCCATTTTTAGCTTCGCTCAATGGTGTATTACGCAATCCTTATAGATATATGGTGCATACTATAAAAGTACCTATCAAAAATCTACCCGCTAGTTTTGAAGGATTTACTATTACTCAAATCAGTGATATACACAGCGGAAGCCTTGCAGACCACCATGCAGTAGCCAAAGGTATAGAAATGGTCAATAATCTAAAATCTGATGTGATATTTTTCACAGGTGATTTGGTCAATGATATGACAGATGAAGTGGAATCATACAAAGAATTATTCAGTACTCTCAAAGCACCTATGGGTGTGTATAGCGTCACTGGCAACCATGACTATGGCGACTATGTGCAGTGGGAATCGAAAGAAGCAAAAGAACAAAACCTTGCGAGACTCATACAGACACATAAAGATATGGGCTGGGATATACTCATGAATGAGCATAGAATCATCAAAAGAGGAGAAGATAAACTAGCTATCATAGGTATTGAAAACTGGGGAGGCAATTTGAGATTTCCGAAATATGGCAAAATGCACGAAGCCTACAAAGGAGCAGAAGATGCACAAGTGCAGTTGCTCTTATCACACGACCCATCGCACTGGGATATGCAAGTGAGAACCGAATACCCAAATATAGATTTGATGTTTAGTGGACATACGCATGGCTTTCAAATGGGTATAGAAACCAAATACTTTAAATTCAGTCCATCACAGTGGGCTTACAAACAGTGGGCTGGTCTTTATCAAGAAGGCAAACAATTCTTGTATGTCAATAGAGGATTTGGATTCTTGGGCTACCCTGGTAGAATAGGTATACTACCCGAAATCACCCAACTAGAGTTGGTGAGAGGGTAGAAGTTTTATTGTTTTAATATCCAATTTCTAAAATATACAGATTTCGTTTTTTTTATTGCAGCATTTCGTACTATGTTTTTGATGAGAATTCCAACAATACCAAATTGATTTTATAAAATTCTTTTTGTAATATAATGATGCCTCTTCCTGAAAAACTATTTTTATATTCTTGTTATAAAAAATATTTCTTATATTTCAATAAATAATTACCAGTTAATGGCATAAAGCCAACAACATTATGTTGTATTTGTGCTATTTTATGGCTAGTATAAACAAGTTAGTGGCAATGGCATAACACCCATCCAAATAACAACAGCTCAGAATGAAAAAAGTAAAAGTCCTACACATTGAGAAAAACTTGAATCAACGCATTTGGCAAATTTGTTTTTTGCCTACAAACAACCCGACTCATCAATAAACCAAAAAGCCAAGAATCATTTACAATAAAATAAAATTGTAACTTTGCACAAATGACAAATCAATCAAATAACATTATCAACGAGTATCATTTGAACAGACATCAGGCTGACAAGCCACAATTTGCCATTCACGATTTAAACAACTACATAACCAAACATCAGGGTCTTACAACCAAACCGCATATCCACAGTTATTATCAAATTATTTGGTTCAAAAAAGGAAACGGGAAACATTATGTAGATTTAAAAGAATATGAAGTTTCTGAAAACACGGTATTTTTCATTGCAAAAAATCAAGTCCACTATTTCGACAACAATACCTGTTATAATGGATTTTTATTACATTTCAATGAAACTTTTTTAGTGCAAAAAGAAAGTGAAACGGATTTTTTTTTGAAATGTAATTTATTTAATAACTCCTATCAACAACCTTATTCTTATATTGATAAAGAAACCGACAGTATTTTAAACCAATATATCTCACAGATAAAAAGAGAATTCGAAAATGTTGAAGAATTTGGCAAAGAAGAATTATTAAGAGCTTATCTCAAGTCTTTTCTTATACAAATACAACGAATAAAAAAAGAACATGCGCAATCACAAAGCAACATTCCTTTTGTGCTAGATGAAAAACGTTTACAACTTCTCAAGTTCATCAATCTAATTGACGAAAACTACACCAAAAGAATTTCAGTTTCATCTTATGCAAATTCTCTATTGATTACATCAAGAACTTTGTCTGACCTTACTCATCAACTTTTAAATAAAACACCTTCTCAAATGATACAAGAACGTATCATTTTGGAAATTCAGCGATTATTACTTCATTCTGATTTGAATATCAATCAAATTGGTTATCGATTAGGTTTTGATGATCCCTCCTATTTTGTTAAGTATTTTAAAAAGCATACAAAAATTTCTCCCTCAGAGTTTAGAAAAGTAATTTCCTAAAACTACCATACTTTTACAATTTTGTCCATTTTTTGAAATTGAGGTTGCAAATACCTTTGCAGTATCAAATTTATAATATTTAAAAATAACAAAATGGTACAAGCATTAATCGTAGGTGGTACAACCGGAATGGGTAAAGCCACCGCACAAATTTTATTGCAACAAGGAATTGAAGTTGTAATTGTAGGTAGAGCTGATAAAAATTTAGAAAGCACTAAAAGTGAATTATCTGTTTATGGAACAGTTAAAACAAAAGGTGTTAACCTATTTAATTTAGACGAAGTGAACGCTTTTGCATCTTCACTTTCCAATGAAATGCCTGATTTAAAATACTTGGTAAATGCAGCTGGGTATTTTAGTCCAAAATCTTTTTTAGAACATACTGAACAAGATTATGATATTTATCACAACTTCAACAAAGCTTTTTTCTTTATTACGCAGGCAGTAGCTAACGTGATGGCTTCAAATGGTGGTGGCTCAATTGTGAACATTGGTTCTATGTGGGCAAAACAAGCTATCAAAGCTACACCTTCAAGCGCCTACTCAATGGCAAAAGCTGGATTGCATAGTCTAACTCAACATTTGGCCATGGAATTAGCCGACAAAAAGATTAGAGTAAATGCAGTATCTCCCGCAGTTGTTGTAACACCAATTTATGGTTCCTTCATTGAAGAAAATAAAATTGAAGAAACCTTACAGGGATTCAATTCATTTCATCCAATAGGAAGAGTGGGAAGACCAGAAGATATTGCCAAAACAATCTCATTTTTATTATCTGATGAAAGCTCTTGGGTAACAGGTGCTATATGGGATATAGATGGTGGCGTAATGGCTGGTAGAAATTAATTAACATCAAACAATTATTAACAATTAAAATTTAAAAAAAATGAAAAATTTAATTAAAACAATTACAGTAACATTATTGGTATTAGTAGGATTTACAAGCTATGCCCAAAACACCTCTTACAAAATAAATAAACAAAAAAGAGTATTATTAGTAATGTCTTCTTATGACGACATGGGGCTAAGCGGCAAACAAACAGGAACTTGGTTTACAGAATTGGCTGCTCCATATTATATTCTTAGCGAAGCTGGATATGAAGTTGTATTAGCCTCACCAAATGGTGGAGAAGCTCCAATAGATTTATTAAGTATGAAAACGCCTTTCACTACGCCATACACTGACAGATTTTTGAAAGACCCTGTAGCTTTGTTTGCTGCAAAACATACTCGGATTTTAAGAAATGTTGATTACAATACATTTGATGCAGTATTTGTGCCTGGAGGTTATGGTTTATTAACAGATTTAGCATCTGATCAACATCTGTTAAAATTAATTCGTGATTTTTATGAATCAGGTCGTCCTATTGCCATGGTTTGTCATGCACCAGCAATTTTAAGGGATGTAAAATTAACAAATGGTAAATATTTGGTAGAAGGTTTAAATCTTACTGGGTTTAAAGATGCTGAAGATGCAGAAATAGAATTGGATCGTCACTTATTGTTTTCTTTAGAACAAGAATTAAAAAGAAGAGGTGCTAATTATAAAAGCGTAGCCAATTGGGCACCAAATGTAGTAATTGATGGTCCTTTAATGACAGGGCAAAGTCCAGCGTCAGCAGCTCCATTAGCAGAAGCATTAAGAGATAGATTGAAAAAATAATGAAACATTTAGAGTGGGATTTTATATGAATTCCACTCTATTTTTAAACTAACGAATTTATAAAAATGAAATTAGTATTATGTGCCATCACTCTTTTTTTGAGTATTAATTTGTTTTCGCAAAAAACAGAAGTCAGTACACTTATATTTAGCGGAACATTTATAGGCGGATATGTAGACAATGGAGCCTATTTAAATTTCACAGGTCCTGGTATAAAATTACAAAAAGGCAATTCAGATTTAATGATTGGCGTTTTGCCGTCACTTCGATTTAAAGAAGACAAAGGAATTACTAAAAACTCTTTCATCACCCCAAGCCTAGGCATAGGGATTACTTACACCTTTAAATCTTTGGCTATTCAAATACCGTTTTACTATACCAGTAAAACAACTGTAGAAAATGGTAAGTGGGAAATGGGTATAGGCATAGGGCTAAAAATAAATAATTTATTAACAAAAAATAAAACAGTAAAATAATGTTAAACGGAATTAACTTAGAAGGATTAGCGCAATACACTCAACTAATTACAAAACAAAAAGAAGAAGCAATTTCAGCTTACGGAATAACGGCAGAATGGCTTGGAGGAACACAAACAAAAGTTTCAACACATAATCAAAAAATAGGATCAACTGAAATTGTAAAAGATTTTAATTTCACTATTGACGAACCTAATGAATTACTTGGAAGTAATAGTTTTCCAACTCCTCAAGATTATTTATTGGGAGGAATGGCTGGATGTATGATGGTAGGTTTTGTGGTAGGAGCTTCAACTAAAGGAATTAAATTAGATAGTGTGAAGTTAGAAATTAAAGGTGCATTAAATCTGCGTGGATTTTTGAATGTAGATGCAACTGCACCAATTGGATTTGATGAGATACAATTTGGTTTTGATGTAAAGGGAAATGGTACGCAAGAACAATATGATGAAATCATAAAAAATGTTCAGCAGTTCTCACCTAATTATAGAACAATTGTGGACAATGTAAAGGTTGTTCCTGTATTATTAATTTAAATTTAATTAAATTTGTTTTTTAAAATAATACAACCCATGATTATTCCACACTTGAGCTTGGTAAAAACCACAAATATTAAAAAATTATTTACTATATCGAAAGTACGTCAATTTACAATAAATTCTGACGAACCCTTAAATAGTAATGGAACGGATTTAGCCCCTAGTCCTTTTGATTTGCTTAATGCAAGTTTGGCAAGTTGTACAGCAATATTTATTCGATTGTTTGCTCAAAAAAACAATATTAATATTGGAGAAATTTCAATAAAAATAAAAATTAAGAAAAATGAGAATAATGGATTTCTTTTTGAAAGATCAATTTCATTTGAAAATCAGATTAGTAATAGAGATAAAGATTTAATTTTAGTAGCAGTTAGAGATACTCCTGTTACAAAAATCATTCGTTTATCGCAACCAATTGAAACAAAAATAATGTAAATAAATAAGGATGTAAATGAATGTAATAATTGTTGGAGGTGGATTAAGCGGATTAACTTTAGCCTATTTACTTTCTAAAAAAAATATAAATACTACAGTTTTAGAAGCTTCTTCCGAAGGATTTATTAAATAATCAACTCAACTACAATACCATCAATTCATCTACTTCTTTTTGAAAATCATATTGAAGGTCTTCGTGCAAGCCAGTGATCAGTTTTTCTATTTTTTTTATTTGTGCAAAATAGATATTGAGTATGATTGGTTGATGAGAAAAAGTAAGTCCTTTGTTTCGAAATTCTTTACAGAAATGAATCAATAGCTCCAGTTCAGCTTCTTTATTTTGCATATACTTGGCATATTTGAGAGTTGTTCTGAGCACTTTACGGATACTTTTTTTACTATAATATTTATCTAATGGAGGCACTTCTTCAAAGTCTGTAGTGATGGAAGTTTTTATTTCCTCTACGGCCTGTTGTATATTGCCAGCTTGAAACAATAAATAGGAAAGCAATCCTTTATTATCTACTTTGTATTTTGCGAGTCTCAGACAAAGCTCCATCAATTGATTTTTATCCAGCTCTTTGAGTTCTTTTTTTATATCAGATAAACTATTCGATTTCATATATTCATTATTTTTTGATAAGCGGATTCAGCAAATCCATCAATCCATTTAGTTTTATTTCGTATACGGTAGCTAGTTGCTTGCCTAGGGTTCCTTTCGGAAATCCATCTTTGCGTACAAACCACTCTAGATAGGAGATAGGAAGCTGATAGAGCAAGGTGCCTTTGTATTTACCAAAGGGCATGGGAGTGCTGGTGATTTGTTCGAGTATATGTTTATCTATCATATTATTCCAATTGCAATTATCAAATATAAAGTTAAAAAACTTTAAGTTTCTGTGCTTTTTTATAGAGGCATCAAATAATAATAAAATTTGTTCTATTTTAGCATTTCATTTATGATAACCACTGAAAAGACATTAGTTATAATTCCTACTTATAACGAGAAAGAAAACATAGAAAAAATGGTAGATAAAGTGTTTTCTTTGTCTTATCCATTTAACCTACTCATAATAGATGATGGGTCACCAGATGGTACTGCTTCCATAGTAAAAGAGCTTCAAAAAAAGTATACAGAAAAACTTCACTTAATAGAACGTAAAGGTAAACTAGGACTAGGAACAGCTTATATCACCGGATTCAAATGGGCTATAGAACGTGGTTATAATTATATCATGGAAATGGATTGCGATTTTAGTCATAATCCTGATGACTTGATACGACTACTCAATGCTTGTAAGGATGATGGAGCAGATATGTCTATTGGCTCTAGATATGTGTCTGGTGGCGATATTCAAAACTGGCCATTCACTAGAAAAATGATTTCCTATGGAGGCTCTATCTATGTACGAATGATTACTTGGATAGGTATCAAAGATACCACAGCAGGTTTTGTTTGCTACAAAAGAAAAGTGCTCGAGTCTATCAACTTTGATAAAATCAGGTATATAGGCTATGGTTTTCAAATAGAGATGAAATTTGCAACACGTAAACTGGGCTTTAAAATTAAAGAAGTTCCCATTCTTTTTGTAGATAGAGTAGAAGGGGTATCAAAGATGAGCAAAGGCATCATAAAAGAAGCCGTATTGGGTGTTTTGGCTATGCAATGGAATAGTTTTTTTGATACGTATAAAAAATAATTTAAAAATTATCTTTAAGTAAAAGAGCAATCTCTTTGCTGATTTTCTCCGCGCCAAGCCTATTGTGGTGTTCATCATCTGCCCAATATTTTATATCTTCATCTATTGCAGTAGGAGTTATTAATACTTTACCATATTGTTGTAAAAACTCTATATGAAGTGGAGATTTAGTAGGGTATCCATATGCAGGAAGATATATAAAATATATTTGGATATTATTATCCTTACACAATTTTGATATCTGTTTTATATAAAAATTTGGATAAGAAAATTCAATGCTAGATAATATATTTTTTTTCTCTAATTCCCATTTTTTAGTTCTAGCTAATTTTTTTTCTTGTGCTATTGCTAAATCAAGTTGCATAGGGTTTTCTAGGTATCCATATTTTTCATTTGAAACAGATGTATATTTATTTTTTTCAAGTAGATAAGCTATTCTTACTTTTATAGCATTGATAATATCTTCATGCATATTTCTATTAAACACAAAAAATCCTTGCAAAACATCTTTTGAGTCCGCCATATATCCAAAGTTGCTATAGCTATAGGTGTTTTCCCAATGATTGCATTCTATCACGACTATATCTGGTTTATTTTTATGATAAGTAGTCCAGTCTTTAAGTATCATATATTCTTTGTTTTTTCCTAAACCACAAAGTCCAATATTCAAAGTGTTAATTTTTAAATATTCACTAATAAGAGAATCATCAATAGCATTCATAGTATGAGAAGAGCCTAAAAATAATATAGAAGTTTTTTCTTCACCTATCATTTTATTATATATGAACATATTTCTCCCTTTACATCCATCTTCTGGATAAGAATATAAAAATGATTTATTAGGTTTAATAAGTAGGAACAACATACAGATTCCAATAAAAAACCCTATAAAAAGAAATGATTTTAGAATTAATTTTTTCAATAAAAATTGTTTAATAAACGACTAAGATATAGATTACATTTGTTTTATTTTATTAAAATATTTTATCAAACACATGCAACTAATATTTAATATTTGTTATCTTTAGGCATATATAGAACCTAATTTCCTATGAACCCATATCGTTTTTATTATTTCTACTTTTTGTAGGTGTAAATTTTTATTGTTTTGCTTTTGAAAAAATCAATTCAAAAGAAATTCAAATCGTTAGAGATAGCTTTGGTACACCTTATATCTATGCCAAAACAGATGCACAAGTAGCCTATGGACTCGCATGGGCCAATTCAGAAGATGCTTTTGCAGTGATACAAGAGACAGTATTATCTGGAGTAGGTCGCTATGGAGAAGTAGCAGGCAAGGATGGTGCAAAAAGAGATTTTTTAGTGAAAAGTCTACAACTCAAAGAGCGAGTAGATACTTTGTATGAGGGGAGTTTTTCTGATGCATATAAAAAATATGTAAATGGCTATGTACAAGGACTAAATGATTATGCAAAGGCTCACCCAAATGTATGTAAACTCAAAGGAGTTTTTCCTATCACCGATAAACAATATATACAAGGTACGATGTTTATTTGTTGCTACATGCAATATGTACATAAGGAAATACAGAAAATAATGAGTGGTAAATATGATGAAATAGAAAGTCATCAAGGTTCTAATTTCTATGCATTTAATAGTAATAAAACAATAGATGGTAGTACTTATCTATGTGCCAATCCTCACCAACCACTAGAAGGTCCATTTAGTTGGTATGAAGCGCACCTGAAAAGTGAAGAAGGATTGGATGTGCATGGATGTTTGTTTTTTGGTGGGGCATCAGTAGCTATAGGTTCTACGCCTAGTCTAGGATGGAGCATGACTTTCAATTCACTGGATTTAGTAGATGTATATCACCTCACTACTCGCAAAGAAAATGATAAAATTTACTATGAATATAATAACGAATGGAGATTGCTAGCTCCTGTGAAAGTAGATTTGAATGTAAAAGTATTGGGAATAAAAATAAAGGTAAATAAAACTACCTATACTTCCATACATGGTCCTGTATACGAATCTGAAAACGGAGAATATTATGCAGTGAGATGCGGTGGATTATTTAATATCAAAGCAAATGAGCAATTGTATATGATGAATAAATCTACCAATTTTAAAGAGTGGTATACTGCACTCGAAACTCAAGGATTGCCAAGATATAATATCACTTATGCAGACAAAGAAGATAATATTTTCTATATCAATCATGGTCAGATTCCAAATAGAGTAAAAGGATTTGATTATAAAAAACCATTAGATGGTAATAATCCTACTACACTTTGGACAAGCTATATCAAAGAAACAGATTTACCTCAAGTAAAAAATCCGAGTTGTGGCTATGTGTTTAATATGAATAATTCAGAGTTTACTTGTACTTGTCCTGAAGCAATGCAAGATAGTACAGACCATATTAAATTTCCAAAAGAAGCAGGATACAGAATCACTGAAAATAATAGAAGTATGCGTTTTATGGAGTTGGTAAAAACTAAAAATAAATTTGATTTTGATGCATTTAGAAATGTAAAATATGATGTGAGTTTTCCAGAGCATAGTGCTTTTATGAGTAGTCTTGCTTCGCTATATAGTATAGACAAAAATAAATATCCAGATATCAGTAGTGAAATAGGATTGATACAAAAATGGAATAGAGTAGTAGATACGAATAGTGTAGCAGCAACTTTGGCTATCTGTACGTTTCATTTTTTGTTTGAAGATAAACACTATGGTGCAGAAATATTTTTGACAGGAGTTACTTGCACTGAGTCTGAATGGGTAAAATATATTCGTATCACTAAAGCACATTTGACAAAATATTTTAAAAGTACCAATATTCCCTACGGAAATTTTTGTAGACAAATGAGAGGTGCTTCTAGCACTCCTACAGTTGGGTTTCCGGATATGCTTCAAGCTTCTTATGCTAAACCAAATAAACAAGGAATTTTTGAAGTATATATAGGTGACAGTTATTTACAATTTACTAAATTTGATAAATCAGGTATTTTATCATGTGAGAGTATGTTGCCGTATGGAGTTTCCTCACGACCAGAATCAAAGCACTATACAGACCAAATGAAATTGTATGTTAGCAAAACCTGTAAACCAGTATATTTTAGCAAAGATTTATTACTTCAACATAGCGAACAAAATTATTGGTTGAAGTAAATATTATAGAATTAGTTTCTCTTACTTTTTTTCACTTAACTTTGCATACCATTTTTAGCTATGCAATTTAATAAAGAAGAACTTATCAAAAAACATCCCAGCGATATAGCTGAGACGATTACTGCACTGAATGATCAGGAGCAGATGGTAGCTTTTTCTCTATTGCCAGGCGATATAGAAGGTGAAGTATTTGCATACTTAGAAAGACCAATTCAAGAAAATATACTTAGGCAACTTGGTTCAAAGGAAATTGCTGATATTCTCAAGAACATGAGCCCTGATGATAGAACAGATGTATTTGAAGATATGCCTGATTATATCATCAAAGATGCTATCAATTTTTTGAGTGAGGAAGAACGTAAGACAGCACTGACTCTTATAGGATATCATGAAGATAGTGTAGGAAGGATGATGACTCCATACTATATTCAAGTAAAAAGCCACTGGACTGTAGCTCAGACCTATCAAGCTATTCGTAGATTTGGAAAAAAAGCGGAAACGCTCAATTTTATTTATGTTGTAGATGATGAACAAAGGCTCATAGATGATATCAAAATTGGTAAATTTTTGCTTGCAGATGGAGATGAAAAAGTAGAAAAGCTGATGGATCGTGATTTTGTAAGTCTCAAAAGCATGATGAATAAAGAAGATGCTATCGAGCTTTTTGAAAAATATGATAGAGAGGCATTACCGGTAACTACTGAGAATGGAGTTTTGATAGGAATCGTAACAATTGATGATATACTAGATACTATCGAAGAGCGAGATACGGAAGATATTCAGAAATTTGGGGGTCTTGAGGCACTTGAAGAATCCTACACTGATACTCCACTTTTTGAAATGATCAAAAAAAGAGCTGGTTGGTTGATATTGTTATTTTTTGGAGAATTGCTTACTGCAAGTGCTATGTCCTATTTTCAAATAGAACTAGATAAAGCTATAGTATTGGCACTATTTGTCCCTTTGATTATTTCAAGTGGAGGAAATTCAGGTTCGCAAGCAGCAACTTTGATTATCAGAGCTATGGCACTAAAAGAAATAGGCTTGAGTGATTGGTGGATGGTACTCAAAAAAGAATTGATGTCTGGTCTATTCCTAGGCTTGATACTTGGTGTATTTGGGTTTGTAAGGATTTTAGTATGGCAAGAAATCGGTTTATTTGATTATACAGAACATTGGTTTTTTGTAGGACTTACTGTTGGTTTTTCGCTTATAGGAGTAGTTCTTTGGGGTACTATCACTGGCTCGATGATTCCTTTTATACTCAAAAGATTTGGACTTGACCCTGCCACTTCTTCTGCACCTTTTGTAGCTACTATGGTCGATGTTACTGGTTTAGTTTTATATTTTACTATTGCTTCTCTACTGCTTGCTGGTAAGCTCCTCTAAGAGTTGCATATTTGTTTTCTTAAGAATAGGATGTTTAAATGTAGGAGCTATTTCTACCAAAGATTGTAAAACAAATTCTCGTTCTTGTATATATGGATGAGGTACTTTCAGCACTTTAGTATCTATTACTTCATCATTGTAAAAAAGAATATCAATATCTATTACTCTTGGACCCCAATGTATGGTTTTTTTTCTACCCAATTCTTTTTCTATTTTAGCTATTCCATCTAATAATTCAATGGCAGTAAGTGATGTATTTACTAAAACAACTTGATTATAAAAATTTTCTTGCTCAGTATTACCCCAAGCTTTAGTTTCTATGATACTTGATTGCCTGCTTATATCACCAATTGTTTCTTTAATTATTTTGATAGCATTAGCTAAATGGAGCTTTTTATCACCCATATTTGAACCTAAACCAAGATAAGATTTGTTAATTCTGTGCATCTTTATAAATGTCAAAATTAAATAATTAACTTTGTAGTACTATTAAATATTTTTTATATGAGAAATTTTTTCAAAACAGTATTTGCTGTATTAATTGGTATAGCTCTATTTTTCACAGTTGCCTTTTTCTTTTTGTTCATTTTTGCTACTATAGCTGGCAAAGAAAAGACAGTAGAGATATCAGATAATTCTATTCTTTATCTAGACCTCAACTATGATATTCCAGAACAAACAAAAGAAACAGGTTTTTCTGCTATGAATATTTCATCTTTTGGTGATAAATCATACGGATTAAGTGATATTATTGCTTCTATACAACAAGCTAAAAAAGACTCTAAAATAAAAGGGATATACATACCACAGGCAGGTTATTCAAATGGGATGGCTACAACTGAGGCTATTAGAAATGCATTAATAGATTTTAAAAAATCAGGAAAATTTATTTATTCTTATGGTGATATCTATACTCAGAAAGGTTTTTATTTAGTGAGTGTTGCAGATAAATTATACCTTAATCCAAAAGGTTTTATAGAGCTGATGGGCTTTGGAACTCGTTTGACTTTTTTCAAAGGAATGCTCGATAAAATAGGTATAGAAGTGCAAGCTTTTCATAGAGGAAAATTCAAAAGTGCTTTTGACCCATTAGTTCGTTCTGATATGAGTGATGAGAACAGACAACAAATCACCGAATTGCTTGGTGATGTATACAATCATTTTTTGGATGAAGTGAGCAAATCAAGAGGTATAGATAGAGCTACACTACATATGTACATAGATAGTGCTATGATTCAAAATCCTAGTGATGCAAAAAAATATGGAATTATATCTGATGTAAAATATTATGATGAAGTTTTGAATGAGTTAGCTACCAAATCAGGTGTTGCCAATTCGAGTAAATTGCATTTTGCTAAAATAAAAGATTATGTAAAAACATTGAAAAAAAGTGATGATGATAATCAGATAGCAATAGTTTATGCACAAGGAAATATAGTAGATGGTAAAGGCGATGAGAATAGTATCGGTGGAGATAAGTATGCAAAAATATTTAGAGAGCTGAGAGAAGATAATGATGTAAAAGCAATAGTGCTTCGTATCAATAGTGGTGGAGGTAGCGCACTTGCAAGCGAAGTGATGTGGAGAGAGATTTCTTTGACAAAAGCTGTTAAACCTGTCATTGTTTCTTTTGGCGATGTGGCAGCATCTGGTGGATATTATATCGCTTGCAATTCAGATAGAATTTTTGCACAACCCAATACTATAACAGGTTCTATTGGAGTTTTTGGTTTGATACCTAATGGTCAAAAACTATTGAATGATAAGTTGAGTGTGACATTTGATGAAGTAAGAATCACTAAACATGGAGTGATGAATGTAGGCTATAAACCATTGGATGAGTTTGAATCTAAATTTATACAAAGAAGTATAGATAGTACTTATGAAACATTTTTGACTAGAGTAGCTAATGGAAGAAAACAAACATTTGCTCAAATAGAAGAAAAAGCAGAAGGTAGAGTATGGAGCGGTGTACAGGCTATAAAAATAGGACTTGTAGACGAAATAGGAAGTCTAGATGATGCTGTATCTTACGCAGCAAAAAAAGCAAATATCAAAGCAATTAATACTGTAAACTATCCAAAAGAAAAGGAACTCATTGAAAAGGTTTTAGAAAATATGGAAGGCCAACAAGAAACTAAAATGATAGAAAAAAATCTTGGTAAAGAATATGCTACATTATACAAACAGTTTTTGTCTTTAAAAACAATGATTGGTATTCATAATCTACAGACGAGAATGCCATATGATTTAATTATAGAATAAATAAATCAAGAATTATTAAAACATTTTTTAGAAATATAAAACTGAGTTTTATTAGAGCGATGTATAGCTCTGATAGTTTTTTACTGCATTGGTATTTAGAGAAATTTTGGAAACCAAAGAAAAATACTTTAGAAGATTTTTTGTTTCAATATTCAAAAGATATTGCAGATTTTTCAGTCTTGCAGATTGGAGCAAATGACGGACTGGTCAATGATCCTATTTGTAAACTAATCAGAAAAGGCAAATGGTCTGGAGTTTTACTTGAACCTCAAGAATTAGTATACAATAAATATTTAGTGCCACTATATAAAAATTATTCAAAAATAAAATTGATGAATAATGCTATAGCAAATAATGAAAATACTGCTGATTTATATGTGATATCCTTTTCTGCAGAGCGATGGGCCACAGGTCTTGCTAGTTTTGTGAAATCATCTATAGAAGGTAAAATAGCCGATGGATATGTAGATAAATGCATTAAAAAATATAATGAAAAAGCACCGGCAAAAAAAGAAGATTATATAAAAACCCAACAAGTAAAATGTGTTTCTTTTGAGTCTGTTTTTAAATCTAGTGAGTTAAAAAAAATAGATTTACTACAAATAGATACCGAAGGATTTGATTTTGAAATCATCAAAATGTTTCCATTTGATAAGATAAAACCTGGGGTGATTTCATACGAATCGGAGCGACTTTCATCAGCAGATATTTTAGCTTGTGAAATGTATCTAAAAAAACAAGGATATAATGTATCTGGAATTGAAAGAGATTCAGTAGCAGTGTTGATGTAGGTTTTATATTCCAAAAAGCTTTTTCGTATATTCACTCACAAATATATTTTCTGGGTCATGTACTTTTCTTATCTCCAAAAAATCATTCCATCTTTCATACATATTTGCAAAATCCTTTGCTTCTTTGTTGTGCATTTTGCCCCAATGCGGTCTGCCTTCATAATGGCTACAAATCTCTTCCATAGTCTTAAAATATTCTTGATATGCTTTGCCTTTGTATACATGGAAAGAAATATAAGCACTCGTAAGTTTGTATGAGGCACTTATCATGATGTCATCTGCTTTTACAAACCTGTTTTCTGTAGGGAAATGTACATGAAATTTCTTCTGATTAAATACTCGTATTAGTTCTTTTTTTACAGCAGAAAAGGATTCTATAGGTACACAATATTCCATCTCATTAAATAAAACTGTACGAGGCAATGCATATACTCGATGACTCCAATTTACTTTGCTCGATGTGCCAGCCAATGCTCCAGATATTTTTGCTACATATTTACTCAATGAAGGAATATAACGAGTAGGATAGGAGATGGCATTGAATAAATGGTTTTCCATCAGATTGTCATACCACAATCCCAACTTGTTTTCTACAGCTTCTTCTTGACTGATATTACTATATTTTGTTTGAGCTACATCGGTGTATGGAAACCAATAAAATTCGAAGTTTCTATTTTCAATATTGTGTTTATCGAGTTGCGCAAATACATCCTGTATGTTTTCATTTTTGCTCACAAAAGAAAGTTTGTAAGCTTCCTGCACTTTAAAAGTTAGCTCGGTGATAATACCAAGCGAGCCTAATGATACTTGAGCAGCTTTTAGTAATTCTTTATTCTCATCTTCACTGCAGTATACTGTTTCACCTTTACCATTGATAAATTTGATGGCATATAATTGAGAGGAAATGTTTCCGAAATTTAGTCCAGTTCCATGTGTTCCAGTGCTGATACTTCCTGCAAGTGATTGTGCATCTATATCTCCAAGATTTTCTTGTGCAAAACCATAACCAAACGCCATTTCACCAAATGCTTTTATCTTAGTGCCAGCCTTTACAGTTATGAGTTTTTTGTCTTTATCTACATGAATGATACCATTATAGTTGTCTAGACTTAATAAAGTATTATCAGTTTCAACTAATCTAGTAAATGAATGAGCAGAACCAACAATACGTATCTTTTTTTTATTGTTTAGTGCTCTATGAACTATGTCTATTATTTCTTGCTCTGTAGTTGGATATAGTATTTCTTTTGGATGAAATACTACAGAGCCACTCCAATTTGAAAATGTATTTTGCATAGTGCATTTGATTTGAATACAAATATATATTTATTCAAAATTAGTTTTATATTTACTAGATAAAATAAATCTAATGAATATATTTTTACGTTACTTCTCTATATTTTTTTTAATAATATCTTATTCAGATATATATAGCCAATATGCTATTGGTACACAAAATTTGAGCCCTACAGACGCAAGCAGAGGTGGTCGTGCAGTAGCTACTTATTTTTATTATCCAGCGGTAAGCGCTGGTACAGGTATGCCATTAGCTATTCCACCAGTAGGTGGTTTTCCAGTGGTGGTGGTGGGTCACGGTTTTTCTATGGATTATAGTGCATTTACCAATTTTAAAGATTCCTTAGTTCCTAAAGGATATATAGTATTGATAGCAAATACCGAAACAGGTTTTAGTGTGAGTCATGGTAATTTTGGTGGAGATTTATCTTTTTTGGTAAATTATATGCAACTTCAGAATACAACAGTAGGTTCTATATATTTTGGAAAAGTACGCAATAAATCAGCGATTATAGGTCACTCAATGGGTGGTGGTGCTACCTATCTTGGAGCCAATGGAAATCCAAATGTAACTACTACAGTTACATTTAGTGCAGCAGAAACTACGCCAAGTGCAGTAGCAGCTTGTGCGAGTATTACTACTCCCGCATTAGTTTTTTCTGGTCAGAATGATTGTGTAGCTCCTCCTGCATCACACCAAAATCTCATGTACAATGCACTTGCATCCAGCTGTAAAACAAAAATTCAAATAAATAATGGTGGACATTGTCAATATTCCAATTCAAGTTTTACTTGCGATTTTGGTGAAGGAACTTGCAGAGGAACTAGTACTATACTTACACGAGCTCAACAGCAACCTATCGTTTTTGATTACTTATATAAATGGCTAGATTTTTATTTAAGAGGAAATTGTTTGGCATATACTTCATTTCAAAATTTATTAACTACAGATTCTAGAATTACGTATTTGCAATCTTGTTCTTACACACTACCAGTTGCTACTATTTTCAATACATCTAGCAATCTTAAATGTGCTGAAGACAGTGTAAGATTATATGTAGCTACTCCATTTAGTTCATATATTTGGAGCAATAGTATTGCAGATTCTACTATTTCAACAGCTGTTGCTGGAAATTATTTTGCTGTAGTAAGTGATGTATATGGATGCAAAGACACATCAAATATTATCAATATCACCAATAGAATTGCACAAAGAGCAAGTATTTCTCCTACAGGTAGTATTAATGTATGTGGTACAATACCAAATATTCCTATTAATGCTAGTGCTACTGGATTGACAAATTATATATGGAATACAGGTGATACAGGATTGTCGTATACTGCAACATCATTGGGAATTTATTATTTACAAACAGAAGATATTAATGGTTGTATTGGAAATTCGGATACATTATCTTTAGTGAGTGTGAGTGCTACCATACCCATAATCAATCCATCAGATACTACATACTTCTGTCCTGGAGATAGTGTAGTATTTAGTGTTACACCTTCTTTTATTACCTATTTATGGAGAGATGGTGCAGATTCTATCAATTATACAGCATACGAAACTGAGTATGTATATCTCACAACTACTGATAGTAATGGATGTACGGGTTTTTCAGATACAATTTATGTAATCAAATGGCCCGTGCCAATACCTACAGTTCTACATAATTTAGATTCATTAGAAGCAGATACAGGATATGCAAGTTATGCTTGGTATGATGATATAGGAAATCTATTGAGTACAGATAGAATATTTTTTCCAACTACTATACCTAGAGTTTTTGTATTGAAAGTCGTAGATATAAACGGATGCAAAAGTGATGCAGTTGCTACATTGTTTTCTTTTTCAGTTGGTATAAATAATATTGAAATCAATGAAGTAAAAGTAACTCCAAATCCATTTATAGATAAAATAATACTTGATAATATCACTACTCCAATTAGTATTTTTTTATATGAAAGTAGTGGTAAAGAAGTCTTAAAGTATGAGTCTATTATTAATTCTACTTTTGATATATTTACTTCTACACTTTCAAATGGTTTATATATATTAAAAATAACTACCGAGAACCAACAACAAATTTTCAAACTTGTGAAATAATTTATTTAAACCGAATACTTTTTATTGGAGTAATTTTTGAAATTAAAATAGAAGGTATTAGTAGCGAAAATACACACGTGATAAAGGTAATTATATTTAAACCTAAAATCCATATCAAATCTATATCTACTGGAGCAATACTTACATAATAGGACTCAGGGGGAAGTTTGATCAGTTGAAATTTTTCTTGAATATAGCACAACCCTATACCAATAATATTTCCAATTATTAATCCTTTTATAATCAAGTTTGCACCTTGTCGCATAAAAATCATACGTATAAAATGATTACTAGCTCCTAGTGATTTGAGTATACCTATCATATTTGTTCTCTCCAATATTAAAATCAGTAAAGCTGTCGCTAGATTGAGAATAGCTACAATAAACATAATAGTGAGAATGATTACTTCTGTACTACTTTGCATCAATAGCCAATCAAAAATATTGGGTTCTAGTTCTCTAATGCTTACCACCTCTAAGTTTGGAGCACTCACTACATTACTTATGTTTTTTACTTCATCATCTATACCATCTTTGAGAAGTGACTGATAGTATTCATCACTCATAAATGGACTACCAAGAACCATATAGTAGTTTTTTAGTTTACTATGATTGATTACTTTAGTTTTCAAAAATATTTCAAATCCACCTACAGAATCTTGACCCCAATTATTTTGTTCTTGAATAATATTCATATTTACAAATGCAAACTGTTTATCATATTCTTCCAGACCACTATTAAAAATACCACATACTACACATTGTTTCATTTTAATAGGTACAGACATGAAATTTAATATAATCTTATCATTTAGTTTTATGTTTAGTGTATTGGCGGTGTTTTTAGATATTAATATAGGTTCGTTTTCTCCATCTTTTTTTGGATATAGAGCTTTACCTTCAATAATAAAAGGAGAAAATTCGTTCCAATAAAAATCACTGTCAGCACCACGTAAAATAATTCCTTGGAATTCTTCTTTTGTTTTTATTAATGCCCCACAACTTCCATTATTTTGTATATGTACTATGTTTTTATTATAACTTAAATCGGGTTTTAGCGATTTGGAAACTGCATTTTGTGAGATATTTTTTTGAATACTATATGGTTGAATGTGAATATGCGACCAAAATCCAAAAATCTTTTTTTCAATTTCTTTTTGAAATCCGTTGACAAGAGAAGAAGCAATAATCATAATAGATAAGCTCAGAGCTATTGCTATCATTGCTATTCTAGTGATTAGCTTAGAAAATGTGTAAGTGTTATTGTCACTTATTCTTTTCGAAATATAAAATGGAGTATACAAATATTATTTTTTTTACCCCATAAATATACAAATATTCAATTTCTGGTATTAAATTTGAATTATAAATTAACAATTAACTAAATTTTTAAATATGAAAAAAGTAGTATTAATTCTATTTGTAACATCTATGATGTTTTCTACACAATTATTTTCTCAAAAAGCAGTTGCTGAAGAAATAGCAGGTTCTACAATTCAACAGAACGATGATTTTTATTTAAAAAATCAATTAAAAACCTTTTTTGTTTCTGTAATAGAATTATCAAATATTAAAGATGGTAGTACTATGAGTATAAATATTACTGGATTTGATAATCCTTATAATCAAAAAGTTCTAGGTGATAAATATACTATGATACAAAAATTAAGTTTATCTGAGAATACTGACGTAAATAAAATATTAAGTTTATTGGCTAGTTCTGGTTTCAAACTTAATACTACCTCATCAGCCTCTATAGATGGATTTGTATCTACAAGATTTCTTTTTTCTATTGATGCTTTAAAATAGGTCGTTGAAACACTATATTTTTCTATTTATTATATTATCTATTTTTTCTTCTTGTTCTGCAAGAGAGACCAATAGTAAATTGATAAAAGAACCAGAATCTATTCGTATTCCATCTAAACTTATTTTAGGATGTGAAAATATCAATGATTATTGGTATTTGATAGATAATAAGAAAGTAGCTTTGGTTGTAAACCAGACATCTATTTTTAGTAATAAAATACATATAGTTGATTCTTTTGCTAGACAAAATATTCAAATAAAAAAAATATTTGCTCCAGAACATGGTTTTAGAGGCACAGCCGATGCTGGTGCAAGTATCAGCAATCAAATAGATACAAAAACAGGAATACCTATTATTTCTTTATATGGTTCAAAAGTAAAACCGAGTAAAGAAGATTTAGCAGGTATCGAGGTGGTAGTATTTGATATTCAAGATGTAGGGGCTAGATTTTACACTTACATATCTACTATGTACTATGTGATGCAAGCATGTGCAGAAAATAAAATAAAAATAGTAATACTCGATAGACCAAATCCAAACGGATATTATGTAGATGGCCCAGTTTTAGATATTAAGTATAAGTCATTTGTAGGTAAATTGCCAATACCAATTGTGCATGGTTGTACAATAGGAGAGTTGGCTCATATGATCAATGAAGAAGGATGGTTGGGAGCTGATTTAAAATGTGAATTGACAGTCTCATCTTGCAAAAATTATATGCATAGAATGCAATACTCTTTACCTATAAATCCTTCTCCAAATTTGAGAACAGATAGAGCTATTATGCTTTATCCTTCTTTGTGTATGTTTGAAGCTACAGAAGTCAGTGTAGCAAGAGGTACAGATTTTCCATTTGAAGCGATAGGTTCTCCATTTGCACTAAAATCTAAAACAGATTATAGTTTTATGCCAAAAAGCAGACCAGGAGCTACTTCACCACCATTTAAAGATAAAATTTGCTATGGGTATAATTTAAGATTAGATGAGTTTACCGAAGATGTAAGTTATGGTACAATCAATTTAAGTTATCTTATCAGAATGTACAATGCCTTTGGCGAAAATAAACTTAAGTTTTTTCATACAGATGGGTTTTTTGAAAAATTAGCGGGTAATGATGAATTGAAAGAACAAATCATTCAAGGATTATCTGAAAAAGAGATAAAAGCAACTTGGCAAGAAGAATTATCTATGTATAAAGAAATGCGTAAAAAATATTTACTTTATCCAGATTTTGAGTAGTACTTTTGTACTTGATTATGACTCAAAAAAACCTTAAAATAGTTTTTATGGGAACTCCATATTTTGCGGTTCCTTCATTAGATAAAATAGTACAATCTCAACATAAAGTTTTGGCTGTAGTTACTGCTCCAGATAAGCCAGCAGGTAGAGGTATGAAGCTACAAACAACTGCTGTAAAAGATTATGCAATTCAGCATCAAATACCAGTGCTTCAACCTGAGAAATTGAGAAATGAAGAGTTCTTAAATCAATTAAGAAATCTAAATGCAGATTTATTTGTAATAGTAGCATTCAGAATGTTGCCAGAAGTAGTATGGAGTATGCCACCTATGGGTTCTATTAATCTGCATGGGTCACTATTGCCAAAATATAGAGGTGCTGCTCCAATCAATTGGGCAGTGATTAATGGAGAAAAAGAAACAGGAGTTACAACATTTTTTCTACAACATGAAATAGACACAGGTAAAATAATTGAACAAAAATCTTTCCCAATTACTGAGACAGATACTGCAGGTCAGGTTCATGACACTATGATGAATATCGGTGCAGAAGTTTTATTAAATACGATTAATAATATTGCTAATGCAAATATCCTACCTAAAGACCAAAAATTTCAAGAAGACCTTCCACATGCACCAAAACTCAATAAAGATACTGGTAAAATAGATTGGAGTGAATCTGTACAAAAAGTTTACAATTTAATAAGAGGTTTATCACCTGCACCAGCAGCTTTTACAAATTTAGATGCTAAAAAATTGAAAATATACAAAGCACAAAAAGTTGTATGCAAACATGATAGAACGCCTGCTACTATTGAAACAGATAACAAAAAATTTATAAATATATACACACCTGATGGATACCTTTCTATAACAGAACTGCAACTAGAAGGTAAAAAAAGAATGACTGTAGAAGAATTCTTAAGAGGAAATACTATTAAAGATTCTTTAATATTAGCATAATATTCTGAGTAGATACACGTATTTTTGTTTAAAATAATTCTAAAATCATGTCTGTAAATAAAGAAGTAAAAAGAGTGACCACGCATACACTGCAATCTATGAAAGATAATAGTGAAAAGATCAGTATGCTTACGAGCTATGATTATTCTATGGCTCGCATAGTAGATGATGCAGGTATAGATATTATTCTTGTAGGGGATAGTGCTAGTAATGTGATGGCGGGTCATGAGACTACACTTCCTATTACACTTGACCAAATGATATATCATGCACAAGGAGTTGTGAGAGCAGCTAAAAGATGTTTGGTAGTAGTAGATATCCCATTTGGTTCATACCAAGGAAACTCTAGGATAGCACTTGATTCTGCTATACGTATCATGAAAGAAAGTGGTGCACATGCCGTGAAAATGGAAGGAGGTGAAGAAATAAAAGAATCAATCACTAGAATACTCTCTGCAGGAATACCTGTGATGGGGCATCTTGGTCTCACACCACAATCTATATATAAATTTGGTACATATACCGTAAGAGCTAAAGAAGAGGAAGAGGCTGATAAACTAAAACAGGATGCAAAAATTTTGGAATCTGCAGGATGTTTTGCTATAGTACTTGAAAAAATTCCAGCAAAATTAGCTACAGAGGTAGCGAAAAGTGTATCTATTCCTATCATTGGAATAGGTGCAGGTGGTGATGTAGATGGACAAGTGCTAGTAGTGCATGATATGCTAGGTATAAATAATGAATTTCAACCAAGATTTTTGAGAAAATATGCCAATCTATACGATACCATAAAAGGCGCAGTAGATAGCTATATAAAAGATGTGAAAAGTAATGATTTTCCTAATGAAAAAGAACAATATTAAAAATCTATGATTACTATTCTATACGAAAAAAGTAATAAATGGACTTTACTATTCATCGATAGTGTATTAGTATTAATTTCAACATACATAGCTTTCAATCTTCGTTTTAATTTTAAGCTTCCAAATGTTTATATAGAACATTTATTATTAGGTTTGCCTTTTACCCTTGCGGTAAGAGTTATTTTATTTTTTGTTTTTAAAACTCACTCTGGACTTATTAGATATAGTGGTTTTGAAGATATAAAAAGAATAGTATTAGCTACTTCAGTTGGCTCAGCATGTTTTTATGGAATCAATATCGCCTTCTATTTTGCCAAAGGATATTATTTTATGCCCCTAGCAGTATTGCTAATAGATTGGTTGTTGTGTACCATGTTAGTAGTTGCATTTAGAGCACTTGCTAAAATTTATATTATAGAAAAAGAAGCCAAACATACGGAGACAAAACATGTAATTATTTTTGGTATAGGACAAGATGCGCTTACTACCAAAAAGACACTCGACCAAGATATCAATATCAATTACGAGATTGTTGCGTTCATAGGATATGAAAAACAATTTAAAGGAAGAAATATAGAAGGAGTGCCTATTTATTTATTAGAAGAAGGCATAGACAAAATCATACTAAAAACAAAAGCTGATATGTTGCTCATTTGTAAAAGCAATGTGCCTCTCAACACAAAACAAGATGCACTTGATATTGCTTTAAAAAATGGATTGAAAATATTGAATGTACCAGATAGCGATAAATGGATTAATGGACAATTATCTATAAATCAATTTAAAGAAATTAATATTGAAAGTTTACTAGAAAGAGATGCAATAAAACTTGACATCTCTAGAATAGAAAAACAAATATCAGGTGCCAAAATACTTGTGACAGGTGGTGCAGGAAGTATAGGTAGTGAAATGGTAAGACAAATATTGAAATATAATCCTGCAAAAGTAATGGTACTCGACCAAGCAGAAAGTCCATTGTATGAAGTAGAGTTAGAGTTAAATACCTTGTTTGATAAATCAAAATTTGAAATTACACTTGCAGATATCAGAAATGAAGAACGAATGAGAAGAGTCTTTGATTATTTCAGACCAGATTTTGTATACCATGCGGCTGCATATAAACATGTACCTATGATGGAAAATAATCCATCAGAATCTATACTTACAAATATTTTAGGAACTATTTCATTAGCTAGATTATCTGTTGAGTTTCAAGTCAAAAAATTTGTAATGGTGAGTACTGATAAAGCAGTAAATCCTACCAATGTGATGGGAGCAAGTAAACGTATAGCTGAAATATTTGTGCAAAGTCTAAATAAAAAAATTAAATCCGAAACATCTACACAATTTATTACTACAAGATTTGGTAATGTATTAGGTAGTAATGGAAGTGTGATTCAATTATTTAAAAAACAATTGCAAAACGGTGGACCACTCACTATAACACACCCTGATGTAACAAGATTTTTTATGACAATACCAGAAGCTTGTCAGCTAGTATTAGAAGCAGGTATGATGGGAAAAGGTGGGGAGATTTTTATTTTTGATATGGGTAAGAGTGTGAAAATAATAGACCTAGCAAAAAATATGATAAAACTTGCAGGACTTGAATTAGGAAAAGATATTAATATAGCTACTACTGGACTAAGACCAGGTGAAAAACTCTATGAAGAATTATTAAATGATAGTGAAAGTACTATCCCTACACACCATGAAAAAATAATGATAGCATCAGTAAGAGAATATGATTTTGAATTAGTAGAAAAAAATATCACTGAATTAATTACCTTGTTCAAAACACAACAAAATGATAAGATTGTTGGGAAGATGAAAGAATTAGTTCCCGAATATATTAGTAATAATTCACCTTTTGAAAAATTAGATACAAAGTAATTTGAAAAAATCTATTATATACTTCATAAGCTTTTGTTTAATAATATTATTAAATAATTCCTGTAATAAATGCAATGATAATGTTAATTATAGAAATGAAATGAGGAGTTTTGTTTCGAATATAAGTACCTATTCAAAAATATATAATCCAAATTTTATTATTATACCTCAAAATGGACAAGATTTAGCAATATTATCTGATTCGAACATAGCCATAGATTATATTTCAAAAATAGATGCACAAGCAAGAGAAGATATGTATTATGGTTATAATAAAGATGATGAAACTACACCTACAGATATCAGTAATGAATGGGAAAAACAACTTGATATAATTAAATCTTATAATAAAACTATACTCACTATAGATTATTGTAGCTCATCAATTAAAATGGATGATGCATATTCAAAAAATAATACTAAAGGATATAATTCATTTTCTGCAGACCAAAGAAATTTAAATAATATACCTACTCATACTATAAATAATGAGAATTCACTAGATATTCTTTCTATAAAAGATGCAAAGAACTTTCTTTATTTAATTAACGGCGAAAATTTTACTACAAAAAGAGCTCTTATAGATGCTATAAAAAATACGAATTATGACGCTATTGTTATGGATTTAAATCAAAATGAAGAAATCTTTTCTGCTAGTGAAATTAATGAATTGAAAGTAAAAAAAAATGGAGCTAGTAGGTTAGTGATTTGTTATATGAGTATAGGAGAAGCTGAAGACTATAGATATTACTGGCAAAATAAATGGAAAATAAATAAACCCGAATGGCTTGGAAAAAGCAATCCAGATTGGAAAGGAAATTATAAAGTTTGTTATTGGAATAATGATTGGCAAAATATTATCTATGGCAACGATAACTCTTATTTAAAGAAAATTATCGATGCCAATTTTGATGGTGTATATTTAGATATTATTGATGCTTTTGAATATTATGAGGAAAATAACTAGTAAGTAACCTTTCCTATCAATCCTCTTAATCCCATATCTACCACTACATCTTTTATAGCTCCAGTTGTTGTTATTGGTTCAAAAATATTATCTCCATCTACATCATTCCATTCAAAACTGTTATTAGTAGATAAGGATACAGTTACTATAATATCTTTCGTTTCATTTCCGGTAATAACTAAATCTTGATCAAATTTACCAGTGACTACACATGATCCAGGTGGAATATCTGATATGCCAAATAAAACATTTGGAACAGTTGTTGCTCCTACAGGCGCTTGTCCTTCACTAACATTATATACTCCAAATGCACTAGTTTCAAATCCCCAGTATCCTTGTAGTTTATTTGCATTGACTACTTTTGTTTGGTCTTTTATTTTATATGATTTTATATATGTGTTAAATCCTACAAATGATGCTAAAGTACCTGTAAGAGAATAAGTGCCATACTTGTAGTTGATATTGTAGTTTTGGTAAGCCAATGATACTCTTAGATTTTTGTATGTACCAGCTTTTACTTTGGATAATTCTACTGAATAAAATTCATCGCCATCTTTTGCAAATATTGATTTTTCAAAGTCGATAGCATTAGCACCACCTGCAGTAGTTTCTGTAGCTCTATAGAGCACTTCTCCATAACCTAATAATAAAGAGTCTTTAGGAGAAATTTCAATATAATGCGCACTCATCAAATTAAATACAGGTGATTGTGCGCCATGTCCAGAGGGAATTGTAGATGCTTGTCCAAGGTTATTTAATCTTACTTGAGTATTATCAAATTTATATTTAAAAATTAGCTTGGGTTTGTAGGTAGTATTTTTTTTACACGAAGTATTAAATGCTACTATTATTGCTAATATCGGAATAATAAAAACTAACTTTTTCATTTTAAATATTTTTAGCTAAATTAATCATTTATTTTTAAATGATACTATAAACTGAATATCTAAATTTGAAAATTATTAATTTTTGATGATTCTATTTGTTGTAGTAGAATTATCAGTATATAAGGCATTTACCAAATACATGTTATTTGAAAAATTAGATACATCTATTATCCCATTAGTGCCAAAATCTTCTGTTTGAAAAACAATATTACCTTATAGTGAAACAATAGAAATATATTTAATATCTGAAGAAGCATTTATTTTTATAAAATCAGTGCTAGGATTTGGATATATTTCTATAGTCTTAGATACTTTATTAGAAGCTTTATTTAATTCAATGAATTTTACTACTGAATAAGTATATTTTTTATCAGTATCTACTTGTTTGATTCTATAGTAAAGAGTTTTAGCACTATTATTTTTAGCATCTATATCTGTATAATTATAATTATTAAGAATAGAAGAATTTCCAGCACCTTTTACCTCACCTATTTTCTCGAAATTTACTGCATCGATAGATTTTTCTATTTCAAAATACTCATTATTAATTTCTAAGTTGGTTGACCATGTTAATATTGCATCGTTATCAATTGATTCTACATTGAAACTATTCCATGATACTGGTAATGTAGAGTTAGTATTGTGAAAAGATATGCCAAATTCACCAAATGTAGTCATATTAGTTCTACTTACTATAGGACTAGAAGTAGACCCAATTGGTGTAATATGTGTTCCGTTTAATGTCCACATGTTTCCAGGATTTCTCACTACAATATGGAGTGCACTTACATCAAGTATGTCAGAAAAATGATTTGGATATAAAGTGTTTGTATAGATGCCATTTGTAAAATTTCCATTTGCTGGTGCAATACTCCAAAAACCATTATAACTTGCAGCTAAGATATCTTTGCCTGCATCAGTTAATGGTAGCCCTGCACTTCCTGGATCATTGGTATAAAATTTACTCATTATTAATCCTCCTAATAATGGAGCTTGAGTAAATTCAATACTATTAGGTCTATAATAGTTGCCTACACCTATTGGCATAAGTCCGCTGATACCAACATTTGTTGTGTTTCCAAAATATCTACCAAATTCGCCAAACACATATCCATTTGTTCTCAATAAATTTCCTAGGTTAGAGGTATTTATTCCAAGAATTAATTTTGCAGTATCAGTTTTAACTATACCGTTTTTTAAATCAAGAGTTTCAGATACAGATATTGATTTTTTTAGCACTAATAAAAAAGTAGGATTATATAAATCTACAGTCAATGATTTTACAACATTAGGAATTCCATTGCCGGTAGATTGATTATTTTTACCATAATATATATAATTAGCATTATTCGAATATGTTCTTATTAAAGTTGTAATATTACCTTTTCTAGAGCCTATTCTATAGATTCCACTATCTGCTCCAATATATAAAAACGCATTAGGTTGTAAAATAAAAAGAACCCGAACCAAACATAGCAAATGTATCACACATAAGTGTACCATTTACAGTGAAAGATCTACTAATTGGTATTTGCATTCTTCTTGTCATATAAAATTTAGCATTGGTATCTACAGAATAGTTTATTTTGAGTATTCGATAAGTACCACCAGTTCTATAGATAAATGAACTATCACCTGTGAAATTCATAGTGAAAATCCCTAATATACCTGAGGGAGATTGATGAGATAGAATTCCACCATTTTGGATAAATCCACCTTTGATATTTAGTCTATAGATTTTTGAATATGCACCTGAAAAATTAAAAACTCTAGATTTAATGATAAAATTTTTATTGATAGTAACAGTATGATTACTATTATTAGCAAATTGAAATGCATTTCTACTTCTATTATCCAAGAAGAAATTGCCTTGTATTAATGAAATATTATTTTCTTGATTCCATATATCACTAGGATTATATGTGATTTTTAAATTTCCGAATGTGTTTACAGTTATTGGAGTTTTATAATCATACCAGTTATTAATTTCTACATTCCTTCTTGCTTCAAATACTTCAATTCCATTAAATATAGATGTAGGAGCAAAGCTGTTATTCATATGAATATAACTTCCACCATCTTTAATATTAAATGTTGTTGAACTGTTTAAATTTATTGAGTCGTTAGCCTTCAAACTTCCTCCATTTTCTATAATTATTGTAGAGTTTAGGCCAGTTACCTTCCAGTTTGACCCTACATACATTATGTGTGTGCTTTTTATTACAAAAGTATCTGTAAGGTTAAAGCCTGTAGGAGATATACCAAGAGCATCTCTCCAACTGAGTGTAGAGGAGACTGATAGAGATCCTATCGAGTAGTACGTATTTGCTTTAGAAATATATATAATGTTTACTAAAAATAGTGTAGTTAATAATGATTTAAGGTGTTTTGTTGAGTATAAATTCTTCATTTCATTTGAAATTGTTTAAGTATCCTTGTTTACGATACTTAAACAGAAATGTTTCAATAAATTAGAAATATTTCAACAACTGGCCTTGAGGTAAAAATGGAAGATTTTCAAATTTAGTGATTGTAGATGAAGTGATTATGCCATTTTCTATTTCAAAAATTCCATCATTATGAGTGATTTTACACCTAGGAGATCGAGCATATATCCAATTAAATGATTCAAATTTAGATATATAAATATCATTTATTATTTTGATAGATTGTTCATTTAATTTTACTACTCTATATCTATTATTTCCTTGAAAAAATATGGATAACTCATTTATAAATTTATTAATTGAGTTTACATTTATTAATTCTGAAATATTTATCACAGAACTTCTTACACTTTTTGAGGCTTTAGATTCTATTTTATTGAATGGAGAGCCTATAGACTTTTCTAGTTTTTCTAAATCGCTTTTAAATAATAGAGTACAATGACTTAGAATGTTATTTTTATTAGTAAACTGAGCATTCCCGCCTATTTTTTTATCACCTATGTATATAGAATTACGTTCATTTAGATATGGATCAAGTCCTTTTAGTTTTAAAAACTCGAATAAATATTGCATAAAATAGCTATAACTATTTACTTTATTCATTTGACTTGATGAAAAAAAAGCAATATTGATGTTTCCCAAATCATGATATACTGTTCCACCGCCACTTATTCTTCTGCATATATCTATATTTTCAGACTTGCAGTATTTCAAATCTACTTCTTCATATATGTTCTGATTTCTACCTACTACCACAGCAGGATTATTTATATAAATATATGCGTAATCGTTCTCAGAACAATCAAGTTCTTTTAAAAGATACTCTTCAGCAGCTAAATTGAAATAAGGATTATTAATCAACTGTGAATCTATTCTATGTTTGAATTACACCTGGATTAAATGCTCTAAATTCTGGATTATGGTTTGCAGCTTCTATACCCATAGAAATTATTTTTCTTGTATCGATCGGGTCTATTATTGCATCTACCCACAATCTTGCTGCAGCGTATTCAGGTGTTGTAGTTTTTAGATATTTGTCTGTAGTTATTTTGAGTTTAGCCAATTCATCTTCCTTGCTTATTTCTAGACCTTTTGCTTTAAGAGCACTTACTTCTATCTGCATGAGTGTTTTAGCAGCTTGTTCGCCACCCATAACAGCTATTTTAGCACCTGGCCATGCTACTATGAGTCTTGGGTCATATGCTTTACCACACATAGCATAGTTGCCTGCACCATAAGAATTTCCCATAATGATTGTAAATTTAGGTACAATGCTATTTGCTACGGCATTTACTAGTTTTGCTCCGTCTTTTATTATTCCGCCATGTTCGCTCTTGCTACCAACCATAAAACCGGTAACATCTTGAAGAAAAACTAAAGGGATTCTTTTTTGATTGCAGTTTAAAATAAACCTTGCAGCCTTATCAGCACTATCGCTATATATAACACCACCAAACTGCATTTCTCCTTTTTTAGAACGAATTACTTTTCGTTGATTTGCTACAATACCTACACTCCATCCATCTATTCTAGCATAGCCACAGATGATGGATTGTCCATAGCCATCTTTATATGCAATAAATTCACTATCATCTATAATTCTATTGATTATATCCATAGTGTCATATGGTTTTGCACTTGTTTCGGGTATGATACCATATATTTCTTTAGGGTTTATTTTTGGAGCTATAGGTTCTACTCTATCAAAACCAGCTACTTCTTTTTTACCCAATTTATCGACTAATCCACGTATAGTTTTGATACAAGTTTCATCATCTTTCATTTTGTAGTCAGTTACACCACTTATTTCACAGTGTGTGGTAGCGCCTCCAAGTGTTTCCTGATCTACATCTTCGCCTATTGCAGCTTTTACTAAGTATGGACCTGCCAAAAATACTGAACCATTTCCTTCTACTATCAATGCTTCATCACTCATGATAGGTAAATAAGCTCCCCCTGCTACACATGGCCCCATAATAGCCGCTATTTGAGGAATACCCATACTGCTCATGACAGCATTATTTCTAAATATTCTACCAAAGTGTTCTTTGTCTGGAAATATTTCATCTTGCATAGGTAAAAATACTCCTGCACTATCTACTAAATATATTATGGGTAACTTATTTTCCATAGATATCTCTTGTGCTCTGAGATTTTTTTTACCTGTAATAGGAAACCAAGCACCTGCCTTTACTGTAGCATCATTGGCTACTATTACACATTGTCTTTTAGATATATAGCCTATCATTACTACTACTCCACCTGCTGGACATCCACCCTGTTCTTCATACATCTCATATCCACAAAACTCACCAATTTCAAATCGTTCACTATTTTTATCTAATAATAAATCGATTCTTTCTCGTGCTGTCAATTTTCCTTTTGCTTTATGCTTTTCGATGCTTTTCTGTCCACCACCTAAGTGAATTTTAGCAAGCTTTTTTTTGAGTTCGCTTATTTTGAGCTTTATAGTATCTTCGTTTTTATTAAAATCTAAATTTGTAGTACTCATATGTATTATTTGGTAATATAAAAGCAAATTTAATCAAATTGTTGCATTATAATTCATTTAAAACTAAATGAAAATTATAATGTATGTAACGTCCTGAAATAAGTTGACGGATTAAATAATTATCCCTGCAAAAGTAAAATATTTGTGGGGATTTTTGTTTTAGGTAAATGTATAGAAATTGGGGTGTTAAAATTTAGTGCATTATGAGGTCTAAAATTATTGTATAAGTAGAC
>CAMART010000009.1 GCA_945860705.1 Chitinophaga pinensis | reverse complement strand
TCTTAATTCTTAATTCTTAATTCTTAATTCTTAATTCTTAATTCTTAATTCTTAATTCTTAATTCTTAATTCTTAATTCTTAATTCTTAATTCTTAATTCTTAATTCTTAATTCTTAATTCTTAATTCTTAATTCTTAATTCTATTAATCCTAAGAGAGATTTCATGCTCAGAAAAAACTAAGGGTTGTAGAGATGTATCCAATGTTTTAGTTTTGATGCCATCATACATTCTTTTGAAACTTGTCTGCAATGCCGCCAAACTCCACTCACCAAAAACTGTATGTCCTGCTTCATACATCTGTATTTGATATTCTTCGTATGTGGTGATATATCCATTGTATGAGTTGGCATATGGGCATAATATTATTTCTTTGATATCAGTTCCATCTACTAAATCTTGTAAACTTTTTTTCAATCTATAAGAAGCAACTGTCGTAATTTCAAAAGGGAAACCAACTAATAACAACTCTCCTATTTCTATCCAATGTAATGGTAGTATTTGGGGAGTCCATGATTTTGTGATGAGTGCTCCATCTCTATGTTGTTTTTTCATATTGCGTATCCCACCATCTATAATGCCAGGCAATGCAATATTTTTTATATCATTTGTACCCATAAGTTTTCCTTCGCCAGATTCTATCATGATGTCTTTAGTGCCTTGTGCGATATACTTTCTTTCTATTCTCTGTTTTTCTTCTGCACTAATATTTCTTAGATTCAATTCTTTTTGTTTGATATTTCTACTGAGTCTTTTGCCCAATACTTTCAAAAACCTTGGTGCGCCTGGTCCATCCATTTTTGCACCCGCTAAAAATGCCATACCTTGACAAGCAGGTGATGTAAATTTACCTTCAAGTCCTCCAGTATAAATTGCATCTATTTCTATTTTTGAAAAATCAATGTATTGTATATACGATGCTATTTTTTCTGATAAAATTTCTGTTTTATTTCTTGTAGAAATAAGTTCTTTAGCTTTCAGATATTGAAGCTTGCCGTTATATTTTGCACTTTCAAAATCATTATGAAATTTACCTTCCCAAAATCCACGTTGTGCTTTATGTTTTGGATTAAAAATAAATTTTGGACTCACATCACCACATGCACCTTGAGCAAATGCAGCTATATAATCATTACTCATATCTTCTTCTAAATAAGTAGCTGCATAACCTTTGTTGTCGCTACAAATAGAATGATTGTCATTAGATATACTCGTAGTATGCACTCCAAACCAGTTGATAGAAGCAATAGGTATATGAGCTTCATTCTCAATATTTAGTAAAGTCATTTGTCTATCTACTGCCTTATGTCTCTCCTCATGAGTAAGTGGCGTAATATCTTTATTTTGATTGTATGCATCTAAGGATCTATTGAAAGCTACTTCATCTTTTTCATCAAATAAACCTTTGCTAATATATAGTTTTGAGTTTTGAAAAGATTGAATTGAATCAATAATTGTATCTGATATTTTATCGACTAAATTATTATATATGTATGGTACAAAACCGGGTGTAGTAAAATTGTATAATGCATAGTGAGAAAATCCTCCAGGTCCACTATGCGTATGCTGAGCGAGCAACAATAAATTATCGTCAGTGATATTATATGATTTTAGTTTTGTGAGTATGCCTTGTTTGAGACTATCTGTGATAAATGCTATTTCGCATATAGCTACTACTACAAATTTTTCATTATTATTTTTAAATGAAAATGCTCTACAATAAAGTGGTGTGGCTATATCTTTCATCACATTGAAATACATACCATAGCCTAGCATTCCTACTCCTTTTATAAAGGCAGTTATTTCTTTTTTGGAAGCACCAACTTTCATAAAAATTTAGATTTGATGCTAAGTTAAAACTTATACGTGAGATTCCTCTTCTTCTATTAATTTTTCTATCTCAGCTTGATGCACATTTTTATTAAATGGCTTGTAAGCTATTAAATACAATACAAATACAATGAGAATAGAAACTAATGACATTAAAGAAAGATAATAAAGCATAGGTGGTTTTGAGGCGTTGTAACCTACCAATCCTAATACCCATACCATGATATTAAAAAGTAATAACATACTGGCTGTTATTTTAAAATTTACTCTACGTGCGGCAATCTTATGAATTTTTTCATCAACTGTTGACATTAGAACGAATTTTTAGTTAATCTAATGTAAAACTAAAAAATGACAAATCAAAACTTTTTAATGAAAATTAATAAACATGTGTATGTTATTTCACCAATTTTAACCAAACATCTGATTGAATAGTTTGTTTTGACTTTAGTAATACTGTAGCCTCATCCTTATCTTTACTCGCAAACTCTGCTACTAAAGTACTCCCATTTGAATTTCTTTTTTTGTATACTATTTTACCCTCTTTTGATATCTTGTTACTAAGTTTAGTAGCATTTTTTTGCTCACTAAATGTACCTAAAACTATATAATAACCTGCTTGAAATGCGTTTGCATTATTTTCTACAGGAGAAGTTGTTGTTTCTTTTACAGTAGGATTTGTAGTCGGAATATTTGTTACCACATTCTCTGATATAGTAGTTTCCGCTTTATTATTAGGTATTATTACTTCTTTTGTTTTTGGTAGAGAAACATTACTATGTGATACAAATACAGAATTTAATTTATCGTTGTTCGATTTATGAGTATTAATAAATGAGATGAAACTAGCCTCATTCATATGAATAGGTGCTTTTGTAAAAAAGAATAATTGTGAAAATCCTAAAGATAAAATCAAACATGATACAATAGCATAGGTATATTTTCTTTTTCTGTTTTTATTTCTTCTGTCTAGTTCTAGTTTTTTATTGTTAGATTTTTTTATACTAATATTTGTTGTAGGCAGTTTCTTTACAATAGCTTCTTGTGCCGAACGGTCTATAGCTATATGTTTGGTAGCAACTAAGCCATAAGATTTTAGTGATAGATTTTCAGTAATATCTGGTATAAAATGAATCTTGTTATCTAGTTGTTTGTAAAGCTTTCCTAATCCTTTTAGAATAATATTTTGATTGCTTTCAAGTGCCTCATTCCACTCAGTTGCTAGAGCATTTATTTTTGATTGAGCTTCTGTATATGATGTATTTGTGGCAGTAGCAACATGTTGTATGAGCAAGCCATCATTAGTTGTCAAAAGTCTATTGAAAGATATATTTTTAGATGGAGGATAGAATTTATTTTCACTTGGATGATGAACCGAAGCTACATGATGTGAAATAAAAGCACCAAAGTTTGGCACGATTACACATTCATGTTTTTTAAGTAATTCTATTAAGTATTTTTCTATCTTCATTAGTATCTCAGTCTGACACCAATCATTACGTTGGCACCAAATTGAGGATAAAGATAATAATTTTGATACTTCATATGTGCAATATTTTTAGCATCTAAGAAAACTGACACATATTTATGCACTTTGTATTCACCTCCAAGGTTAATATCCACGGCACCTTTGAGCCTTGTAGCAGTGCCATCTTTTGCTTTTGCATAAGCACCTGTGAGCCCAAAAATATCAATATAAGTCTGTAACTTATTGTTCCACAAGTAAGTAGCTCTAAGATTACCAGTCAAACTAGGCATATGCCAAGCTTTTTCGTTGTCTGTAGGCTCATAAAGATAAAAATTACCTGTGAAATCAAGCTTTAGATTTGTGTTGAGGTGATAACCGGCTTCTACTTGTAAGTTTATTACTTGTACACTCCTATCGTATACTACATTGAATCGTTTCATATCAGAAGTATCATTTACATAAAGAGGCATTCTTTTCACCACTTTATTAGTAAATCTAAGATCGTAATCAAAATTTTGAATAGTTCCTTTGAATCCAGCAATTCTATTTTCTACTGTAGTATTTTTTATCTCTATAATATCATTGACAAATGGATTTTGATTTACTAAAGAATAGTAAGTATTTTTTTGCAATTCTCTATTCCATGCTGAATAGAAAATCAAGAAATGCTTAAACAATCTTTTTTCAGTTATTAAATTTGGAAATAAATAAGTAGTCTTTTGGTCAAATGCTAATTTAAGTCCAGCTTTTAAATTCCAATTGTCATCATCAAAACTATATGATGCACCTGCAATAAAAATATTTCTTTTGATAGTATCTACTACCGATGGATATTTTAAATGATTGATATCAAACTTGAAGTCTACATTTAAGAAATGTTTTTTGAGAAACTGTTTAGTAAATAAAGTATTGCCATAGATGGCATATTCTATATTTTTATTTCTAGCAAACATATATGAAAATCCTACGTCCTGCTTATAATCTATTTTTTGTTTGTTTTTTGTAGGATTACTGATGTATACTTTGCCATCAAAATGATTGATATTTTGACGGATATTTTCTGCTAAATATTCTGGTTTTGGAGTCAATAAATTATATCCATAAAAATGATGTGAATTTCTATCATAATTTAAACTGAAACCCATTTTCAAGTTCTTGTGTGCTATATAATCTGCGTAAATACCAGCAGTATGCTGATTCATTTTTTGATTATCTAGTTTGCCTTGAGCCATGAAAAATTTGTACTTCAGCCCATAAGAAAATTTTTGTTTTACTATATCATTATAATTCAATTCTGCTAAAGGCATAAGCAATGATCCAAAACCAATTTTCAAATATGAGTTTTGTGATTCTACAGGCAATTCTTTTTTTATACCTTGAGCTTTTAGCGTAGTAGGCGAATAATCTATAGTAATAAATTTATCTTGTGTAGTACATTCAAACTCTTGAGTTGGAATTTCCTTTTCTATAATCAGTGGAGTATAATCTATTTTGTCTGCTTCTTGTATAAAAATTTTCGCTTCTTTTTCTACTACTACTTTATTATTTAAGTCGTCATTATTTTGTGCAAATAAAGGCACACAAATATTACTAATACCAATGATGGATAGTAGACTAAATTTAAGGATCCTATTTTTCATCTCTGCTTTCATTTGTATTATTTATTTTCTTCAATAATTTCAAGATTTTCCAATTCACTTCCTACTTGTATATTACTTTTGATTATTGCATCTCTTTTCACAGCTTCAAGTTTTGCTTTTATTTCTTCTACAAGTTTTTTGTCTCCATCATAATTTTCTAGTATACTTTCATAAGTAGCTTGTGCTTGGTAATTATTGCCTAGCATTGCATAGTTATCACCTATTAGTATAAAAAGTTTTGCCAACCAATAGTCATATCCTTCTACCTTGTCTTTTACTTCAAGTGCTTTATCAAGTGATTGCTGATACTGTCCTTTCTTATTGAGTATATATGCTAAGTAATAATTTGATTCGCTAGTTTGAGCACTAGGAGCACCTTTTGCTACTTGCTCATATTCTAGTAAAGATAGGTCATACTCATTTCTGTCTATCAAAACTCCAGCTTTGTAGTACCTAGCTTCGAGTACATCTATATTTGATGCTTTACTTGACACGATAACATCTTGACTGTAACTCAATAAATTTTCATCATTTTTTGAGATATAACTACTTCTCATGGCATTCATCAGGTATGCAAAATCTTCTTCTTTACCTTTATTAGCTTTATAAAGCATACCATAATATTTTTCTGATTTGCTATAATCTTTTAAATTTATATAAGAAATAGTAGCACATCTTTTTAGTGAACGCTCATAAAATGGTGTGGCAGTTTTTTCTACTAATACTTCATAAAACTTCAAAGCTTCGCTATAGTTTTTAGATTTATAGTGGCAGTCTGCACTGTAATAGTTTGCTTCATCTACAAAAAATCCTTTAGGAAATTTATCTAAATAGCTAGCAAACGCAGTAAGTGCAGCATTACAATCAGAATTGAAATATCGCTCTTCGGCTGATTTGTAATATAAAGAATCTTGTACACTAGCACTTACATCTATATTGCTTTTTTGAAGATAATCTATATATGCTTCTGGTTTGCCCATACTTACATATATCTCTTGCATGATACTAAGTGCTTCTTTGCTTTGATCAGATTTTGGATAATTACTTACTATGTCTTTATAGTAAGAAAGTGCTTTATCATTATTACCTAAATTAAAATTGATAAGGCCCATTCTCAATAGTGTAGAAGCTCTCAATGAACTGTTTGGGTAATTATTTAATAATTGTGTGAATGATGCCAATGCACTGCTAGCGTCTTCCAAATCTTGCTGATAAGTGATTCCTTTTTCGTACAAAGCTTTATCTGCATAAGGTGAATTTGGAGTGTTTGCAGCTATATTTTGCAACACAAAAACTTTGTCTTTATCCTTATTCATAAATCCATAAACCATCGCGATCTGATAGCTTGCATAGTCTGTATTGATATTCGCTTCTTTTTGTACTCGTGTATAATTAGGCATTGCACTGGTAAAATCTTTAGTGATATAGTAGCAATCTGCCAATCTCAAATAAGCATCATAGAATATAGTTTTTGCATTATCACTTTTTTTAGCTGAGTTATAATTTGCTATAGCATTAGAAAAAGCGGCCTTTGCTACTTCATACTTTTTTTCTTTTAAATAAGCATGACCTTGATTGTAATATGCTTTGAATAAATTAGTATTTTCATTATTCAAATTTTCAAGCTTTGCTACTTGTATGTATTTATCGTATTCTACATTTGCTTTTGTATACTGAGCTTTATTATAAAATATTTCTCCTTTCAAAAATAATGCTTCACCTTGTATCTCTTTATCTATAGGATATCCCAAAGACTTATCTAGTAGTACTATAGATGCTTCTGTATTTTTATCGTTATATTCTTGTACTCCTCTATAGTAACATACTTGCTGATATGCTTTGTTTAATATAGCATTTTTATTTTTAATTCCTTCAATTACTTTTATAGCTTCTTTATAGTTTTTAGTTTTCAAAAGCGAAGTAGCTAATATTTGATTGATATCATTGATGCTTTCACTTTTTGAATAGGTATTGATAAAATCTGGTGCGCTATTCACTACCGTATTATAGTCTTCTAGCTGGTAAGCCAATTTTATAAAATTAGTATTAGCTAGTTCTTTGATAGATGCGTCGCCATTCATTCGCATTGCAGCTGCATAAGCAGTTTTCGCTTCTTCCAAATTATTTTTTTTCAAATAACAATTGGCAAGTGCATACATTGCATTTTGTCCTAATGAATCATCAACTATACTAAACTGTTTGAAATTGATTATAGCTGCATCTATATCATTATTTTTATATTGAGAAAACGCTAATTGATATAATAATTCTTTTTTTACTTTAGGTGTTTTATCAATGTATTTTTTAAGATAAAATGCTGCATTGGTGTAATCATTTTTATAGTAATACGACTGACCTAAAAGCTGCATCATATCTACTTGATATTTGAGTTTGTCATCTGCTACGTATGGCTTTGCATAGCTGATTACTTTATCATAGTTTTCTTTCATAAAATATATCTGAGCCAAGTAGTATGGCACAGAACTTTTATATGCATCTATATTTTGTATTGCTTCAAAACTCGTTTGTGCTGCACTGTAATCTCCATCAGTAAAAGCGATATAGCCATAATAATAGTTGGCATCATTGCTATATATATTATCAAACGCTTTCACTTCTTTGAATAACGGTTTTGCTTTGTCAAATTCTTTATTTACAAAATATGCATAACCCAGTTTGAAACTATATTCTACTCTTTGTGCATTATTCAAATCTTTTTTAGTCACTTTCTCGAACCAACTAATGGCATTGTCATAATCATTTTTGCGCAGAGAAATTTTTCCTAATTGAAAATAGGCCAATCTTCTTAGTGCAGTTTCATGTGAGTTATGAATATAGTCTAGCAATATTTTTTCTGCATCGGGCTGTTGCAAATCTGTAGCAACTGCTCCTATATAATAAAACGCATTGCTATACTTCACAGAGTTTTGATTGACTAATGAATTTCTGTATTGCTCGGTATATATTTCAAATTCTTTGCGAGCGGCTAATAACTGACCAGATTCATAAAGAGCTACACCATTTTTGTAATGAGCATTATCATCAATCATAGATTGAGATTCTTGTGCTTGCACTACAAAAAGACTTGCTATTAAAATAAGCGAACTATAAAAATATTTTTTTAGCATTTTTCTTTGATATTAAAACTTAAACGCAAAACCTATTGTCGGTAGTATAGGAAGTTGAAAAACTTTTTCTTGAGTCACTCTATTTATATAAAATAAATTGTTTCTATTATATACATTTGAAAGCCCAAGATTCGACTCTATTTCTACTCTTTTTCCTAGTTGCCATTTTTTCTTCAATCCTAAATCAAGTCTATGATAAATAGGCAATCTTCCGTTATTCAATTTAGTTTCGTACATGATACCTACTGTTCCATTCTCACCATTGATATTAGTATTGATACCATTTCCTAGCTGTAAATCTTCGTAGAATCCGGCAGTACGAGTAAACGGAAATCCACTTCCAAGATTGAAACGAGCACTCACTTCCCAATTGAGTTTTTTACCAAATGTATAAGTTGCAGCTATATTGGCGTTGTGTCTTCTATCAAAATGAGGTGGATATATTTGATTGCCATCATTTCTTTTATTCCATGCTAGTGAATATCCTAACCATATAAACAATCTCTTACTCTCATATTTTGCTAAGAAATCTACTCCATACGAATATCCTTTCTCTATCATATAGTTTGGATCACTTTGAAATAATTTATTTCTATTGATATTGATGAGTTGTGTATTATAGATTAAATAAGGCTCAAGATTCAATGTAAGATTATTGATTGGCTCATATTCAAATCCTAATATTGCATGAACAGATTTTTGCAATTTAGATTTTGCTTCTTCTCCATCTATTTTGGTAAGTCTATCTTCTGGACCTGATAAAAAGCCATTGAATAAATTCACTACATCTCTATCAGATTTACTACTGATTAGATTTTGCGAGAACATACCTGTTGCAAATTTGACTCTGAATTTGTCGTGAATATTATATTTCAAACGAAGACGTGGCTCAGGAGAAATCTCTCCTAACGAACCATAATATTGGAATCTTATACTTGGTTCAAACACTAGCTTACCAAAGTTTTTTCTATATTTTGCATATGCTGCAAACTCAGTAGTATTTTGATTTTGATCTATTTTATTTCCTAATACATTGTAGAACTCAAGTACCGTTTTGAATCCTGTTATTTGTATACCGTATTTGATATCTCCATTTTTTACATAATAGGTAAAATTCATTCCTAGATTAAATCCACCTATAGATGAGTTTCTAGGTCTATTGTCAAATTCTGTTTGATTGAGTTTATAATTTGAATAATTGAATATGGTATTGAAAAAGAATTTTCCTCTTACAGGCACCAAAGTGAAATTAGCACCAACACCAAATGCATTCCATCTTGTATCTGCTATATTTACAAAGTTAGCTCTGTCTCTAAAATTGAACCCAAACATTTCGAACTTACTACCACTCTTCGTACTAAATGTAGTTTTAGCATAAATATCTTGAAAGCTATATGGTATCCCTCCACTTACATAGGGATACAATCCTGGAGCAACTTTATCTATATATGAGTATTTTCCTGTTACCAAGAAAGTACCAATTCCTTTATCTTCTTTATATTTCCACATAGGACCTTCTACCAATGCTTTCGCCATAAATGGGTTTCCAGTTACTTTGCCACTGATTCGTTTTTTATTTCCATCACGTGTAGTCACATCTATTACTGCACTAGTTCTATTGCCATACTCTGCTGGAAAACCACCCGTAAGTACATCTACGTTTTTGATGATTTCGGTCTCGTATACAGAGTACAAACCTATAGAGTGAAATGGATTGTATATAGGCATACCATCGAGAAGAAACAAGGTATTGATAGCTGCACCACCACGCACATACATCTGACCACCTTGGTCACCAGTAAAAACAATACCTGGTATGATTTGTAGAAACTGTGCCAAATCTGGCTCACCACCTATGGTAGGAATTCGCTCTATGGTTTTTGTATTGAATGAAATGGTAGAAACCTGAGTTTGAGTTTTACGTTCTTGTCTTTTAGCATCTACTTTTATTTCAACTAGCTCATTTTCTTGTTCTTTTAGTTTTACTTTTATGTTTTTGGTCTGTCCGGCTTCTATAGCTATATCTTGCGTATCACTCACAAAACCGATATATTTTACTACCAGTTTATAATTTCCTACTGGAGCGTTTACTATATTGAAAAAACCATTGACATCTGTAACACTTCCATTATTAGTACCAGCTAAAATTACTGTAGCAAAAGGCAGTGGTTCAGCATTCTTATCGTTGAAGATAAATCCTTTTACGCCTCCCAGTTGTTTTTGGGCAGATGCAGTAGATATACTTAGCAATAATATAGCGATGATGCAACAAAGTGCAAGTTGAATTTTTCTCATAAAATATATTAAATAAATAAACACGCTAAATTATCTATTATAAGAAGGGGCATTGTGGCTATTTATCCACGCTAAAATGATGCAAATTGTGTATTACTGAATATGAAATAGCGAATTACGAATATTAATAAAATACTACTAACTGTCTTAAAAAATTCTCAATTGAGATTTAAATTTAGAATTTATACACTCAAAACAGAGGATTCCTGCTTCTTGAAAATACCATTTACAAGGAATAAAATAAAGAGCATAATAGCAAATGCACAAATGTATGGTGCGTGTATATCATATGCATACAACAAGCTACCAATCACTGGCCCAGCAAGTCTAGCAAGCGAACCCATACTCTGAAAAATACCCATCAATGCCCCTTGTTCATTTGACTCACCAGTAAGCGAAAGTGTAGTGAGTAGACTTGGCCCTATTCCTCCATTGGCTATCGTCATCACAGCTAGCGCTAAGAGTTGGTATGGAATAAATAAATTTTTGCTCATAAAAGGAATAGACAAAATACAGAGACCCATAGTCACTGAACCAATGATGACGAGTTTTTTTTCGCTTAGATATTTTTTGAATACCGAAATCAATCCTGCTTGCACTATGGCATTGCACAATCCTATAAACATAAAAAGATAACCTCTTTGTTTTTCGTTATATCCATACTTATCTTCCCAAAGCAAAGTAGCAGTGATCTGAAACATAGAAAATGCAGACACAAAAAAGAAATTGTAAATAAAAATAAATGCTCGTTGCTTGATAGAAAAACTCTGCTTATATAAATCGATAGGAATGATTTGAAGTTTTTTAGTTTTCTTTTCTACTAAAGATTCTTCTAAAAATAGATATGCCAAAATAAAATTGATAGCACAGAGCATCGCTGTGATATAGCCCAGCCATGCAAAACCTAGTTCTCCAGCTATAAAACCACCTATAGGTGGACCCAATATAAAACCCATACCAAATGCGGCACCTATCATTCCCATCATTTTAGTTCTTTTTTCAGGTGATGACACATCACTGATATATGCTTGTGCTACACTGATATTGCCCGAGCCAAGTCCTGCAATGGCTCTACACAGCAGCAATAACCAAATAGTAGTAGCAAATGAAAACATAAAATAAGCCACAGTACTAAATACTATTGTATATAAAAGTAATGGACGTCTACCATATCTATCGCTCAGATTTCCCCATATAGGAGTAGCAATAAATGAACATAATGCATAAATTCCTACTACAATACCCGTCCACATAGCAGAGCCACCAAGTTCTTTGGCATAGTTGGGTAGTATCGGTATCACTATACCAAATCCTAATAAATCTATAAAAATAGTGAGTAAGAGTATGGCTATTCTCCTATCCATACTAGAGACTCATTTCTACTACATGCTCAGAAATGATGAGTTTACCAGCAGTTTTTGCTTGTATTTCCTCTATAGATACTCCTGGAGCTCTTTCTAATAAATGAAAAGCACCCTCTTTTATTTCAAAATATCCAAGATCTGAGATTACTTTTTTGATGCAAGCTTTACCTGTAAGTGGTAGTGTACATGATGGAAGCAATTTACTCTCTCCTTCTTTATTAGTATGCATCATAGCTACGATGATATTATCTGTACCAGCAACTAAATCCATAGCACCGCCCATACCTTTCACCATTTTTCCAGGTATTTTCCAATTAGCTATATCACCATTTTCGCTCACTTCCATAGCACCAAGCACTGTGAGGTCAACATGTCTTCCACGTATCATCGCAAAACTTGTAGCACTATCAAAAATAGAAGAACCAGCAAGTGTGGTAATAGTTTGTTTACCTGCATTGATATAGTCTGCGTCTTCTTCACCTTCAAAAGGAAATGGCCCCATGCCAAGCAATCCATTTTCTGACTGCAATACTACACTCATTCCATCAGGTATATAGTTGGCTACTAGTGTAGGAATACCAATACCGAGATTTACATAATATCCGTTTTTTAATTCTCTAGCTATTCTTTTTGCTATTTGAAATTTATCTAAAGCCATAAAATATTTTTTTCAAAATTAATATTAATAGAAAATATGATTACATATATCCAAATCTTTTCAAAACTTTTTCATTATTTCGCCAGTTGTCCATCACTTTTACAAACAAATCTAAATATACTTTTGACCCAATAAACTCCTCAATATCTTTTCGAGCCGCAGTGCCTAGTTTATTGATAGAACTTCCCGCTTTGCCTATGATAATATTTTTTTGCGAATCTCTCTCTACATATATCAAGGCACGTATTTTAGTGATTTTGTCTTCTTCTTTGTATTCTTCTACTATCACCTCGCATGAGTAGGGTATTTCTTTTTCATATTGTTCTAGTATTTTTTCACGGATGATTTCTGTCACAAAAAATCGTTGATTTCTATCACTTACATCTTCTTTGTCAAAATAAGGTGGATGCTCTGGGATATAGGATTTTATCAATTCAAATAAATCAGCAGTATGCTTTTTTTGCAAAGCAGACACATTGATATATTTAGCGGTAGGAAGTAATGCATGATATTTAGTAATCATTGCCAGTATTTCTTCTGTTTTGCATTCATCCATTTTATTGATAACTACAAGTATGGGTACATTTGCTTTTTGAAGTTTTTCTATGAGTGGCTGTTGTTCTTCGTCTTTAGCGTATTTGTGTGTCACAAATAAAAATAAATCTGCATCTTCAAAAGTTGAAGCTACAAAATCATTCATTTGTTTTTGCAGTTTATAAGCCGCTTTATTGATAAATCCGGGGGTATCCGAAAAAACTATTTGATAATCTTCATCATTATAAATACCAAAAATCCTATGTCTAGTAGTCTGTGCTTTGGATGTGATGATAGATAACTTCTCGCCAATAAGGGCATTGAGCAAAGTAGACTTGCCTACATTGGGCAATCCTATGATATTTACGAAACCTGATTTGTGCATATATTACAAAGTTAGGGTATTATGTGAAATAAAAAAAGACCACCAAAGGTGATCTTTTTTTTAGTTGCGGGAGCCAGACTCGAACTGACGACCTTTGGGTTATGAGCCCAACGAGCTACCAACTGCTCCATCCCGCGATATATTTTTATAAAAATTATATTAGTATTATTCCCTAATCGGTTTGCAAAGGTACAATATTAAAAATGAATAAACAATTTAAATTTACAATATCTTATAAACATATATTTAATTACTAATCAAAGGTAAATTAGATTAGTATTTTAGAACTATATCTTACCTTTACAATGCATTTATAGCCTACTTATCTAGATAATGAAACAATATTTATTAAGCAATATATTTACTAGAGTACTTTGCAATGTACTCAATTTTATATTAGCGCTCATCATCACTAGATACTACGGAGCTATTGGCAAAGGAGAATTTACTTATATACTTACTTTAATCACTTTTGTAGGTTTTTTTAGCAATATTTTTAGTAGCAATAGCCTCATTTATAGTTATGCCAAAAACTCATTTAAAACTATCTATTTTACTTCTATCACATGGATAGCTATTGTATGTAGTTTAGAATTTGTTTTCCTAAGATTGTTTATTGTAGGAAGTAATGAGTATTTATTTCATATTAGTATCCTCACATTTTTTCAAGCCATTTTTGGCTTACTTAGTGCCGTATTGCTTGCCAATCAAGAAATAAAAAAATACAATACTTTATCTATCATTTATATTATTAGCAATTTATTGATCATTGTATTTATGATATTTGGCATCAACAGAATGGGACTTGGGTCTATCATCATCATGATGTATTGTAGCAGCATTATTAGTATTCTGATAGCTATATATTTATCAAAAGATATCATCAAAACCAATGTAATAGGCTATAATATGGAAGAAATCAAATTGATTTTATCTCATGGATACAAATATCAATTGTTTGATTTTTTACAATTTATGATGTTGCGATTTTCATTTTTCCTCTTATACCAATTTGAAGGAAAAATATCTCTTGGAGTTTTCTCCATCGGTCTGTCACTGATAGAAAGTATATGGATAGTTTCGCGTAGTAGTGCTACACTCAACTATATACAAGTAGCAAATTCTGAAAACAATATAGAACAAAGTAAGCAAACTCTAAAAACATTGAAAATATCTGTTCTAATAAGTATTATTTTGGTTTCTATTATATTTTTGATGCCAACTGAAGTCTATACTTTTATTTTTGGTAGTTCATGCAAAGTACTCAAACATTATATACGGTGGCTCATACCAGGTGCTATTGCCTATCCTATTTTCATAGTATTAAGTTCTTATTTTTTAGGCAAAGGAAGAATAGACCTCAATATAATAGCCTGTGGCTTAGGCGCTTTTATTTCTATATTTATGGGATATTTTTTGATAGTAAGGTACGAAATGACTGGCACAGCATTTACAATGAGCATTTCGTTTATAGTTTGTTCATTATTTCTTCTCTATCAGTTTTATAAAAATAATAATTTTACACTATCAGATTTATTGGTAAATAAAAAAGATATTCAAGAATTTTTATTACTAGTAAAAAAAACAATAAGCTAAAATATAATACATATGTCTACTACTGCACAAGAAACACTTACCACAGTTGAAACTGCCAAAGATTTAGGATTATTGCCAGAAGAGTTTGAAAAGATAAAAGAAGTACTAGGCAGGACTCCAAACTTCAATGAACTATCTATATACAGTGTGATGTGGAGCGAACATTGCTCTTATAAAAACTCTATTATTTACTTAAAAAAATTGCCAAGAAGTGGTAAGCACTTATTAGTAGAAGCTGGAGAAGAGAATGCAGGCCTTGTAGATATAGGTAATGATTTAGGATGTGCTTTTAAAATAGAAAGTCACAACCACCCTTCTGCACTAGAACCATATCAAGGTGCCGCTACCGGTGTGGGCGGTATACATAGAGATATATTTACTATGGGTGCTCGACCTATAGCAGCGCTTAATTCACTAAGATTTGGTGATTTGCAAAACAATAAAACTAAACATTTACTGAAAGGTGTAGTGAAAGGTATTGGCGACTATGGCAATGCATTTGGTGTACCAACAGTAGCTGGTGAAGTATATTTTGATTCGTGTTATCAAACCAATCCACTTGTCAATGCCATGTCTGTAGGTATTGTAAAAAAAGGAGAAACCGTATCTGCTACTTCATACGGAGTAGGAAATAAAGTATATATTGTGGGTTCATCTACTGGTAAAGATGGTATAGCTGGTGCTGCATTTGCATCTAAAGACATCAGTGAAGATTCTATCAATGACTTACCTGCAGTGCAAGTAGGCGATCCATTTCAAGAAAAACTGTTGCTAGAAGCATCACTCGAAGTAATAAAAACTGGTGCAGTGATAGGTATGCAAGATATGGGCGCAGCAGGTATTACTTGCTCTACCTCTGAGATGAGTGCAAAAGGAGAACATGGGATGAATATCTGGCTAGATAAAGTGCCTACACGTCAGCAAAATATGAAACCATGGGAAATTTTACTTTCTGAAAGCCAAGAAAGAATGCTCATCGTTGTTGAAAAAGGCAAAGAACATTTAGTAGAAAAAGTATTTGACAAATGGGACTTGCATTGTGCTGTGATAGGTGAAGTAACTGATACGGGTATTTTAAATTATTATATGGGAGAAGAATTAGTAGCCTCTGTTCCTGCACAATCATTGGTGCTAGGTGGTGGTGCTCCTGTATATAATAAACCATATACAGAACCTGCATATTTTCAGGAACTGAAAAAATTTGACATCAATACTATATCAATACCTACTGATTTGAAAGCAGTAGCAAAAAAGATAATACAACTACCAAATATTGCTTCAAAAAGATGGGTATACGAACAATACGACTCTATGGTAGGACTTGCAAATACTTCTATAAATGAAAAAAGTGATGCAGCTGTAGTGCGTATAGATGGTACAGATACTTGTTTGGCTTTGACGGTAGATTGCAATTCTAGATTTGTATATGCAGACCCTTATGTAGGCGCTATGATAGCTGTGAGTGAAGCTGCAAGAAATATTACTTGTAGCGGTGGAATGCCAAGTGCTATCACCAATTGTTTAAATTTTGGAAATCCTAATAAACCAGAAGTATACTGGACATTTGTAGAAGCACTTCGTGGTATGGGCGATGCTTGTATCAAATTTGATACCCCAGTTACTGGTGGTAATGTAAGTTTTTACAATCAATCAAACGATGGTGGAGCTGTATTCCCTACTCCTACTATTGGTATGATAGGTACTATGAAACATATTGACCACAAAATGACCTTGCATTTTAAGAATGAAGGTGATTTAATCTATATATTAGGTGAAACTAAAAACGATATCAATTCTTCTCAATATCTAGTGAATATCCATAAGAATGAAAACTCTAGTGTGCCTTATTTCAATCTAGAAGAAGAATATAAACTTCAATCTACACTTCATAAAATAAATGAGCAAAAATTAGCTCAATCTATGCACGATGTGAGTGAAGGTGGACTATTTGTGACTTTGCTTGAAAGTGCAATGAGTGGTGCTAAAGGTTTTGAAATTTGCTATGGTACAGAAATTCGTGAAGATGCCATGCTTTTTGGTGAGAGCCAATCTAGAGTAGTAGTATCTATAGACTCAAAAAACAAAGAAAATTTCGAAAAACTTCTTACCGCTCATCAACTTTATTTTTCACTTATAGGTAAAGTAACTAAAGATAGTATTCAAATAAAATCTGAAAATTGGGGAGCTGTAAGCGAATGGGCAACACTATATAATACTGCAATAGAAAAAGAGATTTTTGCATAGTATTCTATAATAGCTGAACTAATTCTTTATGAAAGTATGTGCTTGCATGTAGCAAACGACTTCCATACCAACTAAATATTTCTCCATCTACCATTATAATTTTTGACATAGGGCACAACTCTTGTAGCTCATCTATATGTCTTTGTTTGAATGGAAATGGTTCACTAGAAAGCAAGATGTATGGAGCTTGCAAATTTTGTATCTCTTCTATACTTAGTTCTGGATATCTAGTCTTTTCAGCTACTATATTTTCAAAACCTAGTTGGTGCATCATTTCATTGATAAAAGTATCATGACCAATACTCATCCAGGGTTTTCTCCATATAAAATAAAGAGCTTTCTTTTTAGATGAACTATCAATAGAGGCTATACCAGATTTGATTTGTTCAATAATTTTATTTGCTTCATTTAGCTTGTTAAAAATTGTACCAATATCAATCATCATTTGATAATTGTCTTCTAAAGTTTTAATATCGCTAGTATAAACGGTATATTTTTTTTGAAGATATTCAATATCCGATTGGGTATTTTCTTCTTTATTGGCAATGATTATATCTGGGTTTAAAGATTCTATTTTATCAAGTCTACAATTTTTTGTACCTCCTATATTTATTATATCTTTTACTTTTTCTTTTGGATGTATGCAAAATTTGGTGATTCCTACGATGCAATCATCTAAGCCTATATCAAATAAAAACTCTGTTTGAGAGGGAACCAAGGAAATTATTCTTTTTGGTACATCATTTATAGTTATTTGATGTTTTATTTGATCTATCAATTGCATTTTACAAATATATTGTACTAAAAAATAAAAAAAGAAAAGTTTTTACACTTGTAAATCAATCACTTAAATAAATTATTAAAAAATTTTTAAATAAATGTAACCTTTTCATTTTCCTAGCGTAAGAGATGGTGTTAGGTAGTTTTAAGGTTAGGTATCCCGATAATTCACAGGTTGATTTATCGGGATTCTAGTTTTAACTCAAATTATAATTTTTCAAATAAAATATAAATAATTGTAACCTTTTCATTTTCTCAGCGTAAGAGATAGTGTTAGGTAGTTTTAAGGTTAGGTATCCCGATAATTCACAGGTTGATTTATCGGGATTCTATTTTTAACCCAAATCATAAATTTTCAAATAAAAGATAAATAAATGTAACCTTTTCATTTTCTCTGCGTAAGAGAGAGTGTTAGGTAGTTTTAAGGTTAGGTATCCCGATAATTCACAGGTTGATTTATCGGGATTCTAGTTTTAACTCAAATTATAATTTTTCAAATAAAAGATAAATAATTGTAACCTTTTCATTTTCTCTGCGTAAGAGATAGTGTTAGGTAGTTTTAAGGTTAGGTATCCCGATAATTCACAGGTTGATTTATCGGGATTCTATTTTTAAGTCAAATTATAATTTTTCAAATAAAAGATAAATAATTGTAACCTTTTCATTTTCTCTACGTAAGAGATAGTGTTAGGTAGTTTTAAGGTTAGGTATCCCGATAATTCACAGGTTGATTTATCGGGATTCTAGTTTTATGGTATATTGAGATACTTATGAGTTTGAAGTGACAGTTGCCATCTTGGGTGCTCTTTTATATAATCGATTATTGCTTCCGTTACACTCTCTCTATTGTCCCACTCTGGTTGCAAATAAAGTTTAGATGTAGGATTCATTTTATCCGCATGTGCCTGAGCCCATCTCAAATCATTTACATGATTGATAACTACTTTTAGTTCATGAGATTTCTCATAGTATTCTTCGAGTGGTTTTTTAAATCTTTTTGGAGAAAAGCAAATCCAATTCCACGAACCAGTTAATGAATTGGTACCCGATGTTTCTATATTAGATCGAATACCATTATTTATCAAAGTATCAGTCAATGCAACTAATGAATGCATGGTTGGCTCACCTCCCGTGATGACTGCGAGAGATGCTTTTGAATCTTTTACGAATTGCACTATTTCATCAATACTATACATTGGGTGTTTGCTAGCATCCCAACTCTCCTTTACATCGCACCAAGTACAACCCACATCACAGCCACCCAATCTTATAAAATAGGCAGCTTGTCCTTGATAATAACCTTCGCCTTGCAAGGTGTAAAAGTGCTCCATTACTGGCAATTGTTCATTCATTATTTAGTATTGATTTGTATTAAATTTTTATCGTATACACTTTTACTTATATCCAACTTATCATCTTTTATTGGAATAATACAAATAGATTCTTTTGCATCATCTCCATAATAAAAAGTGATTTCTAATTGAATGTTTGAAAAATCGGATGCATTATTTTCTTCTGTCAAATTCATCAATGCTAGTCTCCTACCTTCATCTATCAAACTATAATTAGCATTAGTAGTTTTCAATAATATTTTTGGAGTATATAAAGAAAAAGTTTTAAATATAGTTTCATCTTTAGCAGTGATTTCAAACTCTTGTATTTGTTTAAAATTAGATGCATAAAATAAATGACCAATTAAATTTTTAATGGTTTTTTCTTCGCTAGCTAAAACTCTTTTTGTAGAAGTAAAACCGATGAATCTTCGCACTTTAGAATTTGGTATAACTAAATCAAAATAATCATTGGTATAGGTAAATAATTCTTCGCCTGACAATGGATTGTATACATAGTAAAAATCTTCAGTTGTATCTGTTCCATTTTTTTTAGCAAATAAACAAGCATCTCTATATTCTAGTGCATCTGCATCTACGATTATATTGTATTTTTCTATACTTGCTGTTTTATTTTTAAAATATATTGGCTCAATTTGCATCTCAGTTTTTGTAGAATTCTGTGCAGTATTGATGAATGATTTTTTAGAAACTTTTACTACTCCTGTATTTTTTTCTTTTATAAATGGGTACTCTATTTGCAAAAAATCTACGCTCTCTTTTTTTAATTCATTAGCCGCTATATAAACTTTTGAATAGCTTGAATCTGCTACTATAGTATTGCTATCTGGTGCAATAATCAAACTACTTCCTTGATTTCTTTTACAAGAAACAAAAAAAATAGTAACACAAAGAATATAAAATATGTATTTCATTTATTTTGTATAGATTAAATTTTGTGAAGCTTGGAGTGTATTGAGCATAAGCGAAACCACTGTCATAGGTCCTACTCCACCTGGGACAGGAGTTATATAACTGCATAGATCTTTTACATTTTCAAAGTCAACATCACCCGCTATTCTATAGCCACTTTTTTTACTACTATCTTCTACTCTGGTGATACCTACATCTATGATTACTGCTCCAGGTTTCACCATATCTTTTGTTACAAAATTTGGTTTGCCAAGTGCTGCTATGATGATATCTGCTCTCCTACATTCTTCTTGAAGATTGCTGGTACGAGAGTGACAAAGTGTGACGGTAGAATCTATTCCAGCTCTGCTCATCAGTATGCTCATAGGTCTACCTACTATATTGCTTCTACCTATTACTACACAATGTTTTCCTTTGGTTTCTATTTTGTAGCGTTCTATCAAAGTCATAATACCCATTGGTGTAGCTGGGATGTATGCAGGAAGGTTCAAACACATTCTTCCAAAATTGATAGGATGAAAACCATCTACATCTTTCGATGCTTTTATTTCTAGCAATATTTTATCTGCATCTATATGCTTTGGAAGTGGCAACTGTACTATAAATCCATCAATAGCATCATTATTATTCAATTCATGTATTTTTGAAATCAAGGTTTCTTCAGTCGTATTTTCATCCAGCGTAACTAATGTAGATTCAAAACCCACTTGCTCACAACTTTTTACTTTATGACCCACGTATGTTTGGCTTGCGCCATCCATACCTACTAATACTGCAGCTAAATGTGGTCGTTTTTTACCTTCATTTACTAGCTTAGTTACTGATTCTTTTATTTCTTCTTTAATTTGATTGGAGATAAGATTTCCGTCTATTATTGTCATCATATTGTTTTGTACAAAATTACGCTAAACAAAAAATATCTTTAACAATATTTAATATCCTATTCAATTAGATATTCATTAATATTGGTGTAAAATTGATGAACAGATGAAAACGATGATGTATTTTTTAGTAATACTGAGCTCTATGAACTGCAAAAACATGAACTCTACTGTTCATGCTAATAGCTATACTAGTCAAGCAGATAGTACTCAAAATGCTAAGTGGAACAACCTCAGTCCAGAACAATACAAAGTATGCCACGATAAAGCTACAGAATCTCCTTTCAGTGGGAAATATGACAATCATTATGAAAAAGGCATTTACTATTGTGCCGTATGTAGTGCTCCACTTTTTAGCTCCGATACAAAATTTAAGAGTGGTACAGGCTGGCCTAGCTTCTTCAATGAAATAGGAAATAATGTAGCATCTCACACAGATAGCACTTACAATATGTTGCGTGAAGAAATAGTATGCAAAAAATGTGGCTCACACTTAGGTCATGTATTTGATGATGGCCCAGCTCCTACTGGCATGCGCTATTGTGTCAACTCCTTGTCACTAGATTTTAAACCGAGCGGGAAATAATTTTAAATGCTAAATGTTTAATTTTAAATGCTAAATGTTAAATAGTAAATGTTAAATGTAATGTTGGATGTAAAATGGTTAATGTTTAATTATTTAACGCTAACCTATCGCTCGGCTCTGCCGAGTGATTAATATTTAATTGCTTAAAGCAATTTATTAAACAAGGTTTGAATATTTGTAAAAAATCTTATCTAGTACTCTATCGCTCGGCTCTGCCGAGTGATTAATATTTAATTGCTTAGAGCAATTTATTAATCAAGGTTTGATTATTTGTAAAAAATCTTATCTTTGCAATCCTTTATAGGAAATCGTTCATAAAACAATTGCCCTGATGGCGGAACTGGTAGACGCGCACGACTCAAAATCGTGTACGAAAGTGTGTGGGTTCGATTCCCACTTGGGGCACATATTATATTTCAAAGCTTTGTATTTATTTACAAGGCTTTTTTTGTTTTAAAAAATACTCGCCCTTGTCATTATCTTCACTTACAAACAATATTGTTTAATAAAAAATCACCAATGATTATTTGAGAAATAAATTATCTTTACAAAAATGAATCAACTATGAAAGACGAATTATTATATTCAATTTTATTAGGTAATATCATAGCAATATTTATAATTTATTGGATAATAAGAAAAGCTGTAGCACATGGCATTAGTGACTACCATAAAAATAACAAACCGATAGATAATAAATATGAAATTGATTAAACTATTAAAGAAATCGATATTACTAGAGAAAATGAAGAAAATCTACCAAATTTCATTAAGAGCAAAGATTAATACAAATATTATTTATAATTTATGAAAAAATTTTTTATTGTGTTTTTTACGATAATTAGTTGCGATGTAATATATTGTCAAAAAACTGTTTCAGATTCGTTAAAGTTTTATGAACATAAGCCTACATTAGGATACCTTGAAAGAGAAGTAAGATATGAATTTCCTAATACTATTCTTTCAGTTGGAACAGCAAAATCATACATCAGAGCTCTAGCATATCAAAATGAAATAAAATATAGTTTAGGCATAAATATAAATAACGCTAATACGCTTAATAATACTGTTTTCCTATCTTATGAAGAATTAGTAGAAATTATCAAAGCAATCAATGTTATTAATATGAAGTCTAACAGTGATTTATCTAAAAATTATGATTACGTAGACAATCGACACGTACTTAGTAGTGATGTAATAGTAGGTTGTTTAGTTGATAACCAGATATTAAACTGGTATTTTAATTACCTCGATAATCTTGTCTTTAAACTTTATTTTACAAGCTTTGACCAAGCGTTGAAATTTTTTCAAAGAGCAAAAGATAAAATTGATGTACTAACCTCAAGATAAATAGAAACAAATGAAAGCATCCCCATTAATTGTAAAGATATAATGGAACATTTACTAATCATAATTACTTTCCTCGCCTTTGCTGATGTTGTCTCCAGCAAAGCAAAAATAAATCAAGGTGATAACACCTTGAATGGCGATGTAGAAAATCAAACTTTAAACTGGTATTTTCGCTCAGATGATTTTGGTATATCAAGATATGATTTCTCAAATTATGAACAAGTCATGAAATTTTTTAATAGAGCTAAAGAAAAAATGGAACAGTTAGGAGTAAAATAATTTAATCGCCTTTGCTAGTCTTGTCACCAGCAAATCAAAAATAATTCAAGTTTACAAAACCTTGAATGGCGATTGTTGAATGACGAAAGGCTTTTTTATTTCAATCCCATCTCCAAATCTCCGATAATATCTTCTATATTTTCCATACCTACAGATAGGCGAATGAGCCCATCGGTGATGCCAAATTTTTCTCTTTGTTCTTTGGGTACATTGAAGTGGGTCATACTTGCAGGATGCTGAATGAGCGTGTCTGCAGTACCAAGCGAAGCCGTGAGTGTACAAAGTTTTACTTGATTCATTAGTTTTATTCCTGCTTCCAGCCCAGCTTTCAGCTCAAAAGATATCACACCACCAAACTCACGCATCTGTTTTTTAGCAATTGTATGATGAGGATGATCTTCAAATCCTAGATAATTTACTTTATTTATAGCTTGATGATTTCTTAAAAACACTGCCACTTCTCTAGCATTATTGCAGTGTTTATCCATACGAATACTGAGCGTTTTGAGCCCTTGATTGAGGAGCCATGCATCAAAGGGTGACAACATAGCGCCTTGAAGTTTTCGTTGTTTCCATACTTCTTGTTGCATAAAATTTTTATCTCTACCTATCAAAAATCCGCCCAATGCAGTACCATGACCGTTGAGAAACTTAGTAGTAGAATGTGCTATAAAATCTACTCCCTGTGCGAATGGTTGTTGTAGGTATGGAGTGGCAAATGTATTATCTACAGCCATTTTTGCGCCACAACTGTGAGCAATAGCTGATATCACTTCTAAGTCATAAGCCGATATAGTAGGATTAGAAGGAGTCTCCGCATAAAATAATTGAATGTTTTTTTCTGTTTGTGCGAATTTTTTTAAATTATCTATATCAGCAAAATCTGCAAATACAATCTGCACACCTCTATTTTTCACTAGAGTATTGAGTAGCTCTACAGTAGTGCCATATATATTTCCTTGAGCAATGATAGTACCTCCAGCACTCAAGGTACTATTAAACAATGCTGCAATAGCAGCCATTCCTGTACTAAATAAATATCCTTTTGCTTCTAAATTTTCTATACCAAAACTCTCGAGTGCAGTCAGTTTATTTTCTACCAACTCTACATTTGGATGATTCCATCTACCATAGATAAAAGCTTCTTCATTGCCTCTAAAGACTTCCATAGCTTTTTCTGGACTTTCATACACATAAGTAGAGGAAGCAAAGATAGGCGTAGTATGTGCGATAGAAGAGTAAATCGTATCATCTTTTATGCAAATGGTATCAAATCCTTTTTTGAAATTTGGTGTCATAAATATTTTTGTAAATTTGTTTATCTAAAAAATTTTGTATGAAAGAATATCTAGTAAAATTAGCACATTATAATCTTTGGGCAAATCAAAAAATGATTTCGATGATTTCTACGGATGAAAAAATATTTTGTGCACCTGTAAAAAATAGCTTTCCATCTATAAAAGATACCTTATTGCATATATGGGATGCACAAGATATCTGGTTTACTAGACTCAATGATAAACCCATCACTGATTTTCCGAGCAAAAATTTTAAAGGAAACAATGAGGATGTAGTGGCTGGACTTATCAAATCTTCAGAAGATTTTTATTTGTTTCTAGATAAACAATTGCCTACTTATGATACGAAAATATTTAGCTATAAAAATATGGCTGGCGAATCGTTCTCTTCTACAGCTGTAGATATAGTGACACATTGCATGAATCACAGTACTTTTCATAGAGGTCAATTGATTACTATTTTACGAGGATTTGGTCAAACGAAATTTGAATCTACAGATTTGATAGCCTATCACAGAGCTATGAAAGAAGTGAAAAAAGAAATCTTAGACTAAACAAAGAATAATTCTATTCTTCTTACCTTTGCAAATATAAATTTTATATTTTGCAAAATCAGTTAGTACTCCATCATCCTATTTTTAATTATATCAGCAAAGCATCAGAAGAGCTTGGTCTCGAAAGCTATGTGGTGGGTGGCTATGTACGTGATTTGATCATGCAACGTCCATTTAAAAAAGATATAGATTTTGTATGTGTGGGAAGTGGAATATCTCTAGCTGAAAAAACGGCTAGTTTGATAGACCCTAATATACAAGTACATATTTTTAAGAATTATGGCACGGCTATGTTTCATGCTTTTGATACAGATATAGAATTTGTAGGTGCTCGCAGAGAATCCTACCAAAGAGATTCGCGCAATCCTATTGTGGAAGATGGCACACTTGAAGACGATCAAAACAGAAGAGATTTTACCATCAATGCATTAGCAATATCTGTAAACAAAAATAATTTTGGCGAACTTTTAGATCCATTTAATGGAATAGATGATATAGAAAAAGGAATCATACGCACGCCACTTGATGCCAATATTACTTTTAGTGATGACCCACTTCGAATGATGCGTGCTATACGATTTGCATCTGTTCTTCAATTTAGCATAGAGCATAGTACTTTTGAAGCGATTAAAAATAATAAAGAACGAATAAAAATTATTTCTCAAGAACGTATCACCGAGGAGCTCAATAAAATAATATTATCAAAAAATCCATCTATCGGTTTTGGTTTATTGTTTGATAGTGGCTTATTAGAAATTATTTTCCCTGAGATGTATGCATTGCATGGAGTAGATACGATTCGCAATCTTTCGCACAAAGACAATTTTTATCACACGTTAAAAGTACTAGACAATGTATGTGAAATGAGTGATAGCTTATGGCTGCGATGGAGTGCTATACTTCATGATATAGCAAAACCACCTACTAAAAAATTTGATGAAAATCATGGTTGGACATTTCATGGACATGAGTTTTTAGGTTCTAAATGGGTACCAAATATTTTTAAGCGAATGAAGTTGCCTTTAGATGCACCAATGCGCTATGTACAAAAATTAGTACTGTTGCATCTTAGACCCATATCACTTACCAAAGAAAATATTACTGATGCGGCAATAAGACGATTGTTATTCGAGGCTGGTGACGATATAGATGATTTGATGATGCTCTGTAGAGCAGACATCACCTCAAAAAACAAATTGAAAGTAAAAAGATACTTAGACAATTTTGATATAGTAGAAAAAAAAATTATTGAAATAGAAGAGAAAGATCATATCAGAAATTTTCAACCACCTATATCTGGTGAATTGATCATGGAGACTTTTGGTATACAACCTTGCAAAGAAATAGGTATTATAAAGAATCAAATAAAAGACGCTATACTCGATGGCGATATCAGAAATGACTATGATGAAGCTTATCAAATGATGCTTCAAAAAGGACAGAGTTTAGGATTAATCGTAAAGAAAAATGGTTAAGCGACTGATAGTATTAGCGGGTGCTACAGCTAGTGGCAAAACATCTTTAGCAATAGATTTGGCTACTCATTTGCATTGTGAAATTATCAGTTGTGATGCTCGACAGTTTTATAAAGAACTGAATATAGGTGTAGCAAAACCAAATGATGAACAACTAAAAAAAATAAAACATCACTGTATCAGTCATCAAAGTATCAATAGCAACTATACAGTAGCTGATTTTGAAAAAGAGGCCTTGAGTATTACCGATAATTTGTTTGAAAAATATGAATACATCATATTGTGTGGAGGTAGTGGTTTGTATATAGATGCGCTCTGCAATGGACTAGACGATATGCCTGCTATCAGGGAAGCAGTAAAAAAACAAGTAGCCAATTTATCTATAGAGGAATGTTTATCTATCATCAAAGAAAAAGATGAAACATACTTTAATGAAATGGATCAACAGAATACTCGGAGAGTGCAAAGAGCAACCGAAGTAATTTTAGAAACAAAACTTCCTTTTTCATGTTTTAGAAAAGGTGAGAAAAAACAACGCAATTTTGAAATCTTAAAATTTGCTATCGATATAGAGCGAGAAAAATTATATGAAAATATCAATCAGCGTGTAGATGATATGATAATAGATGGTCTAGAAAATGAAGCGAAAGAACTCACTAAACTTTTGCCCAACAAAAATCTAGATACCATTGGCTATAGAGAATTTTTTGATTTTTTTGAAAATAAAATTTCAAAAACTGAAGCAATAGAAAAAATAAAACAGCATACTAGAAACTATGCAAAACGCCAAATGACTTGGTTTAAAAGAGATACAGACATTCGATGGATAAAAAATATAAAAGAAATACTGCAGGTATTATAAAGTGAAAAAGATTTTAGAAACATATAAGCAAGTAGATAGAAATATTTACAAAATAATTTTAGCGCAATTTTTCATTCAGATGATGAATGCTGCTTTTGGATTGTTACGCAATTACTTTATGCTTTCAAAAGGTTATAAAGATTTTGAAATAGCCAATTTTACTTCTTATAATTATATTGCTATCACATTGATAGCGTTCCCACTTGGCTTGTATATCAAAGGCAAAAAACTTCGTGCATGGTTTATCACAGCTATGTGTTTTCTTCCATTGATTGCATTTTTAGAAATATATGCTATAGACCATCAACTCAATAATATGATTATCTTATCCATGTTTTGTTGGGGTATAGCATTTGCTTGTTTGTCTGCTACGGTCACCCCATATTTATTATTGAATAGTGAGGCTGGCACTCATACAGAAGTAATGGCACTTACGTTTCAAACTTTTACCTTCTCCATGATTTTTGTAGGCATACTGCACTTTTTATTCAAGCATTTTTATCCTGTATTGTCTATAGATAGAAATTTTTTGTACCTGATATCGGCTCTGTCTGCAATTGGTCTTGTGTTTTTATTTAGAATAAAAAATAAAGAAATCACCTCAGCACGAGTACCCTTATCAAAAGCTTATAAAACATATGATTGGCAAAAAATATTTGCTACATTGATTCCTACTACTATCATTGCTATCGGTGCAGGATTGACGATTCAGTTTATCAATTTATTTTTTGAAAATGTACATGGAGTAGATTCAAATACTTTTGCTATGATGGGTGCAAGTACTTATGTATTGGTAGCTATCGGTACTTTTATTATTCCTACTATCAAAAGAAGTTTTGGATATGAAGTAGCCATCACTTTAGTGCAAGTGATAGCCATAATAATACTTGTAGGATTAGCATCTACAGAGTGGTACAAAGAACGATGGTATGCAGTATATATTGCTATATTTCTTTTTATCATCAGACAGCCACTGATGAATGTAGCGGGACCTATGACATCTGAACTAACCATGAACTATGTTGGCGAAAAAAACAGAGAATTAGTCAGCTCACTCACAGCATCTATTTGGAGTGGATCTTGGTTTTTCTCAGCAAAAATATTTGAGATATTGAGAAGTCTAGAGGTGAGTTATAGTTATATTTTACTAGTGACTGCATTTATGTATAGCATTGGAGTATATGCCTATCAAGTCCTCATAAAAAAATACCATAAACAAATTGAACTAGTTCAAAGTTAAAAGTTAAAAGTTTAAAGTTCTTAAAACAACTATATATTTCAAAGTTTCTTGAAGAAAACTAGCAAATTTGATAATTAGCAAATAGAATATATTTAGTTTAGAAATTTATCTGAAATGAATCCAAGGATAATAATAAATAGAAATAAACCCCATAGTATTTTTTCAAGATTATGTTTTTTATAGAATAAACTTTTTATTTCATCAGAATAATTATTGAATTCTTTTGGATCTATAGAATTTAAAAAAAATGATAAAGGAGTAAAATGCAATCTATCTTCTATATTAAAATTAAATCCTGAATTTATCCATTCATTTAAAAAGCCATTATGTTTTCTATTCTCTTTAATAACCATTATATCTATATAAATCATGTATATTTTAAAAAAAAGATAAAAGAATGTTATAAAAAAACTAGATCCTAGAATAATAATAATGGTGTGCATATTTTTAATGTTTAATTCTTTTTACTTATCACTTAACTCTTTTTTCAAATCTAATATCTAATGTATAGTATCTAGCATCTGATTTAAAATCTGTTCCAATTCGCTTAATATTACTGCCGTAGCTCCCCAAACAATTTTTTCATTTAAAGTATAAGCAGGTATGTTTTTTATCAATCCTTGTGATGTTGCAATGTCTTTATTTGTTTTATTATCTGCTAAAAATAATTGTATTAAAGGCACTTCTACAATCTCTTTCACTTCTCGTACATCTTTTGTAAACTCTGTAATTTGTTGCATGAAGAAAACCTGTGGACTCACTAAAAAATGACTTGGAGGTATATATATTGGCGATAAAGAACAACAAAAATGTTCTTGACTTAATGCCACACCTATTTCCTCTTTAGTTTCGCGAATTGCAGTATCTAAAACGTGCTCGTTACCATCTTTTTTTCCACCAGGGAAACTCACCTGACCGCTGTGAGTACCTTCATATTCCTGTCTTTGAGTCAAAATAAAATGCAATTCATCATTTTTATAATATAAAATAATAGCCACTGCACCTTGTTTTGGTTGTTTTGCTAGTATAGCATTCATATCCAATTCTCCCCTATAGGGTGGAGACATGAGCCTTTGTGCCTCCCAACCGGGAAGTAGAGTTTCATCAAAATTCTTCAGAAAATCAATTATTTGAATCATATTCAATACTTAAAATATTGTACGAAATTATAAATAACATTAGTTTTGCAACCTAATTTTTTTTAGAACAGACTTATAAATAGATGAAAGAACGATTTGTTACAAAAAGTAGTGCAAAAGAAGGCAAAAGACAATTATTGGCTTTGCAATTGGATAAAGCTGGATTTAAGGTAGATATATACTTCTTTGATGAGAAAGATGTAGATAAAGAATTTGCTGAAAAACTAGAAAAAGAATGGGCAAAAGGTAAGGAACTTGCTTTTCCAGAAAATCATAAATTAATCACTCGTCCTTTGAGTGAAGATTCTTTACTACCTGATGACATAAAAGTAGATGAAACGGGTAAAATAAGAAACCTACAAAATGAATGGGCTTATTTGTTATTGACTGAAAAATTGGTAGAATCTATTGTAGATGAACTTAAGGATATCAAAGAAAAAGTGAATACTTTCACTGCATATAGCAAAGATGCATTTGAACAAACAAAAGCACTTTGGGAGAGAATATTGGACCATAGAAGAGAAAAAAATATTGGTCAAGATAAGGTAGATGAACTCAAAGAAGAAGTAAATGCGGTATTTGATAAACTGAAAGAACTACGTTCTGATGAGAACAAAAAATATGGCGAACAAGCTGAAACTATCTATACTGAGTTAAAAACTGTCATACAACAAATAACTGATGGCATCAAAAAAAACCAGCCTGCTAAGGAACTTTTTGAACAGCTAAAAGAACAACGTAATAATGTAATAAAACTTACGCTTCGTAAGCCAAGCAGAGAAGAGCTTCATAAAGATTTGGACGAAGCTTTTGATTTGCTAAAAAATAGAAGAAACGAACGAGAGACTAAACACAACGATAAACGTATACATGATCTTACAGAAATCATCAATAAACTAGAGAAATCTCAAGATTATGACAAAAAAGACTTGGAGTATCAAATAAGAAAGAGAGATGATAGAAATGTAAATCAACTAGAAGCAAAACTACGTGAAGCTAAAATAACTATGCTAGAAGAAAAAATAGCTAGTAAAGAAGAAAAATTAGTAGATGTAAAAAATACGTTGGCTAGCTTACAGAAATCTTTATAGTTAAAAGTTTCAAGTGTAATGTTCAAAGTTTTTCATACTGCATAATTTGTAATATCTAGTGTCTAACATCTAGTCCCGAAGCTTCGGGACTAGCGTCTATTTTTATCGATTGGCGTCTGCTTGCATTTGACTGAGTTTGTCTATTACTTCTAGGTATACGAGATCAAAGTCTTCAGGATTTTGGGTATAAAATTGATAGGTTTTATCAAATATTTCTTTTTTTATTTTGTGATTGCTCAGTACTTTTTCAAAATTCTTTTTATTGGTGAGTACCAATGTGTCTGCCTGATAACCTTTATTTTCAGTATATGCATCCGCAATATGTATATCGCAGAGCACATCTATAAAATCTTGTTTGCTCAAAATATCTTTTGGACGTACCTTTTTATCTTTGCAAGACAGAAAAGCCATCACCACTAGTAATAGTAAAATTGATTTTATACCAAACTTCATAGTACAAATGTAGTATTTTCGTTGATGAAAAGCTTAGAATATGAATATAGAATTTTACAATAAACTTGCTCCTCTCCTTCTTAAGTATGATGCTAGACTCATCACGGTGACAAAAACTCAATCTATAGAAGCCATACAAAAAGTATATGACTTTGGATTGAGAATCTATGGAGAGAATAGAGTGCAAGAGCTTTGTGATAAACAGGAACTACTACCAAAAGATATTGAGTGGCACTTGATAGGACACCTGCAAACTAATAAAGTAAAATATATTGCGCCATTTATTGCTTGTATACATAGTGTAGATAGCTGGAAACTACTAGAAGAAATCAATAAACATGCATCTGCAAATAATAGAATTATCAAATGTTTGCTACAATGCTATATAGCAAGTGAGGAAACAAAATTTGGCTTGAGTAAAGATGAATTAGTTGAAATACTACAACATAAGAATCTAAAAGATTTAAAAAATATAGAATTAGTTGGTTTGATGGGAATGGCTACCAACACTGAAGATGAAAAGCAAGTGAAAAATGAATTTTTATCACTCAAAAAATTATTTGATGAAATAAAAGCTACTTATTTTGAATCACAAACTAGTTTTAAAGAAATATCTATGGGTATGAGTAGCGACTACGAACTAGCTCTTAGTTGTGGAAGTACTATGCTTCGGATAGGAAGTAAAATGTTTTAGGAATAATTCAAATCAATCGCTCGGCTCTTACATATTTTGGGTGAAGTGATTTGTATTCTATAGCCTCTGGCTTATATATATATATGCTAGAAGCAATATAATAATTGTCACTCGACAGAACCAAGCGACAGAATAAAAAAAAACAAAATCTAAGCAATAAAAAAAGCCTCAAGAAAATCTTGAGGCTTCTGTCGCGCGTGACCCGTAGGGGATTCGAACCCCTATTTCATCCGTGAAAGGGACGTGTCCTAACCCTTAGACGAACGGGCCATTTCCTAAAATGGAGTGCAAATATACAAACTTTTTATTCATGATGTCAATAATTTGTGCATTTTTTTATTTTATATACCTAAGTAGCTCTATTTCATTGTCTATATAGGCTAGAATCCTTACCTTTGCCAACTCAAATTTTTATTATTCATTCATAAAATAAACAAAAAAATTATGGCAAATATTAAATTAGGTATTAATGGCTTTGGTAGAATAGGTCGATTGGCTTTTAGAGCGGCGATAGAAAGAGGCAATATAGATATAGTAGGTATTAATGACTTGATAGAGCCAGATTATATGGCGTATATGCTTAGATATGATTCTACGCATGGTCAGTTCAAAGGAAGTATAGAAGTAAAAAGTGGCAACTTAGTTGTAAACGGAAAAACGATACGTGTGACTGATGAAAAAGATCCTGCAAACCTAAAATGGAATGAAGTAGGTGCAGACTACGTGATAGAATCTACTGGATTATTTTTGACTCAAGCAGATGCTCAAAAACACATCACCGCTGGTGCTAAAAAAGTAGTGATGAGTGCTCCTGCAAAAGATGATACTCCTACATTTGTAATGGGTGTAAACCATTCTGAACTTACGGCTAGCCATACAATAGTATCAAACGCATCTTGTACTACCAACTGTCTTGCACCTATAGCAAAAGTATTACACGATAATTTTGGTATCATAGAAGGTCTAATGACTACAGTACATGCAGTGACTGCAACACAAAAAACTGTAGACGGACCAAGTGCTAAAGACTGGAGAGGTGGACGTGGTGGCTACCAAAACATCATCCCTTCATCTACTGGTGCTGCTAAAGCTGTAGGTTTGGTATTGCCTGCATTGAAAGGAAAACTTACGGGTATGAGTTTCAGAGTACCTACAGCAGATGTATCTGTAGTAGACTTAGTAGTGAGACTAGAAAAACCTGCAACATATGAAGCTATAAAAAAAGCTATGAAAGATGCTAGTGAAAGCTCTATGAAAGGTATACTTGGATACACAGAAGACGAAGTAGTATCTACTGATTTCTTGGGTGATGCTCGTACTTCTATTTTTGATGCAAAAGCTGGTATAGCTTTGAATGACAATTTCGTAAAAGTAGTTTCTTGGTATGACAACGAATGGGGTTACTCAAATAAAATAGTAGACCTAGTAGAACATATGGCAACACTTTAATTAATACTTGAATTAAATAATTTTGAATTTTGAATCTATTAAAATTTAAGGTTATAAAATAAACTAATTAAAGCTTGCATAATTTAAGTAGGTTTTTTGAATTCATTTTTTATGAATTCAAAATTCAATAATTCAAAATTTAATAAAATGGTAAACATAGATAATTACAATTTTAAAGGCTTAAAGGCATTGATACGTGTAGACTTCAATGTTCCGATGGACAAGGATTTTAATGTGACAGATGATAGTAGAATACAAGCTGCAATACCTACTATAAAAAAAGTATTGGCTGATGGTGGTGCAGTGATATTGATGACTCACTTTGGTAGACCCAAAAGTGGCCCAGAAGATAAATACTCTACAAAACACCTGATTCCTACGCTCAGTAAGCTACTTGGGATGCCTATAAAGCATGCACCAAATTGTATAGATGCTGAAGCAGTATTGGCATGTGGTACATTAGAAATGGGAGAAGTTTTGATGCTAGAAAATACTCGTTTCAATCCTGAAGAGGAAGAAGGCGATAAAGTATTTTCGGAGGAACTTTCGCAACTTGGTGATGTATATATCAATGATGCATTTGGTACTGCACATAGAGCACACGCTAGTACGGCTGTGATAGCTAGCTATTTTGATGTTGGCGAAAAAATGTTTGGATACTGTATGCAAGGTGAAGTAAGTGCAGCTGAAAAAGTAATGAAAGATGCTGAAAGACCATTTACAGCTATACTTGGTGGTGCCAAAGTATCTGACAAAATATTGATCATAGAAAACCTATTGAATGTAGCGAATAATATTATCATCGGTGGAGGTATGGCGTATACATTCTTTAAAGCTATGGGAGGCAATATAGGAAGTTCACTTTGCGAAATGGATAAACTAGATCTTGCCAACTCACTCATCAAAAAAGCAAAAGCTAAAAACGTACATATTTATTTACCTGTAGATTCTATCATAGCTGATAAATTTGATGCAAATGCAAATACTAAAGTATCTGACAATATGCATATAGAAGATGGATGGATGGGATTAGATATAGGTGAAAAAGCAGTGAAAGAATTTTGTGATGTGATAGCCAACTCTAAAACTATTCTTTGGAATGGGCCAATGGGTGTTTTTGAAATGGATAAATTTAGTAATGGTACAAAACAAATAGCACTAGCTATAGCAGATGCTACGAGCAAAGGCACTTATTCATTGATAGGTGGTGGTGATAGTGTTGCAGCTATTCACAAATTTAATTTGGCAGATAAAGTAAGCTATGTGAGTACAGGTGGTGGTGCTATGCTTGAGTTTTTTGAAGGCAAAGAACTACCTGGTATAAAAGCGATACGAGGCTAGTTTATTAATTTTGAATTATAGAATTTTGAATTTTGAATAAAAAAATAGATTCAATATTATGGATTTCAAGACAGCATAACAGCAGTAAGTAAAAGTTTTAAATTCAATATATGATTTTCAATATTTAAAAAACATATTAGCTGTAATAAATTACTTAAAACTATATTCTAAAAATCTCTTCAAAATTGAAGAGATTTTTTTATACAATAAAATACAAAACAAAAACGTTATACTTATTTAACCCAAAAAACAAATACAATGAAAAAAATATTTTCCGCATTCTTTTTAGTTGCAATATTTGTACTAAATATTCAATCACAAGAATTTAAAGGTTTGAAATCATATGTTGATGGGACTTATAACCCTAGCGATAAATCTCAAGTTGATGAACTTGTTAAATACTTTACATGGCTTATAAAAGATGGAAAAATTAAAGTCTATAATGAAGGATTTACTGATTCAAAAAATAATGATCGAGCACTCAATTTGGATGAGTTTAATAGTTTAATTACAAAGTATGATACAACAACCGAAATAGATCCAGTTATGTTAGATGATAGGAAAATTATAATAGGTTATGAAAATTATAATATTGAGAAGATTAGACTTGTATCTGAAACTCATTTTGATGAGAAAATAAATAAAATGACTAGCGAAGTAAAGAAAATTGATTTTATGATTCCAGCATTGGATGGAAAAACAAAGGAATTTTTGGGATATGCCGTTAGATTTTATATTCTACTGTAAAAAATATATTTTCATAAAGCCATGGAAACATATTTAATCTAGAGCAGCTTTTTGTGCTTTTTTGCGATGATACCACCAGATAAGACCTACTGTCATTACCAACATATATGGAGCTACTAATAAATATATAATCCCTCTATTGATACTGATAAGGTCTTTTGCACCTGAGTTTACACTCGTTTCTGCATTGGCTTTGCACATAGCACATTGCGCGTAAGTAGCCAATTGAAATATCATTAAAATTGCTGATAATAGATACTTTTTCATTTGCACATCTTTTAAATAGACAACAAAGTTACGAGATTAAAGTTGAAAGTTATATGTTAAAAGTTTTAAGTCTAATATCTAGTATCTAAAGTCTATTTTCTAATAATACGCATGATCGCTCTTTGTTTCTAGATATTTTTTCTCTTCTTGTTTACGAACTATGCTGAGCAAAAACTTTTTAAATCCTGGTACATCTTTCATTTTTGGATTTTCGCCATGTTTTTTAAATCTATCGAAATAGCCAACTGTAGCCATCACCGCAAATAATGCGCAAGTATTGTGATCTAATTTTGGACTCAGGTTATTCAGCTTAATATTTTTCTTTCCTCTCTTAGTCATGTCTTCATATACTTTTTCAGAGTTTTTGTAGGATACTTCTCTATCTCCTTGACAATAGCACAGTTGAACTGGTGCTTTTGGCATCCAATCGTATAAATTATTTTCTTGCAGTCTCTCATTAAACGTGAAATTTGGATCATTTAAAAACATATTTATAAACGAATCTTTCACAGCTTCTTTTGGTACTTTAGGCAGGATTCTATTTAAGTCCCACAATCCATGAGTTCTTTCTCCTTCAAAATAAAAAGGTAAAATTGAATCATAAGGAGCTTTGAAAATAGAATAGATATTATCGGTTTCTATCACTTTATATGCTTCTTGATAAGAAACTAATAAGTAAGGCAAATAAAATGGTCGTGGATATTCTTGAAACATAAATTTTGCTTGGTCGCCATTCATATCATAAGCGCCACTCATAGGTGAGCTAGCCGTAACCTGAAAACGTGAATCATTTAATTTTTCTAGATATTTATGTGCTGCAAATGAAGCATGACCACCTTGAGAATAACCCGTCAAAAATAATTGTCCATTAGTTTTCACTCCTATTTTTTTGTTCATTTCATCTATTGCATAGAGCATATAAATAAATGCATTGGCTTCGCTCTCTGCATGTTGGTATATATGGTTTCCATCTCCTGTTCCTATACCAAAATAATCTGGATATACAGAATTATATCCATTGGTAGCTGCACCCAAACAAATGCCTTGCTGTGCATCATCATCAGATATTTTTCTTCCTTTATGTATCTCTGTACCATGTCCAAACATAAAATATGGTAGTGGATGCTTAGGATTTTTTGCTACATAATATATTCCAGAAGCTTTACGCATAGTGCCATCTACGAATTTTGCATTATAGAGCACTTCATATATGTCTACTTCATAGTTAACCGGAACAATAGCTCTAGGCAACTTATTTTTTTTCCATAAAGCTCTCAAAGTCTCTTTAGTATGGGTTTTCACCAATTTGTATGAGATTAGATATTGTTCATCTGCTGCATGCAAATTAGTAATGAATACTAGGGATAGACAAAGGAGTACGATTCGTTTCATTTAAATAATAATTTTGAAAATAAAAAATTAGGGATATCCAAAATTAATATTAAAAAAGCAAAGTACTACAAATCTTTAAAATATTTTTTTTGTTGTATAAAATAATTGAATACAATACTAGATCTATAGATAACTACAGAAGCACGAATCACCGAATTTCTTTTTCTGATAAGTGAAGGAATCAATAAGAAAAAACTCCAGTGAGCTTTGATAATAGCTACTACATCTTGTATATTTTTTTTGACTATCAAAGAATAAATACCTGCTAATCCATCTAAGAATAATCGAGCTATGATTACCAATATCATTATAAACAAGGATTCATTCTTGAAAATCATGCTCAAATTATTTCTGAAATTGAGGAAGGTTTTCCGTGGATTACCTTGTGGCAGTGTACCTCCACCCACATGATATACAGTACTTGATGTAATACAATATACTTTATATCCATACATACGCACTCTCCAGCAGAGGTCTATCTCTTCCATATGAGCAAAAAAATCATCATCTAGTTTTCCTACTTTATTGAATATTTCTTTTCTTATCACTAGACAAGCACCGCTAGCCCAATGGCACTCTATATTTTTAGTATACTGTCCATTATCTTTTTCTAAAGTCTCAAAAATTCTTCCTCTACAAAATGGATAACCCAAAAAATCAATAAAACCTCCTGCCGCTCCAGCATATTCAAATTCATCTGGCTGAAGATAGGATTTAATGATGGGTTGCACTGCACCTACTTCTTTATGAGTATCCATAAAATCTATTAATGGTGGCAACCAGTTATCGGTAAGTTCTACATCACTATTGAGTAAGATAAAATACTCACTATCTATCTGAGCAAGTGATTGATTATAGCCACCTGCATATCCAGTATTTGACTGCAGTACTATAAGTTTAAGGTGGCTATAGTTTTTGAGTAAAAAATCAACTGAATCATCTGTGGAAGCATTGTCTGCCACTACTACTTCACACCAATCATATTGACAGTGCTGTGTTACATTTGGCAAGAATTTTTCCAACCATTTTCTACCATTATAATTGAGTATGACTACAGAAACTTTTTTCACACTGTAAAGATATTATAAATATCTCTTTGATGGATTTGATATAGAATTTTGAAGTTCCTTTTTATACCACTTTCCTCTAAACCAAAACGCCAATTTTACTAATAAAATCAAGGCTGGCACTTCTACTAAAGGACCAATAACTCCTGCAAATGCTTGACCTGAATTAATACCAAATACTCCTACTGCTACTGCTATTGCCAACTCAAAATTATTGCCTGTAGCTGTGAAAGAAATGGCAGTATTGGTAGCATAGTCTGCACCTACTTTGCGTGCTATCAAAAATGTAACAACAAACATCACTGCAAAATAAATCACTAGTGGAATAGCTATACGCACTGCATCCATTGGTATCTGCACAATCATCTGTCCTTTGAGACTAAACATAATAATAATGGTAAATAATAAAGCTATCAAAGTTATGGGTGAAATTTTAGGAATGAATACTTTGTTGTACCACTCCTCTCCTTTCCATTTAATAAGGGTATATCTACTAATAATACCTGCTAAAAAAGGAATACCTAGATATATAAATACACTTTGTGCTATTTGAGCTATAGTTATATTTATACTTAACGCTTTCATACCCAAGAAATTTGGGACGATAGTTAAATAAAAATAAGCATATACTGAATATAATAAAACTTGCAAAACGCTATTGATGCCTACAAGTCCTGCTAAGTATTCTCTATTGCCATCTGCAAGTTCGTTCCATACTATGACCATAGCGATACATGGAGCAATTCCTATAAGTATAAGACCAGTAAAATAATCAGGATAATCTTTTAGAAAAAAATATGCTAATGAAAACATAAACAAAGGTGCAAACACCCAAGTAATCAATAATGACAAAACTAATAATTTTACATTTTTAAATATTTGAGTAATCTTTTCATAATTGACTTTTGCAAGTGGAGGATACATCATCAGAATAAGTCCAATTGCAAGTGGTATATTTGTAGTACCATTTGAAAAAGAATCTATAGTGCTTGCAACAGATGGTATAAAATACCCTACAGTAACACCTATTATCATTGCTAAAAATATCCATAAAGTCAGGTATCTATCTAAAAATCCAAGATGCTTTCTATTAGCTGGAGTGCAATTATTAATACTCATTTTTTTTTATTTTACTAATGAAAAAACATAAAGTGTTTCAAGGGCTATCTGTTTGAATCTTTCTTTATAAATTTGTTCTTGAAGTTCAGTACCATCTGATTTTTTGGGGTCTTCATAGGTTGTACTGATTCTATTTTCAGCACCCAAAATCAATGGACAATTTTCATCTGCATCTGAACAAGTCATAATTGCTAGAAAATTATTTTTAGGATTGGCATCATCATTATATTTTTTTGAAAAACAACTAACATAATTCTCTTCATCATAAAATACTTTGTATAATGGATTATTATTTAAGTCGTTGGTGACTATCTCAAAACCTAATTTTTCTAATGCATTTATAGCATTAATATTAAAGGCAGTAATCTCTGTACCACCAGAATAAGATGCCACATTTTTTATGTTATAATAATTTGCCACAATTGTAGCTGCTATCTGACCAAAATGACTACGACGTGAATTGTGTGTACATATATAAACCAATTGAATAGCTAAGCCATTGTTTTTTTTCTCTTGTATATATTTACTAATCTGAAATAAAAGTGTTTTTCGTTCATCAGAAATTGTATTGAACTGTTTGCTTAACTCATCTAAAAGTTCCTGTATTGTTTTATACATATATGTAATTTTTTTTTGTAGAAAAAACTATTCGATGACATTGCTTATTTTAATTTTTAGTTTTCTGATCAAAATGAATAATTAATTTTATTCTGATAAGAATTAACAACATCCACCACCAGGTGAACAACAGGTAGTTTTTGCTTCTAAATCTTTTAAATCTACTTTTAATTTGTCAGCTGGTATTCCGCATTTATCGCTTGCCAAACAATTTGTTTTTTTAGATTTCAAAATAAAACTAGTACCATCAAAATCTAAATCATATTTTCCGATTGTAGAGGTTTGATATTCTACTTCTACCTCATAGTCTTCCATTCCAAGAGTTTTTTCGGAGAGTGCAATTATGTTTAATAATTTTTGTGGTGCTAATCTATGGTCAAAATCATTGGCATCCCACAATTGGAAATTAGCCACTTTTTCATCTCTTACAGTACCTCCACAATCTATAAAATGTTTGCTTACTACTCCTACTTCAGTGACATGAAAGTGAACTGGAACATCAGTACCATCTTCTAATTTAAAATTGACAGCAGATAGATTATTTAATGTGTTTTTTACTATTGATAATTTCATATTATTATTTTTTAATAGTTAATTGATTTATGAATATACTTTTTGCTAACAGCAAGAAGCATTATGTTTTTTTATTTGATCAGTCATCTTTGAAAAATAAGTACTTAATAAACTGAGGCACTTTTCATCTAAACAATAGCAAATAGCAGTGCCTTCTATATTCCCTTTGATAACTCCTGCATTTTTCAATTCGCGTAAATGTTGCGATATAGTAGGTTGAGCTAATGGTATCTCATTTACAATATCTACACAAATGCATGCCTTCACCTTTAGTAGATGTTCAATAATAGCAATACGTGCAGGATGCGCTATTGCTTTTAGTACAATAGCTAATTGATTTTGTTTCTCCGTAAAATGTTCTGTTTTAGTTGCTCCCATTGTTATATTATAATATTGCAATATTACAATCATTATTAGTAATAAAATATTATATTTTGTTAAATAGATCATATTAATTAAAACTTAATCACTAACCTTGCATTAAATCTCCGATTGGAGAGGTAGTTGGGTACTGCAAATTGTCTTTGGTAATAATCTTTTATCCAGATATATGAAACCGTATTATTGATACCCAAAATATTAAAGACTTCAAAGCTCAACCATATAGACTTTAAACTTTTGAAAATTGTTTTATTGATATGGTGTTTTTTCCATTCGCTATTGTATAGCTGTCCGCTGAAACCTACGTCAACTCTTTTGTATGAAGGTATACGCAATGTATCCAAATTTTTTCTTCCATCTGGTGGACCAAAAGGTAGACCCGTTGCAAAATCCATATTTACATGTACTTTTAGCTCTGGCAATCTAGGTATATGATCTTGAAAAAACAAATTGAAACTCACTCGCTGGTCTGTAGGTGTAGGTATATAGCCTGGATAAACTATGGCACTGTCTACAGCTTCATTTTGATTGGCGAATTGAGGATAGGTTTTTCTTCCGGAAGTATCAAAATATTCTTTGTAATAATCATCCAGTATATTCATACGTGCATTCATGATATTCATCGAAATCCATGATTGGTCACCTTTTGCAAGCTCTCCGTTCAATCTAAAATCTACACCATAAGCATAACCCACTCCATTATTAGTTCCAAAATATCGTATCAAAGTATTATCCAAATCATAAGGTACTATATTCCACATATACTTGTAGTAGAGCTCTGTAGAAAATTTGAATGGACGTTTCCATGCAGTGAACTCATAGTCTGTAGTAAATACTGCATGATAAGATTTTTGTGCTTTCAGATTTTGATTGACTATTCCTTCATTATTTCGCATCTCTCTATAAAAAGGTGCTTGCTGATAAAGTCCGGTTGCAAATGTAAGCGTGACATTACTTTTTTTGGTTCGTGGCTTAAATCCAATCTGCAATCTAGGACTAGCAATGATATCTTTATTCAGCGACCAGTATTGGATTCTAGCACCTGCAGTGATGGTCCATTTATTATCTCCATTCCATCTCCAAGTATTTTGAAGGTGTGCTTCTATTCTGCTAGAAGCTATATTAATACTTGATTTTAAATAATAAGGAACTGTGATAGTGCCATTTTGATAAGGAAGAGTAAAACCAGCTGAATCAAATTTTCTCCATTCTTTTAGTTCATCGGCTACTATTTCGTATTTGTAAGAAATGCCCCAGTTGAGTGTATTGCTTTTTGAATAATATGAACCTAAATGACGTGCATTGTATATTTGTATTTGCAGGTTATTTCTACCAAAATTGTGTGTAGTACCATTACCTAGTGAATATTTTATGGTATTAAAATCTTCTCTATTGATATCTGTTTTTTCTACTTCACCGATTCTGTATTCACTAATTATATCAAAAGCTTCTATCTCATTTGAGTTGTATGTTGCGAGCATAAATTTTAATTTCAGTTTTTTGATAGGCTCTACAGAATATGCCAAACCTCCCATTATATTTCTGTATTTGTTTCTTTCTTGTCCATCAAAACCTATATCAATTCGTATAGTTTGATTAGCTAGACCAAAATCAGTTACTTGATTGAGCGGTTGAAATTTATATTCATTATATGCATAATTTGCTAATAACTCTAGTACATGTTTTTCTTTGAATTTATAGGTCATATATGTTTGCACATCATAAAAAACAGGTGCATATTGTCCTTTCTGTTGAAGGCTAGATATCAAATATTGATTGGATTTATTTCTAAAACCCAATAAAAAAGTAAAATTAGTATCTTTACTTACTCCTTCTAAATGAGCTGAAAAACCTAGTAAACTAGCACTTACAGAACCACCAAAAGTTTGAGGTCTTTTATAAGTCACATCTAGAACACTACTCATCTTATCGCCATATTTTGCTTGAAATCCACCCGCACTAAATTTTATATTATTGATCAAATCTGGATTTGAAAAAGACAAGCCTTCTTGCTGACCGCTTCTAATTAAGTAAGGTCTGTATATTTCAAAATCATTGACATAAACCAGATTTTCATCGAAACTACCACCACGCACTGCATAGGCTGAACTTAGCTCCCCACCTATTTTATTTGCACCCATATACCGGAGTTGATCTTCCACAAAGCCACCTGGACTAAGTATTGTTTCCATTGGTTTCCAGAGTACCGTATTATTTTCTCTGTCTTTAGAACCATTGATATTTACTTGATCAAATGTTTTGGTTTTTTCTACTAAGATTTCTTTTATTTCTAGCGTTTCATTAGATTTCAACTTAACTGTTCTAGAGAATTTTTCGGTATTGAGAGAGGTGTATTGAAGCGTCCAACGTGTATTTGCAGGAAGTTTTAAACTAAAATTTCCAAGAGAATCTGAAACAGTGCCTTTTGTAGCATCTTCTAATACTATAATGGATATATTGGAAAGTGGTTCTCGTTTTTCATTGACCAAGGTACCATTTACTAAACCAACATCTTGGGCTAATAGGTTGAAAGATATGCTACTAAAAACAATTATGATAAAAATAATACAAAATCTCATAGGCTAAAAACGCTAAAATACAATCTTTAGTATTTTATCGAAATATATAGTTTAATTATAAATAGATGATAAAGTTATGAATAAAATACATTTTGAGTAGCATATTGTGTAAACTTTTATATTAATAATGTGTTTATTCTTATAAATTTGTAAAATGTTTATTCAAGAAATTGTAAACGACTATATCAGTAATACTATAGAAACCTACCCAAAAATGCATACATCTGAAGACTTATATAAGTTATATCAAGAGACTTTTAGTACCGATCACTTTGATTTTGAGCCGAAAGGCTTATATGAACCCGTAAAACATATCATGTCTATACCAGGCAAAAGAATACGACCAATGCTCTGCCTCATGTCGTGTGAAATGTTTGGTGGAAAAATAAAAGACGCTCTATATGCATCGTTTGCTATGGAGGTTTTCCATAATTTTACTTTAGTACATGACGATATCATGGATAAAGCCGATATACGTAGAGGTCATCCAACAGTTCATAAGGTTTTTGGAACAAATGCAGGTATACTAGCTGGCGATGCAATGTTATCTTATGCATACAAATATCTATGTATGTCGCCTGTAAGTTGCCTACCCGAATTATTAGAAGTATTCAATAAAACAAGCATCGAAATATATGAAGGTCAGCAATTGGATGTAGATTTTGAAACACGTCTAGATGTAGCTGAAGAAGAATATATCAAGATGATAGAATATAAAACATCTGTCTTGCTAGCTTGTAGCCTAAAGGCTGGGGCAATCATAGCAGGTGCATCATCTGAAGATCAAGAAAGTATTTACAATTTTGGTTTGTATCTTGGTTTATCATTTCAAATAAAAGATGATTTGTTAGATACATTTGGCGAACAAGCTAAAGTTGGTAAACGAATAGGTGGAGATATACTAAACAACAAAAAAACCTTCTTACTAATCAATGCTTTGAGAATGGCTGATGATGCTGATAAAAAAGCATTACTCAACTTGATGGATGAAACCGATGAAGAGAAAAAAATCAATGAAGTAAAAGCTATCTTTAATAAATACAAAATAGAAGAATACACAACAGCTCGTATAGATAAATACTATCATGAATGTATTCACTACTTAGATAATATACATACTGACGAATCTAGTAAAACAATATTACGTCAATTGGCAGAAAAAATACATGGTAGAGAGCATTAATTAATTCTGAATTAATTAATTTTGAATTATGAATATTTTAATTGTACAAATATTCATATTAATTCAAATTTATCATCAAACTCCTACTTTCTAATATCTATTCTTCTATGGTATTATAAAACTTACTTAGTTCTATTTTGATGGGAAGATTATTGTGTATAATATTTATTACATAAGATACTATTCCATTTTCATCTGATTTAATATGAGATATAGTCTTATAAATATTTTTATTATTTATAAAATCAATGGTACATCCACTAATATAAACTATATTTTGATTTCCATTATTATCTAATCTAAAATTAGAATTTGAATAATTTGATACTTTTACTTTATCTGTATAATTCTTTTTCTCTAAATAACTTTGTACTAAGTCTAATAAATCAGTTTTAATCAATTTTACAAAAATGGGATTTTCCATCTCTTTCATGATATAGTTAGTCTTGCATTTATTTTTTTCTATAGTAAAGTCAAAGAGTGTTGCGCCCGTTTCAGTACTAAAAATTATTCTATGTTGAGTTTCTAGTTTTTTGATAGCCATCACTCCACTAAAATGAAAAGTATACACATCTAGTAAGGTATGATATAGATAAACCGTATCTCTTTCATTGAAAAAAGACACGATACTATCTTGCGCTTTACTTACTTGAAAAGCTATAAAAAATAAAAACAAAAGGAATATTTTCTTTGAAAATTTCATCAAAACAAAAATACTAATATATTTAGACGCTAGACGTTAGATATTAGTAGTTAGATATTTAATCAGCATTAAATCTAGTGTCTAGCATCTAGTATCTAAGCTTATTTCAAAACAAACTTACTAGCATCTATAGCTACATTTTGTTTTTTATTGGAGAATTTGATGAGTGTATAATCTCCGTTATTTTCAATCATTTTAAACGAACTAACCTCATAAGTATTCTTATCAAAATACAATTGAATGTTCTTAAACATAGACTTTAGTTTCTTATCTGTAGGTGTCATATCTAGTAAATAATTAGTACTAGACTCTGAATATTTTATGATATATGAAGTGCTATTCAGTACATTTCCCTGCACTAATTGTATCATCATATCATTGATTTGCTTAAATGCTTTATTGGCATTCATATCATACTCACTTACTTTCTTTTCATCTTTTATTTGGATTTTTCCGCCTGCAAGCACGATGATATATTTGTACGGCTCAGTATATTCCCATCTTACCTGATTGTTTTTTTTAAAATAAAATAAACCTTTGCTTTGTATTTTTTGGCTCATCACACTCATATATTTTTCTTGCGAAAAATTAGATTGCATGCTATTCATATTTTTACTAGCTGTAGCTATTTTTTGTTTTACTGCTTCTATATCTTTTACAGGAGTGTATGTTTGGGCTTGCACGCTAGCTCCCAGACTCCATATCAACAAAACACTATTTAGTACAAAAATAATTTTACGCATATGGTTTTATATTTATCATTTTATCTAGTGGCAAAATTTCAATCTTTTCTTTTTTGCAATACAATATCAAATCTTCCAATAACTGTGCCGTAGTATCCAGATGATCATGCATCAATACGATATCTGCACCATTTATTTGTTTGCATATTCTATTGAGTGTAGCATTGGTATCTGCACCTACTGTATCATAGCTTCGTATACTCCATCCAATAGATTTCATATTTGTTGCTTTTATGGCATTGGCTATTCTAGGATTAGTGACTCCGTAGGGTGGTCTAAACCAGTTTGATATTAATCCTGTAATGGATGAAATAGCTGCATTATTTTGATGAATATCTGCAACTAAATTTTTAACTGATTTTATACTATACCAAAAATCATGTTTATACGAATGATTGCCTACCAAATGACCATCATCAATTATCTTTTTGAGTATATCTTCTTTGCCTTTGATGTTTTTACCTATTAAAAAAAATGATGCTTTAATATCATACTTTTTTAGTACCTCTATAACTTTAAGTGTATTCTCATGTGGGCCATCATCAAAAGTGAGCGAAATACTTTTAGTTGAATTTATTCCTTTATTAAAAGATTTTACAAAAAAATTGAACTGAATAAAATAGGCTCCTAGTGCGATAATGATGGAGTGAAAAAATAATAGAATCAGTATCAAATAAAATGGAATCTGCTTGCTGTACACTAAATAAATTGCGATACCAATAAGCACAATAAATATAAGATTTACAACTTTATATTTACTCATGTTTTAATAGACAGAAACCATGATTGATGTTTCTATAATGATTGTGTAATAATATATATTTCACAGAGTTCGTAGCTTGTTTTTTACAATACAATATATCAGGTATCATTTGTTTTTTGAGTATCATAGATGCTACCCACAATCCAAAAGATGGAGCTGTATAATATTCCCCACAAAGATGTTTGAAATACAACATAGACTTGCTTGCAAATAATTTTTCTGCCATATTGTAATATGTAGAGTCTAAAGTATTATCTCCATTCAATCCTGTAAGGTATACATCTACATCATCAGTAGTAAGATTATTTTTTGCTAATAAATCTTGAATTGCTTTGCTTACTTCTTCATCGCTAGTAGGTTTATAGAGCATTGCAATATCTAGGATTGAAGCATAGGTATGTTCATTTTTCTCTCCTGAAATCACAAAGAAATTTGCTCCTTCACCAGCTATAGTACCAATATTATTATCTGCTAAAAGTTCTAGTGAATTGATATTATTTTTTTTCCAAAATGATATTTTATTGGTAACCTGATAATGATTTTTACTATTCTCCTCAAAACCACCAACCAATATATTTTTCATGCCTTCTTGTATGTGTATCATGGCATCAATCATAGATGACTCAAAAGACAATCCTCTATGAACATAGGTGAAATTATACGAATTGCATTTCATATTGAGAGCTACAATACCACTAACAGAGTTATGCGTAGACTGCATAAATGCTGTAGGATTGAGCATTTGTTCATTTTGATGAAGCATAGAAAGCAGAAACTTTTCTGTATCATCTATACAGCCATATCCAGACCCTGTAATAATCGCATCTAAGCTCACTACTCCTGCATCTTCTATTGCTTTGCGAGCAGTAGAATAAGATATTTTTAGTATCCTACTCATACGTCTTATTTGTACCGGATTTATATATTTTTTATAATCTGCATCTTGTACTAGCAAGTAATTGTCATCAAATGAAATAGGCGCTGAAAAAAAGTCATCCCCTTCAAATGTATTTTGAGGAGAGATAGCTGCTATTCCATTTATGTATACTGACTTGATCATTTTACTTTACTAATAATTACTGTTGAGTTATTTCCTCCAAATCCAAATGAATTGGATAGTACATGATTTACTTCTACTCCTGTCAATGTTTCTGTCTCAGGCTGTATGGTGAGTTCTTCCATCTTTTCATTAAAATTGAGCGATGGATATATCACTCCATTTTCTATAGCCATCACACCATATACCGCTTCTATCCCACCACATGCTGCTAGAGTATGGCCTGTATATGGTTTGGTACTACTAAATTTTGGTGCATCATCTGTACCAAACAATCGCTCCATAGCTCTACCTTCACTTAAATCGTTATTGGGTGTAGCTGTACCATGTACATTGATATAAGAAATATCTTTAGGTTCTAAATGTGCCATAGCCAAAGCCTGACTCATAGCCATAAATGCGCCATCACCATTGGGCGAAGAGGCCGTTTGATGAAATGCATCATTAGTATTGGCAAAACCTGATACAAAACAAGATGGTTTTTTATTTTCTTCTTGTACTATCTTTTCACTTTCGAGTATTACATATCCTGCTCCCTCTCCTAGATTGAGCCCAACACGAGTATTGTCAAAAGGTCTACAATGTTCTTTATCTAAAATCATCAAAGTATTAAATCCATTGATAGTAAATTTGCTGAGTGAATCTACACCACCGCATATGGCTCTATCTACAATGCCTTGTTGTATCAATCGCACGCCAAGCATGATAGCATTGGCACTAGAGGAGCAAGCTGTACTGATAGTAGTAATGTATGATTTCACTCCAAAATAATCTGCTATACGTTCGGTACATTCACCCAAATCATGGGTATCGATATAGCTATTCGTTTCCGGTTGACTTTCCTTTTCTAATAAATCTAAATAGATTTCTTCTGTATGGCGCATACCACCTACAGTAGTAGAATTGATAAGTGCCGTTTTATATTTTTTTTCTAAAGTATTTTCTTTCCATGCGATACCAGCATCTTCTATTGCTTCTTTTACAGCTATCATTCCTAGCAGTGCCGTTCTGGTATAACCTTGTTTGTTTTCGATTCCTAGCATAGAAGCTAGTGCATCATTTGTCAAGTTGATTTCACAAACAGGAAATATTTCTTTATGTATCGTATTTAAAAAACGAGTATGAGTGAGTCCATGTTTTTTATGAACAAGACTATCAAAATTTTCTTTTGCATTATTGCCTATAGCAGTAATAGCTCCAATACCCGTAATATATACTTTTGAGGACAAGCTAGTTTATTTTTATGCTGAAAGTTGTTTAGACTGAATAAACTCTGCCATAGTATCTATACTATGAAATACTTTACGTCCATCTTTTGGATCTTCTATACGTATATTATAGTTTTTTTCTAATAATACAATGAGTTCTAGAGCATCTATAGAATCTAGCCCCAATCCTTCTCCAAAAAGTGGAGCAGCATTATCAATTTCTTCTGGCTTCATACCTTCTAGATTCAAAGCTTCTATCAATTGTTCTTTTAGTTTAGTTTTTAAGTCTTCCATTATTTGTATATAATATTTCTATATTGCTTGGGTGATGAATGATTTTATTATCTTTTATTAATAAGCCTGCAAAAATAGGCATTTTTTCTATTGAGCTAACGTCTAAAATAGGATTTTGTTCTACTGTATACAAAAACAATTCATAATTGCCTTGAAAATACTCTACCCAAGCGCAAATACTGTATTTAGTCTTGTTGGCTAAATGTAGTGGATCTGTTCTGTAAAACATGTTTTTGATATCAAATTCTTCAGATACGAAAAACGAATTTTCACCCATTATTTTGTGTCGGATAGCTACTTCACCGATGCTAATATTGGGCAAGGTATATACAAATACCGCTGGACTTGCAAGACCCGTATCTATGGCTTCTTGGTGTTTGTAGTCTGTATCTAAACTAGAAGATTTATTAGCAAAAATGATCGATTTTTCTTCAGGCAGGAACGAATCACTTGTATTCTTAGTGATTATTTCTCCACCTATCAATGCTAACTTCGATAAATCATCCATTTTGTAAAACTTTGGATAGCTCATACCGATATGTCTGTATAGCTCCCTTATAAAACCTGCAAAATCTGTATTCACTTCATCTTTGAAAAAGATTGAACCATTCAAATAAACCTCTTGGTTTTTGATATGCAAAAAAGATGATATATAAGTGGCTGACATAGATGCCAAAGGTAGAAAAAATATTAGTAAAGTTGATAGCCTTTATAAGTATAATTCTATATTGTCACTGGGCATATCCTTGCCAAAATACAAAGGCAAGGTCGTGCTATCCGCTTGTATCTCTCTGGCATTTAGCACAGAGAGGATACCGCTACTATCCCTTACGCAATATCCGTTCTGAGATTGTGATTGCATATTATAATATACAAGTATAGCTATAAAAACAAAAAGATTTTTTCATTTACTAAATTTATTGTAGGCTATAGTAAGTGTATCTTAAATACTCTATATTTTTATATATGCAAGTGTATCTTTTTGTATGAAGGAGTTTCCTCCTGAATGACCAAATCAGACACAAACCTAAAAAAATAATAATCCTTATTGTTTTTCTATTTTATTATAAATAGTAGCACCATCTTTTTTAATAATCTCTAAGAAATACAGTGATGGTGAAAAACTAGATAAGTCTATTTTATTTGTTGGATATTTTTCTGAAAAAATATTTTTCCCTGATACATCATAAATATTAATAATAGAAATATTTTCTATAAAATTTAAATACAAATAATCACTAGTAGGATTAGGATAGATAAGTACTTTTTCTGTAGTAGATAAATTTTGCACCGAAGTATTATCTATATAAGTTCCATTACTGAAAAAATGATGTGCATATATATCATTTGAACCCGAGCGTTTATCTTGCCATACAAATATACTTCCTCCTCTATCATCACTGATATTTTTAGGACTTTTTTGCACATCTACGGCATTACATACCACCTCTCCGTTGACCGTCCAAACTATATTTCCCAAATAATCTACTCGTTGAGCTTTGATATCATAGTCATTTGCATTTGATGAATCTTGCCAAACAATGATTGCACCACCTTGCATATCTTCACAAATATTTGGATTAAGTTGGTCATTGGGTGATGTGCAAATAGCTACTCCATTGAGCGTCCACATGATGTTGCCAGCAGCATCTATTCTTTGAGCATATATATCTGTATTAGTGGCTCTATTATCTTTCCAACAAATAATGACACCTTCTACTTTATTGGAAAGTATATCAGGTGCTGATTGATTTCCTGATGCGATACATACAGGTATTCCGTTTGGAGGAAATAATAAATTTCCGGAGCTATCTATTTTTTGTACATAAATATCGTAGTCTACACCATTTCGCTTGTCTGTCCATGTAATATAAGCTCCTCCTGTACTATTGCTCGGGTCTATTTTTGGACTACTCTGTGTATTGGGTGCAAGGCATATAGGCAAACCTAAAGGAGACCAAACATAGTTTCCTAATGCATCTATACGTTGCGCATATATATCATAAAATCCTGTTCTATTATCTTGCCAAGTGACGATAGCACCACCTTTCCCATCTTTTTGTATTTTTGGATTGATACGATTGCCTACGGCTGTAGTGAGTGGAATTCCTCCTGCTGTCCATTGTATCACTCCATTATTATTTACTCGTTGTGCCCAAACATCCCACTGAGCGTCTTCTTGCTCCCATACTATGATAGCACCACCAGCACCATCACTACAGATTTTTTCGTTATGTTCTCTATTGGGTTTGGTAGCTATAGCTACTCCATTGTGCGTCCATAGTTCAGTACCATTAGAGTCAATTCTTTGTACAAAAACATCTCTATCTATACCTGTTCTTCTATCACTCCATGATACTATTATACCGCCCTGCATGTCAGTCACTAAATTAGGTGTACTCTGGTCAGATGTATCATCACATGCACTTATACCATTAAGAGTCCAAAGTATGTATCCGTCTTTATTGATGCGTTGCACATAAATATCGGGCAATCCGTTTCTTTCATCTTTCCATGTTATAAAAGCTCCTCCATTTCCGTCTTGTATGATTCTAGGATCGTTTTGTTTGGTAAAAGCAGTACAAATAGGGGTATTCAAATTTGTATTTGTACTCCATTGAGCATACATCTCATTTACAGATAAAAATAAAAGAAGATACTTAATTATTTTTCTCATACTAAATTATTTTACCAATGTAAGATTTCCTTTTTTCTCTCTAGTAATATTATCGGCATCTATTCCTTTTATATAATATACATAAGTTCCTACTTCTTGTGTTTTACCTTTAAAACTACCATCCCATCCTTTGTCAAGATCATTGAGTTCATCTAGCATATTAGATATATATACTAGTTCGCCCCATCTATTAAAAATTCTTATTTCGTATGATTTCATATTGGTAGCAAAAACAGTAAAGTGATCATTTTTGCCATCACCATTTGGTGTAAATGCTGAAGGCACTTTGAGAGGGTCATCACAATCTCTGATATTTAAAAATACCGTATCAATAGCAACACAATTTGTAATAGCATCTGTAGCTGACAATATAAACATGGTAGGAGCATTTATAGTAGCGATAGGATTTAGAATATTGGCATTATTCAATACATTAGTTGGAGTCCAAGATATATTTGTACTATTGCTTGTAGCTTGCATTGTATAAGGATTTCCATCACATATAGACGAATCAGGACCTGCATTAATTATAGGTTTATTTTTTAAATCTAAATTTAACTGAGCTTTACTGGCACAGCCAGAAGAATCGAAAATAGAGACTGTATATAATCCTGAAGTGGTGGGGAGTGTTCTTAGTGTTTCAGTTGTATCACCTGTATTCCATAAATAATATAAACCTCCTTTTGATATATAATTGATTCTACCATTCCAAATACGTGGTCCTATGTTTGCACCAAAAGTACCTGCCACATTTTTTCCTTCATATATTTCTATATTGCCATCAGTTTTGTACAAAGCACCTACTGCAGTACCTGAAGTAGCTAGTAAATTATTTGCGTTGCTCACTACTATATAAATGCCGTAGGTATTTCCTGCATAAATATTTTGAAATAAATCAACTGGAATTCTTGTAGGATTGCCGACACCAGCAGTAGGAATAGCAAAATAATTGGCTACTAAATTCCATGCGAGGGCATCAGTTTCGCTACCTACAAAAGTACCATCTTTAAAATAAATTTGAATATCTGCAGGAGTAGCGTTTTGCAGATTTACATCAAAAGTCATAATAGTAGCATCGTTTATAGCCTTAATATCAAACATGCTTCCTTTGGTAGTACTAGTACCATCAAATATAGTAGTGATGGTTTTATTTACACCAGTATTGCTAGCTGTAATAATAAGCGAATCTCCACTACAGATGGATTTATCTGCTGCCATACTGATATCTAATAATTTTGACACATATGCTATAGTATCATTATTATTAGTACCGCAATCATTCAAAGCAAATATTCTTACTTGATGAAATCCTGTATCATAGAACACACAACACATTTCATTATTTGACACATTTACAATAGTAGCACTATCTGCTTCCCATTGATAATATGTTTCGGGTATATAGGGCACAGAAAAACAAACAGTATCTCCCAAACAAACATTTTCAGGACCAGTGAGTGTAATAGGTGGTGTACCTATGATATATAATCTGGCTGGATCTGAATATGGTCCATAACATCCAAAATTTATTTCACGTACAAAAAAAGTATAATCATCTATCGGTGCTCCTGTGAAATCTACACGTAATGGATTGAAATCCCATATAAAAGGAAACCCTCCGTTAACACCAGTACCTACCCATTCATATTGACTTGGGGGTCTATTGAATGGATTGACAAAAAGTTCTTGTACACCTACATTGCAACCAACAGTATCTGGTAAAAATATTGTAGGAGGATTGGATGCAGGTGCCCCAATGGTAAATCTAATAATAGTACCATTGACGTCATTACTTACTGAACTACTGTCTGCTACAAAACGAGCATAATATGCTCCTGGATTGACACCAGCTAATATTAGCGAATCTAGATATGGAATACATATAACTAACTTTCTAGAAATAGTATCAAAATGAAAATAAAAGGTACCATCGTTTACAATTGCAAAAGTTTGTTTATTTATAATTTGTAGTCTAAAACTATTGCCATTGTAATAATCTGCAATCGAATCAAAACTATTGATATCGTATTCTATACTATCACAAGTGCCTCCACCAATAGTATCCCATATACAAAAACTTAAATCCAAAGTAGCGTTAGTAGTGATATCGCAATGCTTTAAACAGAATGGACCCCAAACACTACCATTGGTAGCTGGATTGGTTCCTCTTACTCTTATATAATAGTTGCATCCTTCTGGTAACAATGGAATAAGGCCAGATACATTACCGGGTGGCGAACCCAACATAGGGTCATATGTATTTACATCTGGACTTGTACCTACTCTAGACCAACCAGCAGACACATTGGAAGAATCTATAATCTCTGCTATATATTGATTGCTCGCATTATATACTCCTGTAGAAGTAAATGGTACATCTATAGCACTTCGTACACAGGCGGTGTCTCTATCTCTCAGTACTATAGGTGCAAGTGTGGTAATTACATTTGGACAATCTCTTATTTCAAAACAAGCACTGACTGTACTCACAATTGGTGGAGCAGGATTGAGTCTACGAATACGTACTCTATAGCAAAGTCCTGGAGGTATAGTTCTAGGGATGATAGCACCTACAGCTCCTATTGTAGTAGTAGTATCTACAAAGAAATTTGATATAGTAGTGAATGTAGTGAATGAGCCTGTGCCATTTGATAATTCTAATCTATACTCACCGAAACATAATGGAATACTTAAATTATAGTTGACAATAATCACTCCTAACTGGCAAACAGGATTGGGAGTAACTGAAGTGATACTCATATTAGCCGCTAGTGAAGTAGTGTCATATGTACCTACGGCTAGTATATCGTCTATAGCCCACGAGCTATTTTGAGTAGCGATAGATGCATCATTTTGCCATCGGAATGCAATACGTACATCATTTTTATTAGTCCAACTTGAATCAGACAATACTTCATATTTCCATCTATGTTGGTTATTATATCTAGTACCCATATACGTCCAGGGTCCGTTTTCTACACTATAATATACTTCGCCATATGAGTTAGCTTCGCCTTCAGCCAGCCAGAAAAATGTAAACTTCACATCACTCATACCTAATGTACAAAAGCCAGGTGTAATAGCGAGTCTATCAGAAGCAGTAGTTCCATTAAAATTAGCATTGGATACTCCACCACCTACTCTAGTTGCTTCATCATGTATGTGTAAATATCTACTATTTGGTGCATTGTTGATGGTTCCACTTACTGTACTATCTTGCGATAATGTATTGGTATAAGATGGTGTACCAATATAATTATCATTAATTATCCAATTATTATTTCCTGAGTTTGAACCCAGACCTGCAGAGATATTTGTAAAAACTGTCGGTGTAGTTTCAAACCCTTCAGTATATAAAATAAAATCTTGAGCAATGCTATTTGTAAGCGATACTGATAATATCAACAATAATAAAAATTTGTAAAATTGTTTCATTTGTATATGTTTGATTTTGTAAGGTGTAAATTATTATTTATCTATAACACGTTTATCGTCATATTCTAAAACTCCATCTAATTCTCCTATGATTTTAAATTCTGTTCTTCTATTTAACTGATGACAATCACAATCTCCACTACTTGTAGTAGGACATTCAGGTTTCTTGCTACAATCTTCAAGATTAGCACTTTCGCCGTATCCTTTTGGACTGATTCTTTTTTTATCTATTCCTTTACTTATAAGATAATCTACACAACTTTGTGCTCTTTTTTGTGAAAGTTCTTCATTGTATTCAGCACTACCTCTAGAGTCAGTATGTGATCCAAGTTCTATAATTATTTGAGGATTTTCTACTAAAATATTATAGAGAGAATCTAAAGTTTTTTTACTTTCTTCTCTTAAATTCCATTTATCAAAATCATAATAAATGTTATTCAATCTGTATGCTTTGTTTTTATCTATTTTGCTTAAAGTCAAATTTTTTATTAAAGTATCTGATTGAGTGATATCATTAGTATTAAAACTAACACTATTATTTAAATATCCAGATTTAGATGCTGTGACTCTGTATTGTTTATTGAGTTGTAGCATACTAAAATATGATTTCGGTTTTTCTGTTATCAATTCTATGATTGGTACATATTCTTTTGCTTCTTCATCGAGTACACTGAGTGTAACTTTCGCGCCACTGAGCTCTTCATTTTTGCCATCTGACTTATCATATACTTTGCCTCTTACGGCTATGTTTATTATATTTATATATTCATACGTAAAAATATCTGGGCAACAAGTTTCGCTTTTTACAGATAAAATTCCAGGTCTATTACTCACAAAATATCCTTTTTTCTGAAGGCTATTTGGTTGAAACCACATATCATCTGTAGAAGAGTTTATTGGCACACCTAAGTTTTCTGGAACACTCCACGAACTTAATGAACCAACAGTAGAATATACATCATATCCTCCAAAACTTTTTCTACCATTACTACTAAAATATAATGTTTTTGAATTGAAATCAAAAGCTGGTGTCACATCATCTCTATCAGTATTTAATTTACTACCCGCATTTTTTACTTCAGCATATTCATTACCTTTAGATACAGTAGAATACCAGATATCTAATTTACCCTTCCCTTCTGGTCTATCACTTACAAAGTATAAAACTTCTTTACCATCTCTATATGTGCCGATACAAGGTTGTAATGCTGTATACTTGGGAAGATTTATTGATTCAGGTAGCTTCACACCAGCTGTCCATTTACCTTCTTTATATTCGCTTACATATATTGCACAGGTGCTATTATTTTCTTTGTCTTCACCACATACATTATAGTAAAATCTTTTTTTATCAGAAGAAAAACACCCATTTTTTACTTCTTTATCATCTACATTAAAAGACTCGAATAATGATGCTGTAGTAAAAGTATTTTCAGAAACAGTTGCTTTATAAAAGTGTAGTAAATGGTTATTTGTTTTATTTCGTGTAATAATTGTATCAGACTGATTAGATGCAAAAACTATAGTATTATCATCCCACTGCAATGGAGATAGTTCAGCTGTAGAAGAATTGAGCTCTCTTCCTGGATGTTTCACAACTACATTAGTTGATTCATTTGTTTTATTAATAGCCATAGTACATCCTTCTATTTCTATATCTATCCATTTTTTACTAAATCCAATAGCTTCACCCTTAAAATTCTTTTTAAATAACTCAAATGATTTTTTTGCATCTGCATATTTTCCATTCATTTTTTGCATGAGTGCAAAATAATAACCTGCAAGTAGTTGAGCATTTATTTTACTATCCGTATTGGCAAGTTCAAAACATCGTTCAGCATTTTTATAATCTCTGATTTCATAATATAGCATACCTAATTTATAAGCTGTTTCTACATTGCTTTCTTTGCTTAATACTTTTTCAAATAAATCTATTGCTTGATATTTATCACCTAGCTCAAGTGCTTTTTCAGCAGATTTCAAATTTGATTTAGAATCATTTTTATCTTTATCTCCAATTGCAAATACAGATAAACTTATAATAGAGAATAGAAATATATAACTAATTTTTTTCATAAATAATGGGTAATAAGTTTTCATTAAAGTATTAATTTTTTACAACATTGGACAAGGTACTTGAATCGGTTTTAATGTTTTTGCCATACCACCAATCAATCCAGTATAAGTCAAAAATATTTCATAAGCACCTCTAGAACTACTTGCTGGTCTAAGTTTTGAACTATTGATATCATATGCAAAGCCTGCTCGTATTCTTTTTATATCAGCAACTATACTCACTGAGCCAGCATCTTTAAGTCTATACCATCCACCTAAACCAAAAATCATTGGTATATTTTTTACTTGTATATGGTATTCTAGTCCAGTACCTAAAAATATTTCTTGTGCTTTATTTTGATATTGATAAATAAAATTAGGAGTGATATAAATTTTCTCGGTTACTTTTATTTTCATACCACCATGTGCAGTATACCTAGATGACAATTTATTATTTGAACCTAAAAAAGTTTCTTTAGGTCTATTGATATGACTGTATGTAAAGCCTGCAAATGCACCTATTCTTTCACCGAATTGTGAGTGCCATAATAGACCAGCATTGAAATCGATATAAGAAGTTCTATTGGCATTAAAATCTTCATTATTTGGAAGTGTCAAATCAAAATCAGTACCATTATATTGTGATGGAAATGACAATAAATTATATTGAAGTGATTTTTGTACATATCCTCCTTGAAGTCCAAGTCCTATAAAATGTTTGCCTGCTTTATCCAGTGACATATTGTAAGCTAGAGCTACTTGTGCTTGCATAAAAAACAATTTACCCGTCCCTGATTTATCGGCATTAAAATTTACACCAACACCAAGTTTATTATTTTTAAGTTTCCCAGGAAGGATTCTAGAGTCAAATGATGCACCATAAGTAGTATAGGGTACTGTTACACTTTGCCATTGATTTCGATAGATTGCTGTGGCTCTATATGTGCCATCATTTACGCCTGCTAGTGCAGGATTTAGAGTCAGAGGACTAGCATAAAACTGTGTAAAATGAATATCTTGACTAAACATATTAGTCAAAGAAAATACACAAGTAATAGTAACGAGTATTATTTTTTTCATAAGCAAAATAAAATTATATTAAATATACGTTATTAAGAACAAAATAAATCAATTTTTCTATTCATTATATTGCTAATGTACTATATATTGATTAATAAGTCAAGTAAATACAAAAATTTTATTTGTAAAATATAAATATGTATTTTCGTAGCTGAAAAATTTACTAAACTTGAAAAAATTATTAATAATAATATATATCTTAATTTCATTTATAAATATATATTCTCAAACTATAAACGGTACTGTTTTAGACAAAAAAGATAAAACTGCATTACCTGGAGCAATAATACAACTAGATGCTGATAAAAATTTTATGAGTGACCAAAATGGAGAATTCACTATAAAAACATCTGCTGGTAAGCATACAATATCTGTAAAATATCTTGGCTATACGCTACAAACTTTAGAAATTAATTTAAAAACTAATGAGGAGAAACCGATTACATTTTTTTTAGAAGAGACTGAATCTCTCCTAGAAGTAGTAGTAGTCACAGGTAGTCAGTACGAAAAAAAATTGACAAATGAAACCATTTCAATGGATGTAATAGGTAAAGAACTTCTTAAAAATGTGAATGCTACACAACTAGGTGATGTAGTAGCAAAATCACCTGGTGTGCAAGTGCAAGATGGACAAATAAGCATAAGAGGTGGCAGTAGTTATTCTTATGGAGTGGGAAGTAGAACGGCTGTATTGGTAGATGGGCTTACTTATATGAGTGGAGATTTGAATGATGCGCTACTTAAGTTTGCACCAATAGAGATGGCTGAGCAAGTCGAGGTAATAAAAGGTGCTGCATCTGTTGTATATGGTTCTAGTGCTTTGAATGGAGTAGTGAATATGCGTACAGGATGGGCTACTGAAAAATCACATACTGAAGCAACCCAGTTTATCACTATGTATGGTGACCCAAGAAGAAAAGAAATAAAATGGTGGGGAAAAGATGTACCATATGAAGTGGGTATGTCAATTTTACACAAACAAAAATTTGGTAATTTTAATTTGGTGGCTTCTGGCAACTTCTATCACTTTGACAGCTATCTGACAGGAGCAGATGAGCTGAGAGGAAGAGTATCATTCAAAACAAAATATGTACCTAAGAAAGTAGCTGGACTAACAATGGGTATTGACTATAATATCATGTATGAAAATAGTGATCGTTTCTTTTTGGCACAAGATGCAGATACGAATATATATAAAGTGAGTAATGGCTCTGGAGATAAATATATGCGTATGGCTATAGACCCACATGTGGTATATATAGCTCCAAAAAATAATAGGCTTTCTCTAAATGCACGATTTTTAAATGTAAGAAGATTTGGAGCTGGCACAGATATAGATGCTATTTCTTGGGTATACACAGCAGATTTACAACACCAAAAAACATTTACTTTTAGAGGAGATAAAAAATTTATACTTACTACTGGTATACCATTTACAGTAAGTACGAATGTAAGTAATTTATTCGTTTCTTTTGGAACTTTAACAACATGGATGGCTGCAGCATATGCTCAAGGTGAATTGAAATGGAATAAGCTAAGTGTTGTGGGAGGTTTAAGATTTGATATTAATAATTTTAATTTTGCTAAAACAAGTTTAGGTGCTACTATTCCTATCACTAAACCTATATATAGACTTGGAGCAAACTATCAAGTTGGTAAAGGAACATTCTTTAGAGCATCATGGGGGCAGGGTTATAGAATACCTAGCTTGGCAGAAAAATATCTGAATGCCAACTTGAATGCTGATATTTATGTATTTCCAAATAATAACTTACGAACTGAAAAATCTTGGAATACAGAAATAGGGGTAAAACAAGCTTTAATCATAAAAGATAAATGGAAAGCATTATTTGACTTTAGTGTTTTCTTACAAGAATACACAGATATGGTAGAATATACGGTAGGGCTTTATCACAATAGGTATGACAATGGAGATACTATTTTCAAAGGTAAAGCAGATTATCTTTTTGGGTTTAAAGCATTTAATATTGATAAAGCTCGTATATCTGGCTATGAAGCATCTGTGATGAGTCAGGGTACTATTGGTAAAGTAGAACTAACTTCTTTGATTGGATATACCTACAATTTTCCAGGTAATACGAGTGCTGGCTCTCAAAATGAACGATTTGGTAAGTTCTTTGGAAATTCTATTAAATATGCATTTCAAAAATTAGATAGTTTATCCTTATATTTTACAGATACTAATAGCATAAGACAAACAAGTATTCTTCAATATAGAACTAGACATATGGTAAGACTGGACATACAAGCAAAATATAAAAAATGGATGCTAGGATATACACTCAACTATAATAGTGCACCAGATATTATTCCATCTCAATATTATTTAGTTTTTAGTTCATTGGATGGAGGTAGAAATACACTAGCTAAATTTATTGAAAGCACTAAAAGAGGTGCACTTACTATGGACATAAGAGCTGGATTTGAAGCATCTAAAAAACTCAACCTTACATTTATTGTAAGAAACTTTACGAATAGACTGACAGCTACTCGTATCGGTAGGGCCGATGCTCCTATTAATTTTACCTTACAAGCTAGATATGTATTTTAATTTCTATTTCAATAAATAAAATTCTAATATTTAGAAATAAATTTCTATTTCCAAATAACTTTATCTTCAATAGGGGTAACTCTCTTCCCTTTTGGCCATTCTTTGTCTGTATACCCTACAAATAAAAGACCCATCATCACATCTTCAGGTGCAAGCTAAAAATATTCTTTCATACATATGTGATGTACCATGCCCCCTGTACCCCAATACAAACCTACATTTTTACTAGCTCCATATAGCCATAAATTTTGAATAGCAATAGCAGTAGCACATATTTCTTCATGTTGCGATATTTTTGGGTTGCTTCCTCTTTTGTTATAACAAACTATAAGATGCGAAGCCAAATCTCCTCTGCTTGCTATTTTATTAAAATTCGCTTCTGTAAATTTTTCTGATGCAGTATACTTTTTATATAAATCTGCATGGTCTTTACAAAATGATGCTATTTTATCTTTAGTATATATAATAAATCTCCATGGTTCTGTATAGCCATGCGTAGGGGCCCAATCTGCACAAGTGAGCATTTCATTTATAGTTATATCGTCTATAATTTTACTATTGAAATCATCAGGTGATATAAGTCTTCTATGTAAAATTGCTTCTTTGATATCCATATATTCAGTATTTAAATTATTGCTAAAGTAATTCAAGTTTATACATTCCAATAAATATTCTTTAAAAAATCATAAAATATTTTGTTTTTAAAAAATTATGAGTAATTTTACCAAACAAACGTTTGGTTGGTAATTTAAAATAAAATAAATATAATGAGCACAGCGACACAAAAAAACAGCGTATCAAAAGGTGGAGAGTTTATAGTAAAAGAATCTATAGCTTCTGAAACCTATACCAGAGAAGACTTGACAGAAGAGCAGTTAATGTTTGGACAAACTGCAAAAGATTTTGTAACAACAAGAGTTTTGCCAAATGTGGTAAAAATAGACAAACAAACTGATCCTACACTTGTACCTACATTACTAGAAGAAATAGGCGAATTGGGTATTTTGGGTTCTGGTATTCCAGAAGAGTATGGTGGACTTGGTCTTGATTTTAATACAGATACTGTACTCAGCGAAGAAATAGGACAAAGTCATTCGTTTGGTGTAGCTGTAGCAGCACATACAGGTATTGGTACTTTACCTATTTTATATTTTGGTACAGAAGAACAAAAAACGAAATACATACCCGATTTGGCAAGTGGAAAAATGAAAGCCTCATATTGCCTTACAGAGCCAGGTTCTGGAAGTGATGCATTAGGAGCCAAAACAAAAGCTATACTAGATGCATCTGGTAATAATTACCTCATCAATGGTCAGAAAATGTGGATCACCAATGCAGGTTTTGCAGATATTCTTATTGTATTTGCACAAATAGATGGCGATAAATTTACAGGCTTTATTGTAGATGCAAAATCTCCAGGTATAACACTTGGTGCAGAGGAAGATAAATTGGGTATCAAAGGGTCGAGTACACGACAAATATTTTTTGAAAATGTATCTGTGCCAAAAGAAAATGTACTGGGTGAAATTGGAAAAGGTCATAAGATAGCCTTCAATGTATTAAATATAGGTAGATACAAACTATGTGCAATGGTAATGGGTGGTGCTAAAAAAGCATGCACAACTGCAATACAATATGCCAATGAAAGAATACAATTTAAAGTACCTATTTCATCATTTGGAGCTATACAACACAAACTTTCTGAAATGGCTATTCAACTTTATGCTTGCGAAAGTGCTACGTATAGAGTATCTGGCTTGATCAAAGATAAAATAGATACTCTTGTAGAAGGTGGTATGGATAAAGTAAAAGCAAAACTAGAAGCTGCAGAAGAATATAGTATAGAATGTGCAATACTAAAAGTATTGGGTAGTGAAGTGCTTGACTATGTAGTAGATGAAGGTGTACAAATATATGGTGGTATGGGCTTTAGCGAGGAAGCACCTCTAGCAAGAGCATACAGAGATAGTAGAATCAATAGAATTTTTGAAGGCACCAATGAAATCAATAGATTGCTTGCCGTAGGTATGCTTGTCAAAAAAGCAATGAAAGGTCAATTAGATTTATTGGGTCCAGCTATGGCTATTCAAAAAGAATTGATGAGTATTCCAGATTTTAGTATGGTAGAAAGCGAAGATATTTTTTATGCTGAGAAAAAAGCAGTAGTGAATGCAAAGAAAGGATTTTTGATGGTAGCAGGTAGTGCTGTTCAAAAATTTATGATGGATCTAGAAAAGCAACAAGAGATATTGATGTATGCAGCAGATGTAATGATAGATATCTATGCTATGGAGTCTGCTATACTTCGTACTGAAAAAATGGTAAATCTAAAAGGTGCTGAAGCATGTTCTGTATTTATAGATATCACTAAAACATTTATCAGTGATGCTATGGAGCGAGTAAACATCAATGGCAAACACGCTATTTGTGGTTATGCAGAAGGCGATGAACTCCGTATGATGTTGATGGGTTTAAAACGTTTTACAAAATATGATAATATTAATACTGTGGCTACAAGAAAAAGAATTGCAGAAAAAATGATAGTAGCTAACGAATTCTGTTTTTAGTAGTTTAAAATTTGTTTGGTTTTAAAAGTCTTGTTGAATATTCAGCAAGGCTTTTTTGTTTTATATTTGTTTTATAAATTTTAATCCATGAATTCTGAATCTATATACTCATGCAATGTCCATAGAAGAAATAAATCAAATATTTTAGGTTTTTTGATGGTGATTCCTGTTCTATGTTTGATAATAATTATTATCAATTTTATGGCTGGTGAAAGAAAACTTCCTGAAGAACTTAAAGGGACTAACATATATTTTTTTATTGCTATTATTATTTCTACTGGGGTTAGTTTGTATATATATTTCAAAAGCCTAATAAAACTAGAGATAGGAAAAATAGCTGACAAAGTAACTATAGAAATAAAAGATACGCAACTCACAACTCCTCTTATACTCTCCTCTCCTTTTACGATGAGCAAACAATGGTACTATAGAGAAACTGGTCAGCGAGGTGTAAAAATGAAAGAACTTTGTCTAACTTTTATAGACCATAAAGGAGAATCTATTTTTACAATCATATCTGTACTTGGTGCATTATATGATGCCCCTTATGAGTGGGAATTTTTAGATTTATTTAATGAAGAAGATAAAAATAAATGGAAAATTTCTACAAACATTTATACAAATGGTAAAGCAGAAGAAATTTCTCTAGAGGTAAATAGTTTACTAGCTCAACAATAAGAATTAGTACAACTCAAATATACATTCTACACCATAGTGGTCAGATAAATCTGTATATTTTTTACACCACTGTTTTTTATAAGCTACTATTTTTTGTGAAATTATTTTTATTGGTGCATTATTATTTTTTAATAATATATAGTCTAAATTAGTGCTGGCTTCTTTCCATAAATGTCTAGCAATAGTATTCGTTTTCCCATCGTATGAATATTGTTTTTCGCCTGACAATATATGATTTTTCGCATCTAAGGAATGTAACATATACTCATATTCTACTACCGTATCTCTGTCTGTATTCAAGTCTCCACATATAAATAGAGGCATGTCATTTTTAGTATATTTATCTATAAGTTCAGTTTTTATTTGATCAAATTGTTTTCGTCTGGTAGCACTAAATTTTCCAGATTGCATATGCGAAAGTATCACTTGAAAATTTTTACCGTTAATTGTCGCTTGAAATAAAACAGCAGCTTTTTTAGCTTTTGCATCTATTCCATTGGCATCTCTATACAATATAGAATCTATTATTAAAAATGGTGTTTTACTGCATATCAATAAACCACTATTCGTTTCAAATTTATTTTTACTATCATATATAGGACCATATTGATATGGATAAATAGTTTTTAATTCTTTTTGTAATATAGCTACGGCTTTATGATGAAATGCTTCTTGTAAACAGAGTATATCATATCCAGAATTATTCAATTCATTAGCTATAAGCGATGCTCTAGTTATTCTTCCTTTTACAGGTGCAATAGCTGGCAGTAGATACATATTCCAAGAAAGAATAGATATTTGTTTAGGTGAACTTGGGTTTTGTGCAAGACTATGATTTGAATTGAAAATGCAAATAATAATTATACATATAATCTTTGATAATAATTTTATATTCATGTTTAAATATAAAACTAATTGCATTCAAACTTATAACCTACACTTCTGATACTTTGAAAATACTTGGGTTCTTTTGGATCTGGCTCAAAATATCTTCTAAAAGCTAAAATAAAATTATCGATAGTTCTGGTACTTGGATATACATCGTATCCCCAAACATGCTGTAGAATATCATTTCTTGAGACTACTTCATCTTTTCTATCTATTAATAATTTCAAAAGCATCACTTCTTTTTTTGTAAGATGATGCATCACTCCATCGTAACCTTTTGCTTCATAGGTCACAAAGTTTACAGTATTACTTCCGAACTTATATGTTTTTAAATCTTGTTCTTGTTTAGTGCCTTTAAGACTATGTTTAACAAGTACCCGAACTCTCAATAAAAGTTCCTCTAGATTAAATGGTTTAGTAATATAATCATCTGCTCCTACTTTTAAACCTAGTACTTTATCTTGGCTACTATCTTTAGCAGTAAGAAATAATATAGGTATTTCCATATCAGTGATACGTATGTGCTGGCAAACTTCGGTACCATTCATTTCAGGCATCATCACATCTAGTATAGCTAAATTGAATCGTTGTTTCTCAAATTTTTTAATAGCTTCATTACCATCTTTAGCTGTCACCACTTCATAACCTTCCATTTCGAGGTTGAGTTTTATTGCTTCTAATAGATGTTCTTCATCTTCAGCGAGTAGTATTCTTACGTCCATAATTTTGTGTTGGGTTTATATCTCAATATTAAGTAGAATAAATTAAACTTGTGTCAGAGAATTGTAAAATTTTAAAGTTCATCTATTGGTATATTGGTGACTTGTGAGATATGTATTTTATTAGGCATTTTTGATAATAAATTGAGAATAAATATAGAAGCTATCACCAAATGAATGGCATTATTTGTAGTAAGAAATATTACTATATTAAATAATGCAGGACCTTCTATTAGAGCTAAAAGTAATATATATGCAGCTTGATATTTTTGTTTTTTAATGTCTATACTATCGTTTTCATTCATAGTTTTGAGTCTTTGCATATATATAAATGAAGAAACAAAAATAAGAGCTAAGGAAACAACCCCTAGTAAACTCAATGGATCTGAAAAACTCGTATCAAAAAATAATGATTCTTTTTTTATAAAATATCCAACAATTAAAAACAATAAACATCCAGTAAATAATGCTAAATGTATAACTCTAAGTGTTTTTATATATGGAGAATTCATATAGTTGATTAGTATTTGATTAAAGGATATGTATAACTTTTTTTGTCTTGAAGAATTTGTAGTGTATAATGCCCTGCATCTTTTTCTGCTATATTATTTATATAAATTCTTGAAAATTGATTTGCAGGTACTTGTATAGTTTCATCAGAAATCGATTGACCTATGGAATTGAAAATACGAATACTTAATGGACTTTCACTAGTACTATTCCATAATATAGTAAATCCATTTCTAAATGGATTGGGATATACTTTTGGTAATGAAGTAGTAGGGTTTTGCTGATTATATTCTAACTCCATTTTTTTATATGCTTTATAAAAATTTGGTATCCCAAAACCATAATCATAATTTGGATTTGTATAAAGATGTGCTGATTTTTCTATCTCATGAAAAATCTGCGAACTAGTTTTATTTGGAAAAGCCTGCCACAAACAAGCACTCGACGCTGCAATCAATGGACTTGAAAAAGAGGTGCCATTACTTCTTGCAACTACACTATTATTATTACTCGCAACAATTATATTTGCTCCTTGTCCACACACATTTGGTTTTAGATGACCGCTACTATTCGGACCTCTAGAACTAAATCCTGCTAGTAATCCATTTTCATTTACAGCACCAATAGTAAAAACACTATCTCCATCGGCTGGAGCAGATATATATCGCCAAGAACTATTGCCTTCATTACCAGCACTATTTACTACTAATATTCCTTTGCTTGCTGCAATATTTGCTGCACGTGTGATAGTAGTACTATCGCCATTCATAGAACCATAAGTATGACTAGTAGAGGTATCGTCATATTGTGTATATCCAAGTGATGTATTAAAAATATCTACTCCTATACTATCTGCTTTTTCAGCTGCTGCTACCCAATTATCTTCTTCTACAATTGTTTCGCTATATGAATCTTCAGTGATAAACAAATAATATTTTGCATCAGGTGCAGCGCCTATAAATGTATTTGGAATATTGGCACACATCACACTCAATACATTCATACCATGTCCACTTCTGATATATACTCTATTATTATTATCTACAAAATTCCAAACGGGAACGATTCGTTCATCATTTCTAGCTATATCAAAAAAATCAAGTTTATCTGCATTGATAAATCCTGCATCAAAAACTGCTATATCCATACCTTTGCCAGTATAACCCAATGCATGTAAAGTATCGATTGATATCATCTTTATTTGATTGTGTCCCTGTCCATATTTATTTGCATCAAAAGTAGGAGCTCCAATAGTGATTATAGGTTCGTCCTTAGAAGCAATTGTAGACTTATCTAAGTTTTTATATGTATTTACAATACTGATATTTTTTACAAAAGGTAAATTTTTTATAGCATCATATTGTTCTTTGCTTTTTAATTCTACAGAAATTGCATTGAGCCATTTAGAAGCATGAATAATATTTGGTGCAATATTTTTAATTTCGTTTATATAAGTCTCACTTATAGGTAAATCATTCTCTACAATTGGTATTCCTTGTCTAAACCTTCGTTCTACGGACTTTGGAGAAAGAAATTCTTCTGGTTTATCTAAAGAAAAGTTAGACTGATTTTTATCTTTAAAAGTGACCCAAAATTTTTGTTGTGAATAGCTTGAAATATATAGTATAATAAAAAATGCTAAAAAATATATTCTCTTCATAGTTGATTAATTATGATCTATAATTTTATATCTCACCCAAATACCGGTTTCAGGAAAATCCCACCCACTCGATAAATTTCTTTGTTTACCTAAAAATTTTTCTTCTTTAAAAACCATTCCTACACCTTTTGAGTATTGCTCGATACTATATTTTTTCTCAATTAAATTTTCCTCATCAAGCTGATTTACTGTGACACACGAATCAAACAATAATGTACCAAAACTTAAAACTTGATTTATATTTTCATATTTATATTGCCAATCTTTTAGATATGCATTATCTCCATCTGTTACTATGAGGCTATTTCCAGACCACGTAATATCATTGCTAATCGGAAAAGTTAATTTAATAAAATGTAAATCGTCTTCATTTTTCACCAAATTAGTAGTATTTCTTACTGCACTCCATATTCTATCTATCTCCCAGTTGCTAGATGCATCAGGCCTTCTATATCTTACTATACGGTATGCATCTCTATTTTCATTGTCTTTAAATATGGTATCTATCATTTCTTTGATTTGATAACTAACTGTATCTATTGTAATAATAGGATAACTTCCATCTGAAAAATAAAAAGAATCAACTTTATAAGTAATATAATGTCCTGTAGTCAATGGATAATAATCATATCCTAAATCAACTTTTATTTGTTCTTTATTATTACAAGATGTTGTAAGAATTATTGCACTAAAAAAAATCAATAAAAAACTAAAATATTTCATGTAATAAATTTATGGATAATTTTTATAAAACCTTTAAATAATTTATAGCTATATTTTAATTAAAAAAATTACACAGATGATTTTTGTTAAACAATAAATTTTAAGAATAAAGCAGTTTTATGAATATGTTATTTTATTTATACCAATTCAGACTAACATCATTTTCATATAAATAATTTATTATATAAAAATCAACCTATATTTCTGCAATATAATCTATTTAAAATAAGAATTAAAGACTTGTAATTTAAGGTAAATTCATTTTATATTGAATTTTTTCAAAAAGTATAAATAAGTAACTATTTATACTAACTATTTATAAATCAAACATATAATATGCTTACAAACGACTACAAATATATAATAACGACTATAAATGACTAATAACCGACTAGCAGTTTTTTATGACCACATCTTTGCATCGTCAATTATTCAAACAAACATTTTGCGCAAAAAAATAAATTGATTTGACAAAAAATAATTTATAACGTAAACAATTAAAATCTTAAAAAAAATGAACACATTAAGAAACAGAGTACAATTAATAGGTAAATTAGGCGCTAACCCAGAAATCAAATCTTTAGAAAGTAATAAAAAACTAGCAAGATTTAGCATAGCTACGAATGAAGTATATAGAAACTCGAAAGGAGAAAAAATAACAGATACTCAATGGCATAATATAGTAGCATGGGGGAAAAATGCAGACATGGTAGAAAAGTATCTTGAAAAAGGTAAAGATGTAGCTATAGAAGGTAAGCTCATCAACAGAAACTATACTGATAAAGATGGCAATAAAAAATACATTATTGAAATACAAATGAATGAAATGTTGCTAATGCCAAAAAATTAGATATGTATAAATAATTAAAAATGAAAGGATATTTGGAAATACCAAATATCCTTTTTACATTTATGTTGTAAATTATTTATTAACCACTAAAAAATATGCATGAAGCAAATCTACATCTAATCTAAAAATCATATTACATACAATCTGCCATAATATAATTTATATTATAAAGGTATATATAATATGTATTTGATAAAATCAACGAACTTATCATAACAAATTAAACTATATATAAAAGCTATATAGACAAACATTTATTTATGATATTAAATCTCCTTAGTAAACCATTAAACAAAAACAAAATGAAACAGATCTACTATAAAAAATTTTCTTTTAACATTTTAAACAATATAAAATGAAACAAATCTACTTTTTAATAATATTTTTAACTATAGCTTATAGCAGTATATATGCACAGTCATGTGTTACTCCTATATTCTCAGATGCTAGTGCTCCTCCAGGTAGCACTTCTATAGATTTGGGATGTGGGGGCGGAACAGCTAGTATGTCTGCTACATTCAATGGTCAAGGTACAATAGCAACAAACACATATGGTGTATCTAGTATCCCATTTAGTTTTACCACTTTTACAGGTACTACTGTACCTATAAGTACCGATGATGTATGGAGTGCAAATATTAGTATACCTTTCAGCTTTTGTTTCTTTGGAAGAAGCTACAATAGTTTACTTATAGGCTCAAATGGAATTGTATCATTTGATGTATCTACTGCTGGTGCTTTATGCCCATATGCTATCACTCCTACTATACCAAGTGCAACATATCCTAGAGCATCTATCATGGGAGTATACAATGATATTGACCCTAGATTTGGATCAAGTACTAGGAGAATACAATATACAACTATTGGTGTTGCACCTTGTAGACAATTTATAGTAAGTTTTGAAGGAATTGCATACTATAGTAGTACATGTGCTGGTACATATGCGAACTATCAAATAGTTTTAAATGAAAGTACGAATATCGTAGAAGTACAAATACAAAACCATAATGGATGTTCTAGCACTAGTGCTGGAAGAGGTATAGTGGGTATTCAAAATTTTGATAGAACAGTAGCATATGCAGCTCCAGGTAGAAATGCAGTTACATTCTCTACTACGAATGAAGCATGGAGATATACTCCTACAGATACTACCAATCCATTTAGAAGAATGATTGTACATCTTTTTGAAAATGGAACACTTGTAGATTCTGCAGTTCCATACTATTCTCCTTTCCCTACACTAAGAGCAGACTTTATGCGTAGTATTTCTTTCCCACCAGATTCACATTTATTTCATGTAGAGTTGATTGTTTATGACTCTACTGGTACTGGAAGTGGAACTAGTCTTTGTACAGTTTCTTCTACTTTATACGATTTTAACGACTTATTATACTATAGCTCAGGAAGCCTATCTATGAGTGCAACTACTACAAATGTAAATTGTTTTGGAGAAACAAATGGTGCAATTGATATCACCGCTACTTCTACTTCACCTCCTATATCATATATTTGGAATGATGGATCTATATCAGAAGATAGATCTGGACTTGTAGCAGGTACTTATACTGTAACTGTAAGTGATGGTGGAGGATGTACTTCCGTAAATACTTACACTATAACAGAACCTCCTATGCTAATGGTAATGCTAGATAATATTACTGATGTAACGTGTTATGGTGGTTCTAATGGTGCAATACAAATAAGCACAATGGGTGGAACTATGCCTTATAGATATATGTGGTCAAATGGAAGCATGACAGAAGATATTCTAGGTTTAACCGATGGAGTCTATTGCACAATGGTAACTGATACTAACGGATGTATGGCAACACTCTGTGATACTGTAATGGAAGGTACTATAGACTCATCAAGAGCTACTGTAAATATATGTGCTGGTGATTTTGTTATTATCAATGGTATAGCAATAGGTACGGCTGGTTCATATGCAGATACATTTAGCAATATTAATAGTTGTGATTCTATACATACTATAGATCTTGTAGTAGGCAGTAGAGTATTCGCTACTATTAATCCTAGAATATGTTTAGGGGATACATTTAGTGTATTAGGTCGCTCATATACAAGCTCTGGTATTTATTATGATACTACTGCATCAATAACTGGGTGCGATAGTGTACTTACTATTAATCTTATAGTAAATAACCCTTCATCAAATGTTATCAATAGTCAACTATGTACTGGTGAAAGTATTAATGTAGGAACAAACACATACTCTACAACTGGTACATATTATGATACGTTAGTAAATATAAATGGATGTGATAGTTTTATTACTACCAATTTATTAATAAAAATTCCTTCCGCTTCAGTAATAGATACTACTATTTGTTTTGGACAATCTGTTATAATAGGAACTACCTCTCATACTAGTGCTGGTACTACCTATGATACCCTTACAAACTCAGTAGGTTGCGATAGTACTGTTCGTCTAAATCTTACAGTAAGAGGTAGGTCAAGTGTAGTAGATAGTTTTGTAATTTGTAAAGGACAATCTATAGTAGGCTATAGTCCTCTAGATGACACTACAGTTAGTACAACACTTACAAATATATATGGATGTGATAGTATTTATACTATATTTATAGGAGTACAAGATTTACCTAAAGTAGAACTTGGTGATGATAGAAATATATATGTAGGCGATACAGTGCTTCTTACAGTAGTACCTGGTTATAGCTACAACTGGAGCAATGGTGTTACTATCAATAGAACTTTTGTATCACCATCTACAACTACTACTTATAGTGTCACTATTACAGATAGTATAGGTTGTGTAGATTCGGGTGATGTGATTGTAAATGTAAGTCCAAGATCAATAGATATAGCATTTCCAAGTGCATTTACACCAAATGGTGATGGATTAAATGATATGTACTATCCTTTACTACCTGTAGGAAGTACAATTACTAATATGATAATTTTTAATAGATGGGGCAATTCAGTTTACTCTGGAATATTAGCACCAGGCTGGGATGGTAACTTCTTAGGAGCTCCACAACCGATAGGAAACTATGTATACTATATTACTGTAGAAGTTCCAGATCCTTTGGATCCACTCAGAACCATAACAGAAACGTATAATGGTACAATAACTTTATTAAGATAATATTTTTAATATCTCAAACTTTAGAAAAGGGTTTTTGCTTCGCAAAAACCCTTTTCTATTTTAGTAAATTTCATTTATTTTATATTTAGTATAAATATTATTTCACTAAGTTTACTCTCAAAATATTTATTATGAAAATATTGATGGTATGTCTTGGCAATATCTGTAGATCTCCTTTGGCACAAGGTATTCTAGAACATAAACTAAAAGAACGAAACCTAGATTGGAAAGTGGATAGTGCTGGGACTGGTGGCTGGCATAGTGGCGAAAAACCTGATAAAAGAAGTATATCTATAGCCAAAAAATATGGAATTGATATATCAAAACAACAAGCACGAAAACTAAATGGATACGATCTAGAAAATTTTGATATTCTATATGCAATGGATGCAAGCAATCTTCAAGATATCAAAAAATTGGCTCAAAGCAAAGAGGAACTTGCTAAAATAAGAATGATATTAAATGAATCATACCCCAATGAAAATAAAATAGTACCCGATCCATATTACAATGATAGTGGGTTTGAAGAAGTATATCAAATGCTCGATAAAGCGTGTGAGCAAATTATTATCAATTTAACAAAAGAGCATGAAGCAAATTAAACTTTTACTATTTCTATTTTTCTCTCTTCAAATTTTTGCTCAAGAAAGTCCTTGGAAAATCTATTGGGATGAACATTTAACAGAAGGTAAAAAAAATTATTTAACTGCTGTTATTAAAGATACAAATTCTGCAAAACAACCTAATATCATTATAATATTAGCTGATGATTTAGGTCAAACTGACATTTCTTTATATGGTAGCAAACTGATTGAAACACCTAATATTGATGCTATTGGCAAGAATGGAATTACTTTCACTGAAGGGTATATCTCCTCTCCTGTTTGTTCGCCTTCAAGAGCTGGATTAATTACTGGTAGATACCAACAAAGATTTGGGCATGAGCTTCAAATGTGCGAACAATATGTAAAAAACAAATTGCAATATTGGGGTTTTGGTCTGAAAAAAAATATGCGTCCACTTACTCCTGTATTAAATAAAGATGTACCTACCGATGAAGATAGAATGAGACAAGGTCTGCCACCATCAGAAATCACTTTAGCAGAAATATTACAAAAGAATTTTTATCATACTGCAATCATTGGCAAATGGCACTTGGGTGCAATGGATTTTGCAAAGCCCTGCAATCGTGGGTTTGAATATCAATATGGTTTTAGTGAAGCATATACATTATATGCAGACCCAAAAGATAAAAACATAGTGAATTATAAAATTCCACATCAGTTTATGGATGCGCACCAATGGAAAACTGCCAAAGGAAGAACTGGCAACTGTGCCATAACTAAAAATTGTTGCACTCGAGTAGAAGAAACTGGATACCTCACTGATAAACTAACAGATGAAGCAATCAATTATATGAGTACACAAGATAGTACTCATCCATTTTTTATTTACTTGACATATAATGCACCACATGTTCCACTTCAAGCCACAACTTACTATTACAATCAATTTGAACATATAGAAGACCCAATAAAACGTACTTATTTAGCTATGATCAAAAATCTAGATGACCAAATAGGAAGACTTACAAAATATCTAGATAGTACAGGACTGAGTGAAAATACAATAGTATTTTTCTTGAGCGATAATGGTGGTGCTTACTATAATGGAACTACTGATAATAAACCATACAGGGGAGGGAAATTGACAAATTTTGAAGGTGGATTAAAGGTACCTTTTATGATGCAATGGAAAGGGAAAGTTGAATCTGGCACTGTAAGTAATCCAGTAATATCATTAGATATTTTTACTACAGTTTGTAAAGCAGCAAATATTTATTTACCTACAGATAGAGTATATGATGGTATAGATTTAATGCATTATACTACTAAAATTACCGAACGCTCTTTGCATTGGAGAAGTGCTGAAAATAGCGCAATAAGATTTAATAATTGGAAATTAATCATAAATGATATTGACAAAACAAAATTGCTTTATGACCTTACAGAATCAATAGATGAAAGTAATAATGTATATGCTCAAAATCCAAAAATAGCTACTGATCTTGAAAACAAATTAAAAACATGGAGCGATCAAATGGGCAAACCTCTCTGGCCAAGAACTGTAAACTATCTATACAAAGATAAATTGGGAAATTATTACTTTGCGTTTTAAAAAATCTTTAGATTCTATTTATAAATGCTATTTCTTACCTTTGCAAATAGATTTTTATTATTATGTCAAAAGTAAAACCATCCTTACCAAAAGGCACTCGTGATTTTTTACCAAACGAAGTGATGCAACGAAAATATATTTTTAATACGATTAGAAATGTATTGGAGCATTATGGTTTTAGTGAAATAGAAACTCCTGCTTTTGAAAGACTAGAAACACTTAAAGGAAAATATGGTGAAGAAGGTGATCGATTATTATTTAAAATTTTGAATAATGGTGATTTTCTGTCTAAAGTGAGTGATGAAATTTATCAAGAAAAAAATTCGAATAAACTTCTAAAAGAAATCAGTGAAAAAGGTCTTCGTTATGATCTCACAGTTCCTTTGGCAAGATATGTGGTACAGCACCAAGGAGATTTAGTTTTTCCTTTTAAGCGTTATCATGTAGCTCCTGTATGGCGTGCAGATAGACCTCAACGTGGACGTTACCAAGAATTTTATCAATTTGATGCAGATATTATCAGTGCAGACTCACTCATCAATGATGTGGAACTTACTCAGATTTTAATTGATGTATATAAAGCACTAGGAATAAATGTAACTATAAAAATAAATAATAGAAAAATTCTAGAAGCACTATCTATATATGCAGATGCAAAAGATAATTTATCATCTATCACTATAGCTATAGACAAACTAGATAAAGTAGGAATGGATGGGGTGATATTAGAATTGAAAAATAATGAACTTAGTGATGAACAAATTACTAAAATCACTCAAGTACTTTCTGCAAAATCAATTACTGATTTAATTCCTTTATTTAATGAAATTGAAGTAGGGAAAAAGGGTATTGAAGAACTACAATTTATTTTTAATAAAATAAAATCTGATAATCTAATATTTGATGCTACACTTGCTCGAGGCTTGAGTTATTATACAGGAACGATATGGGAAGTAACAGCAAACGATGTTCAAATGGGCAGTATATCCGGCGGAGGAAGATATGACAATCTTACGGAGATGTTTGGTGGACAAAACATGAGTGGTATAGGTATTTCTTTTGGTGTAGAAAGAATATATGATGTGATGCAAGAATTGAATTTATTTTCTAGCAAAATCAATAAAGGAGTAAAAGTATTGGTAGTAGCTCGCGATGAAAAATTGATAGATACTTGTTATGATATTGTTTTAAAAATGCGAGAAGCAAAAATAGCATGTGAGTTTTTCACAGGTAATGTAAAAAAACAAAAACAGATGCCTTATGCTATTGCAAAAAACATCGAGTACATCATGGAAATAGGTGAAGACGAAATCACCAATAATATTTACAGAATAAAAAATATAGAAAGCAGAGAAGAACAAAAACTTTCATTAACAGAAATAATAGAGAATCTAAAATAAATAATGGCACATAGTATATCCTCCCATAAAATAAGTATAGAAGATATTGCAAAAATTATTGCAAACGGTGAATCCATTAATTTATCTACTGATGCAAAAGATAAAATTAATGCTTGTAGAAAATATTTAGACACCGCTATTCAAAAAAGTGAACAACCTATATATGGTATCAATACTGGGTTTGGCTCACTCTGCAATGTAAAAATAAATAACGAACAACTAGAACAATTACAATATAATTTATTGGTTAGTCATGCATGTGGTACTGGCGATATAGTACCTAGTGAGATAGTAAAAATCATGTTGCTTCTCAAAATACAATCTCTTTCGTATGGGCATAGTGCAGTAGATATAAAAACGGTAGAAGGCTTGATACATTTTTATAATGAAAATATTTTACCTATAGTATACGAGCAAGGTTCACTAGGTGCAAGTGGAGATTTATCACCATTGGCGCATCTATGTTTGCCTCTTGTAGGAATAGGGAAAGTGCAAATAGAAAATGAAGTAGTAGATGCTAGTGAAATAAATTTCACACCAATAAAGTTACAAAGCAAAGAAGGACTAGCATTACTCAATGGCACACAATTTATGAGTGCATATGGAGTATATATCTTAAACAAAGCGCAACAATTATCTAAGTGGGTAGATTTGATTGCTTGTATTTCTATAGATGCATTTGATGCTCGGATGGAACCCTTCCACGAATTGATACATAAAGTAAGACCTCATGCTGGTCAGATAAATACTGCTAAAAATATTTTATCTATTCTGAATGATAGTGAAATATTTAAACAACATAAAACGGCTGTACAAGATCCCTATTCATTTAGATGTATACCTCAAGTACATGGTGCGAGCAAAGATGTGATTGCACATGTTACACAAGTTTTCGAAACAGAAATCAATTCAGTGACAGATAATCCAAATGTTTTTCCAGATGAAGATATCATCATCAGCGGTGGTAATTTTCATGGACAAGCATTAGCATTAGCACTTGATTATTTATCATTAGGCTTAGCAGAACTAGGTAATATTTCTGAAAGAAGAACTTATTTACTCATCAGTGGACAGCGAAATCTTCCACCTTTTTTAGCAAAAGAAGCTGGACTCAATAGTGGCATGATGATACCTCAATACACTGCCGCATCTATAGTAAGCCAAAATAAACAGCTTTGCACTCCTGCTTCAATAGATTCTATTCCATCGAGCAATGGTCAGGAAGACCACGTAAGTATGGGAGCAAATGCAGCAACAAAATGCTTAAAAGTATTGAATAATTTAGAAAAAATATTGGCTATAGAATTGCTCAATGCCACACAAGCACTAGAGTTTAGAAGACCTCTCAAAAGTAGTAAACAGATAGAAAAAATTGTAAGTGATTATAGAAAAACTGTAAGCTTCAATACAAGTGATCGATTCTTACATGAAGATATCATGAAGAGTATTGAGTTTATTAGGAATAATTAATCTTACTTTTTAATATACAAAGGTACTTCCCAATTTAAAAAATATAATGGGTGGAATACTACTTGACCTAACGTATTAAATTCTAATGCTGGTGCTGGAAGTTTTATAGTATTTAATAAACCTAATAAAACTCTTCCGGTTCTAGTTCTTGTAGGTATTTTAGTAAAGTCTGCATCTATAGAGATCACAAACCTTCTATATCTTTGTACATCATTTCTATTAATAATATTACCTTGAGAGTCTTTCCAAGTATTGTCAAATCCGCCATACATTCCTCCTGCTCCATATCCTACTGCTAGATTTAACCAGCGTGCATGTTTTTGTTTTTTATTAAATGAGGCCAAGTTTACACTCATCCAAAAAGTCATAGAGTTATAGTCTTTTAGAAAAGTTTCGTATATCTGCGAACCATATAATTCTTTTGCTCTCTCAGCTAATTGTCCTTTTGGATAATTGACTTGATGAGTAGATATTTTTAGAAGTATACGTTGTTCTTTCCAAAGCATCTCTTGCCAAAGAAACCAACCAGCACCTAAACTATTAAATAAAACATCTCCAGTACTTGCTCCCCATTTTTGTGAAAAACCATCTAATATTTCTATAGTAGTCTGAAATCCCCAACCTGTGAGTGCTCCAGCCCATGCTGCACGATTGTGTTTTACTCCACTCCACTTGTATACATTATAACTCCAACTACTTTGAAAATAACCACCGAGCATATGACCTATTTTATCTTGCTGTTGCCATTCTCCCATATCATTGAAAAAATGGAATCTACTTCGAGGATAGCCTACATACCAAGCATAATTTAGCCCAACTAATGCACCAGTACATAGCCCTAACTGACCGGTTAATGCAGTCGCAAATCTTTTCTTATTATAAGTTGGTGAAGGTTCTAAAAAAGTAATTTTTTTTGTAAAGGGTGGTATAGAATCTTGTGCAGATAAAATCTGAATACTAACTAAAAATAGAAGTATAATCGTAAGATATTTTTTTATAAAATTATACTTCATATTATATTATGCTAATAAAGTTTGTTTAGTTTCTTCAAGTATTTTATTTACTTCATCCATAGTAGGTGCTTCAGCGTATACACGCAATACTGGTTCAGTGCCTGATGCACGTATCATCACATTGCATTCGTTTGGCAAATAATACTTATACCCATCTATGTTTTCTATATTTTCAATCGTATATGATCCGAAATTTTTATAAACTCCATTAGTACAATTTGAAACTATTTTATTTTTCACCTCTTCTGTGAGATGTAAGTCATTTCTATTGTATGAAAATGCTCCAACTACATCATATACTTCTTTTATCAAATCTTCAATAGTTTTACCACTTTGAGCCATATACTCCAGTATCACTAAGGCATCCCAAATACCATCTCTTTCTGGTATATGTCCTTTCACCGCTATTCCTCCACTCTCTTCACCTCCTACTAGTACATCACTAGTTATCATTATTTCACTGATATATTTAAACCCTATTTTAGTGATTTCTACATCAATTCCATATGCTGCACACATCTTTTTAATTTTTGGTGAAGCTGAAAATGCCACCACAACTTTACCTCTCAATCCTTTGTATTTATATAATACATGAATTAGCAATAATAATATATGATGTGCATCAATAAAATTTCCTTTATTATCGTATAAACCTATTCTATCTGCGTCACCATCATTTGCTATACCCAAAGCTATATCGCCAGATTGTTTGATCAGATTCGATAACTCCAATAAATTTTTATGTATAGGTTCTGGTGCTTGTCCATAAAAAGATGGATTATACTCACAGTGTAAATGTCTTGCACCAGGTACTAATCTTTTAAATACTCTTTGTCCAGCACCGTACATAGCATCATAGGCTATTTTTATTCCTGAATTATTGATCATCGTCATATCAAATCCTTTGAGCACATGCTGATAATACATTTCTTCAAAATCTTGATATATCAATAATCCGTTTTTTTCTATTTCATCAAGTGATATATTTGGTACAATACATTCATCTGGTATCATATCTTCAACGGCTTGTATCACAGCAGGTGTTGCAGGTCCTCCATAGTGTGCTTTTAGTTTAAATCCATTATAACTTGGTGGATTATGACTAGCAGTGATGATAATTCCTAGTGGGCATTTTAGATTAAATGCAGCAAGAGAAATCATAGGCGTAGAAACAAAATTTTTATCAAAAAATACTTTTATACCTTCTTGAGTTACAACCTTGATTACTGTTTCACTAAATAGCATTCCTCCAAATCTACAATCGTATCCTAAAGTGATTTCATGTTTATCGGTATTCTTTTTCAACCAAAGCGCTGTTGCTTTTGCAACTCTAGCTACATTGTCTACTGTATAATCATCTGCAATAATTGCTCGCCAGCCATCGGTTCCAAATTTTAATTTTTGTATCATTTATAAGTAGTATTTATGAAGTAAAGATACAAAAATATATTTTTTGTGATATTATGTAAAAATGAATATATGGTTAAAATAAAATATTATGTATGACAAACATAATGTTTGTCATACATAATTAATGCATAGTTTTTATCAAAATATCTGGATGAATAATATTTATATCTTTTGATTTGTAAGAGCTATTCTTTAGAAAAAGCACTTTTACTATCTTTTTGTTTTTTGCAAAAGATAGATTTTTTATCTTATAATCTAATTGATTAGATAACAATTGGATATCTGCTTTATCTGACCATTTACACTCTCCTATCAATATATATTTCTTATCAATAGAATCTGCCAAAATATCAATTTCCATTTCTTTGTGATCTATGCCTTTTCCCCACCATCTTTTGGCAGTATCCCATTTTATGTTTTGTATATTGGAGTGTGTCACAAAATCTCTTGATAAACTCTCCCATACATCACCTAGATATATAGATATAGTCTTTTTAATATCTGTATATACTTCTTGAGATTTATCTGCTTCTATTCTAGATTTATTATTTACTATATATCTAAAATAAAAACTTAAGTATGGATCTTTGATTTTATATAATGATTTTTTGCTATTCTTTTCGTTCTCTCCAAAAGGGATTTCTTTTTTTAAATAATCCATTTGTATCAAATTAGCCAATGGTCTAGATATGAATGTAGCAGGCTTTTCTAGTCGTGCAGCTATTTCTGATGAACGATGCACTCCTCCTCCTATGATAGACATAATAGTATATGCTTGTACAGCACTGCGCATATCATCTAAAAATAAGCGCATAGGTTCTTCATATAAAATACTACTAGTATCCAGAAGCAACATTTTCATAGCTTCTTCTAAAGTTTTGTATTTTTTTCTCATCTCCCAATATCTTGGCACACCTCCCCACAAAGCATACTCTTCTACCGTATTGATAGCAGTGGTATTCATAGATTTTTGTAGCCAATGTATTTTCATAGGTGTGATTCTGATGATCTCATCTGCTCTACCATATAGAGGCTCATCACTAGACAATACAAGCCCCTGCATCATTTGCTGTGATGAACCACAAATAACTATATTGTAAGTAAGCGATTTTGAATCTATCAACTTTTGTACAATACTCGGCAAAGCTGGACTACTTCTTACTAAAAATGGAAATTCATCTATAAATAAAGTACTATTTTTTTTCATACGCATATTCAATCCAAAAAAGAAAGACTCCCAACTAGGATATACTACCTTATCAAATGATGGAAACTTATACGCAATTTCTCTAGCAAAAGCATCTCGTTGATATATTTCTTCTTGCTGGTCTGCTTGATAATAGATATCATCTTTGCCCATGATATGACGCATCAGTGTAGATTTACCACATCTTCTTCTACCATACAACACTATAAACACAGGCTGTTTGAGCTGTAATGATTGTTTTATTCGCTTTGTTTCTTTTATTCTATCTAAAAATTCTATACTTTTCATAATTATTATGTTTTACATACATTATGTTTTACATACATAATGTTTCACAAACATAATAATATTTTTTCAGAGTAAAAAGTCTCTTCTATATTTTTTTTAAAAAAAAACTACAAACCGAAATTAAATCCTAATAGTGGCAATGGTTGCCTACGGAAATTGTACAGTGCATTTGGTATAAGATTGACAGTAAGTCCAAGGCTCATAAAAGAATTTTCACCTACACGAATATTATATCCTAGCCCTACTAATACATTTCCATATGTAACACTTTCATAAGGATTTTTCGCACCTCTTACTAAGGATTTGTATCGAGCCCTAAAATTAAATGCTTGTGCTTCACCATATATAAATAATTCTTTCCATGGGTAGATTTTTACATAGATTTGACCACCTATAGTATGCGAAGTAAAACCAGGATTGCTTGGAAAATTAGCTGCATCTTGAAGTTGATATGTAAAACCAATACCTGGTTCAAAATATTTTACAGCTCTATAACCTACTACTGGCGAAAGTCCAACAAGCAAAGTTCTACCATTATATCCAAAATTTATATTTGGTCCTATTCTCAATTTACTTTTATCAAAACCTTTTTTATTTACTACTTCTGGTTTATTATCTAATGTTTTTTCATTATTTCCTGCAAACGGTTTATCATCATCTTGTGCAATGATATTAAGTGATACAACCATCAATAATACAACTAAAACAATATGTAAATTTTTCATATTAAAATTTTGGACAATAGATTTTTTTAACAATATTTTTTGATTTAAATTTTCCTGTGTGCACCAAAGATACTTCAAATCCTCCAACTCCTTTATTGTAATATGTAAGTTTTGAAAGTGTGAAATCATAACTAACTAAGAGTCGGGTATTATTTACTTGGTATCCTACAGTAGGTATCATTGCGTCTCTGATTCTATAATATGCTCCTACGTAGAAAGTGTTTCTGATTTTACTTCTATAGTTATCGCCCGAATAACCAAGCAATGCACCTATGCTTGTTTCTATTGCTTCTTTCTGATAATTAAAAATAAATTGTGCATTTAAAACCAATTGATTACTGAGTTTACCGTTAAATGATGCATTAAATATCGGTCTTATTCCTATTCTATTATTAGCCTCTCTAAAGCTATCTTTTGGTCTATTGATATGATATAATGCACCACCTATCGTCAACACATACTTAGTACCAAAACCTATATGCATATTGAGTCCAGCACTCAAATCATAATACCATCTACTTTGGTTTGCATATTGTTCTAAATTAGGAATTGACCTGTCAAAAAAACGATCATTCCATTGATTATTAAAATAAAAATTTTTAAAATCTACTGCTCTTTGTACCATAGTAAATCCAAAGCCTCCAGACAACATATACTTCCCTTTCTTATCAAATCCTTTGTGGTATGCCACTGTTGCATTTATCTTTGTAGTTCTCAGATTTCCATCTCCAGCTTCATCATTCCATGCATATATACCTGCACCCATAAAATCTACTTTACCTAAATATCCATCTAGAAAGGAAAAATCTGCATAGGCACTGAAATTATTATACGTAACAAATTGACCATTTGCAGCAAAAGGCCATTGAGCTCTATAAATTCCACCAACTCTATAATTACCATCAAAATACCCTGTATTTGCGGGATTGGTGGTCATAGGTTGAGTATAAAATTGAGAAAAATGCTGATCTTGTGCATAGCTATCTATTGTACTTGCACAAAATATAAATGCAAATAGTATAAATAAATATGTTTGATTTTTTTTCACAATAATTCTGTTACTTTAGTAAAGTAATATTTCCTGTAAGTGTTTTTCTCGTATTATCTAAAAACCTAACTTTAACTGTATAAGCATAGGCTTCCATTTCTTGCAATTGTCCTTTATATATACCATCCCATCCTATATTCTGATCTCTAGATTCAAATACTTTTTCGCCCCATCTATTAAATATCATAAATTGAAATTCAATAAATCCTTTACCTTCTACTCTCACTATATCATTGATACCATCACCGTTTGGAGTAAATGCATTTGGCACACCTATTCTTGGTTCAAAATTGATATAAATATCTCTACAAAAAGTATCTGCGCAACTTGTACCTTCTATATATGCTACTATACATGGAGTTTGTTCATGGATTTGAGCATATGTATATAATGGATTTTCTAATATACTAGTATCTCCATTTCCAAAATACCAAATCACATCTGTAAAATTTTGTGATTGATTAGTAAACTGAATATTATCTAAATAATAAAATGAATCTCTATCCATTATAAAATCTGCAATAGGAAATGCTAATATTTCTATAGGTTTTGATAAAGTATCATATACATCACAAGTACCTGTATCTCTTATAATAAGTGTAACAATATAATTACCTGCATTATTAAAAATATGATTTGGCTCAAATTGAAATGAGGTATCTTCATCACCAAAGTACCAAGTAAATTGTGCATTAGGATTACTCAAATTATCCATTTGAACTGCCACGCCAGAGCAAGCTGTAGGAAGCATATCAAAATTTGCAATAGAATTTGGTTTGAGTCTGAATGTAGCGTATGCAGTATCTCTTGGATGACAACGAGTAGAATCTATAGATATCATTCGTACTGTATAGATGCCGGGTATATTCCATGTATGTGATGGACTAGCTAAATTACTTGTAGTACCATCGCCAAAATCCCATTCAAATTTTAAAGCATTAACACTAGTATTTGTAAAATTGATTGTAAGATTAGAATCGCATTCGCTTAATATTGTAGAATTAAATGATGCAACAGACGAATCGTTTCTGGTCATAAAAGTAGCATAACTTGTATCTGCAAAATTGCAAACAGACGAATCAATAATAATATGCATAATACTCCAAGTATCTACTGTATTGTATGTATGAGAAACTACACGACCAGTATCTCCAGTTCCATCACCAAAAGTCCAATAATTAGTTGCTAGAAAATAAGGACTTTCATCTGTAAAAATAATTGTAGCTGGCACACACGCATTGGTATCAGATATTGAAAAAATTGCATCTAATGGATCTAATGAAACATATTCGTTTACAGTATCTATCATTCTACATCTTTTGGTGCTATCTACTACTACGTATAAAATCTGATATACACCAGAATCTCTATAGACATGAAAATCATTTAAACTATTGCTAAATGTACCATCGCCAAAATCCCATCTTACACTATTTGCAGTAGTATTAAATGATTGAACATTTGCGCCTACAGAATCACAGCCATAAAAAATTCTATCAATATTATATAATGGGGTAACAGTATCATTATATACTGTTATAGTCATTCGTGCAGTATCTACATTATTGCAAGTATTGGTATCTAAAAAATAAACTACTACATCATATACACCACCAGAACTAAATGTATGTGTGGGGCTTTTTATAGTACTAGTTGTACCATCATCAAAATCCCATAAATATGCTGAAGGAGAACTTGTAGAGTTATTAAATGTAATCGTCAATGGAAAACAACCAGCGGTATCACTCAAATTTAAATTTAAATTGACGAATGGCTCTATGACTATGGTTCTTGTAACTGATTGAGTAAGATTGCAACTAAAAGGATCGTCGACTCTTAGAGTAAGTGTATAAGTACCGGGACTAGCATAGGTATGAATAAATGTATCGTTTGTTGATGAAAAACCATCGCTACTCATCCATCTATAAGTAGTAGTCGGATAATTTTTTGAGTATGCAAAAACTGTTCTAGTTGTACAATTGACAGCTAATGATGGGAAAAAATTAGCATTAATACTATCGTCATCTACAACTACTGTAACATAGGCTGTATCTACAATATTGCAACTTGTGCTATCTGTGCCGATTAGCATCACATTGAAAGTACCAGTATCAGTGAATGTATGTGTGGGATTAAATAAAGTAGATGTGGTGCCATCTCCAAAATGCCATCGAACAGTTCTTACACTTGTACGAATACTCGTAAAATTAACAGTAAGTGGCACACATCCAGTAGCTCTTGGTGAAGCAGTCACTTCTACATTAGTACCTGCTAGGTTCATCTCAAATTTTAATGCTGCTAAATTACAATTAAAACTATTATTGGTTCTAGACCATGCACCTGTAGTAGTAGGAAACAAAGAACTTCTACCACAACCTGCACATACTGCCTCGTATATTACTCCTTCTCTATCAAACCTACTAGTGCCTCCATCTACATGTTCACCTATACCAGAACCACTTCCAAAATAAGTTGAATATAAAAGGCCTACTGCATTTCTTTCAAATACAATAAAATAAAAATCACTACCATCTGTGGTAGATTGATAAGGCCCACCTACTAATGGCAGTCCTCTAGTATTACCTCCTACATATCCATCATTCGTATTTCCACCCCATCCACTAATATAAATATTGTCACATCTATCTACCAAAAATGCGGTAGGTGAAATATTAATAATGCCACCTGCTCCGAATACTGTAGAAAAAGCTGTTGTAGTTAAATTATTATTTAATTTATGTAGGAATTGTTTACCATTAGCATTAGAGTATACAGTTCCAACCACTGGGTAAGATCCTAGTGATTGACCACAAACATATATATTATCAAATCTATCTAGCTCTATAAAATAAGATTGATCATAATTACTCGTACCTAAAAAAGTAGATGCTGATAATGTTGTTCCAGTATTATTAATTTTATATATATAACCATCTACATCTCCATTGTGAGTGATATCAGCACCACCGGTTATCATTCTTAAATTTGTGCTCTTTGTTCCACCTGTGATAAATATATTTCTACTTCTATCTAGCTTTAGTGAAAAGCAAGCATCATCATTATTTCCTCCTATGTAAGTAGAAAATAATAGTGCACTTAGATTGTTACTTAATTTTATAACGCAACCATCTTGCAAACCACCATTTGCAGTTTGTATTGCTCCTGGAGTGACTGGAAAATTGGTAGAATTTGTATAGGATGCTACATAAACAAAACCTAAACTATCTAATATTATTTCTCCTCTAAATTCATCAGCATAATTATAAACTAATTTATTTATTCCTCCTGATACTGGAATAGAACCGTCGTCATTACTACCTCCTATGTATGTTGAGGCTATTAACGAATTACCAATAGGTGAAAATTTAGTAACGACTATATCAAAATCACCATTACTAGTAACATCATACGAACCTCCCACTGTAGGATAATTAGTTGAACTACTTGAGCCAAAAACATAAAGCTCAGCATTATCACTTACAAACATACTATGAGGTTGGTCATCACCATTGCCTCCAAGATATGTAGAATAAACTAATGCTGTACCTGTAGGATTAAATTTAGAAATAGCAATATCTATTAATCCTCCTTGAAAAGTACTTTGAAAAGGGCCCACAGTAGGATATGTACCTAATGGACCACTTATATCTCCAGCACTTCTATTTGCAAACACACTGCCTCCTGCATATAAATTACCATCATTATCATAAGTGGCTGTATATCCAAAATTGTCTGCTGTAGAACCCGTAAAGCTCGAAAATACAAGTGTAGGATCGATTATTAATTCATAGTCTTGATTATATCCTTTTGGAAATTCATAAGTAACTATATTGTTTTCTAATACATATCTACAAGCAACATTAATTTTTTCATTATTGATGATTTGATAGGCTATAGGTTTTAGTTCTCGTGCTTCACATGAGGTAGTTTTATATACTAAATCACCATTTTTTATTTGTAGATTTTCTACTCCTTCATATTGTACTTTTATTTGTGTAATATCTGCATGTGGTTTTACAATATAATCATATACCATATTTTGGTTTTCACTTTTTATCAGCATATGTATCCCATTATATAATTCATGATAGGTAATATTTTCAAATAAAGAAACATTGCCTGCCCATTTACTTTCGTCATTACCTAGAAAATAATTGTGATAATAGGCTTGATTTTTATCTGAACTGAATTCAACATTTGGGTTGGCATCTATAAAATTGATATTAAATACATGACCACTTATTGTATTTTTTACAGAACTATTTTTTCTATCATGCATCATTTCGTGTATATCTTCATTGAAAAACACAAAATGAAATTGATTCTTTTTGAAGTCAATAAATCCAGGAGTAAGTTTAGCTTTGTATCTTACAGATTCATCCCATTGATTTTTATTTTCTATAAAAAGCAATTTGCTTTCTGTAGGCAAATCTATATGAGCAGTATTTCTTTGAGAGAAAAGACTGCTAGTGAATAAGACTAACGATATTAATATATATTTCTTCAATGGCTTTAAATATTAAATATACTATGATTGATAAAAAACATAAATGTTTGATAAATCAATACATAAAGTTAACGAAAAAAATAGTCTTTTAGTTGTTAAAAATTGTCATAAAAATGTAAGAAAAACAGAAAAATGAGATATTGAGTAAAAAACACTAAGTTTGGGATACAAATAAACAATATGGAATTAACAAATTCGAAACATCCAAAAGCACTTTATTTATTATTTTTTGCTGAAATGTGGGAGCGTTTTTCGTTCTATGGCATGAAAGCATTGTTGATGGTATTTATGGTTACACAATTTAAGTATGAGGACAAAAAAGCAAATTTAATATTAGGTTCTTACTTAGCATTAGTATATGCACTTCCTATGGTGGGGGGAATGCTAGCAGATAAGTACTTAGGATATCGAAAAGCTGTGATTTGGGGTGGAATAGTAATGGTATTGGGTCATTTTATACTTGCTATTCCATCAGAATTGAGTTTTTATATTGGGCTAGGTTGTATTATTGTAGGAAATGGTTTTTTCAAACCAAATATTTCTAGTATGGTAGGAAAACTTTATAAAGATGGAGATACTAATAGAGATGCTGGATTTACTATTTTTTATATGGGCATAAACATTGGTGCAGCTCTTGGTGGATTAATATGTGGGGTGGTAGGACAGCAGATAAGTTGGCATTTAGGCTTTGGTTTAGCAGGTATTTTTATGATATTAGGACTGGGAATATTTATTTATTTTCAAAGTATTTTGGGCGAAGTGGGTCTGGAGACTAATGAAGAATTTAATAATAAAAATACATTTGGAATAATCAAAAATGAATATTTAATTTACTTACTAAGTCTAGTATGTATACCGGTTTTTGTAATGCTTATTAAGCATAACGAAGCTATGGATGCTATCATGTCTAGTCTTTCAATTATAGCTTTAGGATATTTGATTTATATGATGACTAGTATAGGCAAGGAGGCTGGATTAAAATTATTAGCAGCTACAATCATGATTATTAGTTCTATATTTTTCTGGTCTTTTTATGAGCAAGGTGGTGGTGCTTTAAATTTATATGCGCTACGAAATGTAGATATGAATGTACTTGGCATAAAGCTTCCCTCCACTGCAGTAAATAATTTTATCAATCCAGCATTTATTGTAATATTTGGATTGGTATTTACATTTTTATGGAAAGAACTCAATAAAAGAAATCTAGAACCATCTACTCCTTTAAAATTTGGATTAGGATTATTACAACTAGCATTAGGTTTTTATATTTTTGTTTTGGGCGGACAAGCTGCTGCAGATACCGGTATGGTATCGCTTGGATATTTTGCACTAGGATATTTATTTTTATCTACTGGTGAGCTATGTCTATCACCTATTGGCTTGTCTATGGTCACCAAATTATCTCCATTAAAAATCGTTGGCTATGTTATGGGCGTATGGTTTTTAGCATCAGGTCTTGGTCAATATTTCGCAGGTATTATTGGCTCAAAAATGGCAATACCTACTTTAGATGGAGAATCTACTATTTCAGCAATTGAATCTCTCAAAATATATTCTGGAGTATTTATTAAAATTACATACTTTACAGTAGTAGTTGGAATTATATTTTCAGTATTTTCACCAATAATCAAAAAGTGGATGGGAGATGTGAAATAGCTACTATGAAAAAAATACTATTCACAATATTTTTCTATTTAATTAGTATAAAACTTATTTTTTGTCAGGATAAAAATTTCTATACTTCTTTTAATATCCAGTACAAAAAATATAATGAGGTATGTTTTCCTACTACACATAATTCATTTAATTATTTGATAGGACCCAAACAATATATTTATCCAAATCAACGATATGATATACCGAAACAACTAGCTGATGGCATACGAGGTTTTATGATAGATATTCATGACCATGATAAAATAGTTCCAATAAAAGGTAACAAAGTACTTGTGTTTCATGAACAAGCTGTCTTAGGTCATGAACCACTTGAAAATATTCTTGATTATTTTAATGACTTTTTAGCTGACAACACTGAAGAAATTGTGACTATTATCTTTGATTGTGATGTAAGCGACTCAAAAAAAGTAGCTAGTATATTTGAAAAACATGCTATTTATAAATTTTTGTATCACCACAATGATTCTATAGGCTGGCCGACTTTAGATCAAATGATTAGAAGCAACCAGCGTTGTGTTGTTTTTAGTCACTGCAGTGGGTATAGTGATTGGTATCTTCATCAAAATAATTATTGTTTTGAAAACGACTATAACAATCATAACATTACTGACTATAAAGGAAAAGTAATACGAGGAGATACTACTAAAAATATATTTATCATGAATCATTTCCTTTATAATCCACTTCAAAGAAAAAAAGTAAATAAATACACCAATCAATATGATGGACTAATGAATCATATAACTATTTGTAAAAACACTACTGGTAAATATCCAAATTTTTTAACAGTAGATTGGTATGATAAAGGAGATTTGTTTCGTGTTGTAAATGAGATAAATAGAGAATAAAATCTAGACAAATTCGGAATCTAATTCCGAATTTGTCCAGATCACAATTTTAGATTAGTCCATGAAGCAATAGAAATATTGTTCCTTTTGGGGAATATTTGTAATCCTCCATATATCAAATTAAGATTAGTTTTCTTCTGTTCTATATTTGCATAATACGTCAATCCCTTAAAAAAATCATTATTTATAGTGGTACTAGATTTTATTTCAAATGCTGTAATTTCATTAGCTCCATCCAACAACAAATCAACTTCATTTCCTGTTTTATCTTGCCAGAAATACAAATTATCTTGCAATCCATTATTAAGTCTATTTTTGAGATATTCCATTATTACAAGATTTTCAAATAACTGTCCTCTATAAATAAAATTATCAAGTTGTTTATCTTTTTCTAATCCAAGAAGAGAACATGCCAATCCAGTATCATAAAAATATAGTTTATGAGATTTAATGAGTCGTTTATTATAATTATTATAATATGGTTTTAAGAGATATATGATAAAGCTACTTTGTAAAATGGCAATCCAACTATTTGCAGTTTTAGAATCGATACCACAATCATTAGCAATAGAACTAAGGTTCAGCACCGAACCAACTCTGCCTGCACACAATCTTAAAAATTTATAAAATAAATTATAATTATTTATATTTTTTAGTTGTCTAACATCTCGCTCAACATAAGTCTGTATATAATTTGTATACCAGTCTATAGGTTTTATTTTTTTTGTAAGAAGTTCAGGATAAAAACCTCTAAACATAATCGATGTATATGTAGCTTTATAATATTTAGTAGATTTCAATTCTTCCATACTAAACGGCAATAACTGTAAATAAGCTATTCTACCGGCTAAACTTTGTGTTATGTTTTCTTGCAATAAAAAATTATTTGACCCAGTAAGTATATACAAACCTCTTTTATTTGTTTCGTCTAGTACTTGTTGAAGATATGAAAACAGAAAAGGAGCTTTTTGTATTTCATCTATGATAGCACCATTTTTATATTGCAATAAAAATGCTCTTGGATCTATTTTAATACTTTCTAGTATATCTGGATTTTCAAGAGATATGTAAGGTTTATTTGGAAAGACAGTTTTACACAATGTAGTCTTTCCACTCTGACGTGGACCTATCACAGCTACACTTCTAAATGTACTTGCAAGTTTTTTAAGACGTTTTATTGCAGTTCTTTCTATCATAAAACAAAGATAAGTATATTTGGACAAATTCGGAATTAGATTCCGAATTTGTCCAAATATTTTATTTTAATATTTTGATTTTCAATAATATAAAAAATATAGTATTTTTTATTTTTTATATCTTGGATGATATTGCATGATAGTACTTCGTAGAAAATCTCTATCTAAATGCGTATATATTTCGGTAGTAGTAATGCTCTCGTGACCCAGCATTTCTTGGATAGCTCGCAAGTCTGCTCCACCTTCTAATAAGTGTGTTGCAAAAGAATGTCGAAATGTATGTGGACTAATACTTTTTTGAATACCTGCTTCTCTAGCGTATTTTTTTATCATCAAAAAAATCATCACTCTACTGAGCTTACTGCCTCGTTTATTTAAAAACAAAATATCTTCATCTTGTTTTTTTATTTTTTGATGAATACGAATTTCATCTTTATACATATGAATATACTTGATAGCATCACTTCCTATTGGAACTAGTCGCTCTTTATTTCCTTTGCCTATCACTCTTATAAACTCTACATCAAGATGCAAATTACTAATCATCAATTCTACACATTCGCTTACTCTAAGTCCACAACTATAGAGTACTTCTATGATAGCTCTATTGCGCATCCCTTCTGGTGTAGATAAATCAATAGATTCTAACAATATTTGTATTTCTTCAAATGAAAGTGTATCAGGTAATTTACGTTTTAGTTTTGGCCCCATTACTAACTCTACTGGGCTTTTAGAAATCTCATCTTCCAATAATAAATATTTAAAAAATGATTTTAATCCACTCAATATTCTGGCTTGCGAAAACTCATTGATTCCTAAATCATACAACCAAGATAAAAATTCTTCTATATCTTCTCTCGTAATATTTCTTGGAGATTTCTCTATTTTTTTTATCGATAAAAATTGAGTCAGTTTTTCTACATCATGAAGATATGCATCTATACTATTGCCAGATAGCGATTTCTCTAATTGCAGATAACTTTTGTATCCTAAAATATATGGTTTCCACATCATACTCTATTAAAAAATAGGTGTAATAGAAGTTGGTTCTTTTTTTGCAAAAGAAAAATCTAATTTGTAATAGAACAAAGGCAAGAAGCCTAGCTGGTTAACTTGTCTAACTGGATCTACACCACCTGTATAGGTAAGACGTAAAACATTTTTTTGTCCTGTAAGATTTACTAAATCTATACCTATCTCATGTGTGATATTTTTTTTCGTATTCAATACATAATTTAGTTTCATATCAAATCTAAAATAATCTGGAAATATTTTAGTGTTTCTCTCTGCATCTATGATTGTTAATTCATCATTGAGTAATGATGCAGTAGCATCATATGGAGAATATACTCTTCCTCCTCCATAGGTAATTTTACCACCAATACTTACCATGTTTTTTCTTTTCTTTCCCCAATGAAACTCTTTTGTTCCCAGTAAATTCATTACATACTTGCTATTGAAACTTGTATTTCTCAGCACTCCATCACTACCTCTATATTTTGAATCAAACAATGAACCACTAAACATGATAAACCAATTGTGAGTAAAAAACTTTTCGACCGTAAGCTCTATTCCATAGTTTCTAGCAGAGCCTCTATTCACTAATTTATTTGGAAAAAATCTATCAAAACTAGAACCTTCATTGATTACACTATAAGAACTCGCATTAGTATCAATAGGTATATTATCTAGTTTTTGATAATAGGCTTCCACTTTTATGCGTACATCTTTTTTAAATGTAATATCATAGCCTACTACTGTGTGCAATGCTCTAGTAAAATCTAAGTTTTTGTTTGGCAAATAATATTTGTCTTTATTTTCTATTTTCTTCTGTTGAAAATAAATATATGTCGGTTGCATTTGACTATGAATACCAAATCCAATAGTGAAATTCTGATTAGATCTTATTTGATATTTAAAACTAGCTCTTGGCTCCAATGACCAAGAATTATTGAGCGTAAACCACTGAATATGAATGCCCGCCGTCATACTCAAACGCGAACTCATATTAATTTTTGTTTGTAAATATGGCTGAAATAAATAATGCAGCGCATTTTTTGTTTGATATCTTTTGGTCCATGTATTTGTATTTTCATTAAAATTACTATCTATAAACGTAAACAAATATGCATCTGTAATTAGTCCATATCTGATACTCATATTGCTATTTACTTTTGTATTTCTGAAAAACGAACCAGTGATTTTAGTTTCTTGAAACCGATAATACATCTTGTCATACATACTATCTACTACATATTCATTGATGCTAGAATCTATGTGTCGCACTACTCGCTGAAATTGATTTTGTAGATATTGTGTACTCACAGCAAAAGTCATTTTAGCGAAAGTTTTCTCATTGACAGGCCTTGTATAACTCAGCCCTACTACACCCATTCTTGTTCTAAACTGCTCATCCTGATCTTTTGTACTATATATTTCTCTTTCAGTAGGTGTTTTTTGTTTACTCGTATTTAGGTTTACATTTGCTAAACCACCTAATCCAAAAATACTTATAGACCCTCCTTTTTTCTGAGGAAAATTAAGCTTAAATTGAAAATCTTGATATTTTGGAATCTCTTTGGTACCAATATCTATTCCCATAGCCACAAGCATTTGAAGAGTTGCATATCTATAATTAAATACAAAAGATGATTTATTTTTCTTACTTATAGGACCTTCTAAATATGCTTCAGCACCCAATGCTCCAAACTGAAAAGTACCTTCATAATTTTTATCATTTCCATTTTTATATCTCAAATCAAAAACACCTGCATTGGCATTGCCATACTCAGCTGCAAAAGCTCCAGTCATAAAATCGCTATTGGCAAGCATTCTATTGCATAGCATACCTACAGGGCCTCCTGTACTTCCTGCTACTGCAAAGTGAGTTGGGTTTGGAATATTTACATTTTCTAATCTATATAAAACACCAAAGGGTGAATTACCACGAATCACTATATCATTTCTAGAATCATCGGTACCGTTTACACCAGCAAAATTGGTAGCCATACGAGCAGGATCTCCTCTACTTCCTGCATACCTTTGAGTTTCTTCCACTGTGAATACATGTGAACTAATCAAAGCCATTTCATTGATAGATTCATGTTTTTTATTGGCACTTACATTTATTTCATTGAGAACTGATGACTCCAATTCTATTTGTAATATTATTTCTTTTGATGAACTCACTATAATATTTTGCATCACCATTTTCTTATATCCTACAAAAGAAGCCATGAGTTTTACTCTTCCTACAGGTATTCCTTTACATACAAACTGACCTTGTGCATCACTTGATGCAGATTTGAGCAACGTAGAATCTTTATAAATGAGTACTGTAGAAAACTCAATAGGCAATTGAGTTTCTTTATCTACTATAGTACCGCGTATAGTTTGAGTAAGATTTTGGGAAAAAGATAACGAATGAAACAATATAACAAGACTAATGAAAAAATATTTTTTCATAAAAAATGGTGAATTGGTGTGACACTAAGATATAAAAAAAATCATAAAAAAAGGTTGTTAGAAATTCTAACAACCTTTATACTATTATTAACTTGAACAAAAAATTATTTTTTTGCGTATCTCTTAGCAAATTTCTCGATTCTACCTGCAGTATCTACAAATTTGTGTTTACCTGTGAAGAATGGATGAGAAGTACTAGAAATCTCCACTTTGATTACTGGATATTCAGCTCCTTCAAACTCGATGTTTTCTTTGCTATTAGCACAAGATTTACCTAACCACATAGTATCATTAGATATATCTCTAAATACTACAGTTCTGTAACTAGTTGGATGAATGTCTTTTTTCATTATATTTTTTTATGTTTAATGTACGGATTTGGCCGTACTGTTTTTAAAATCGGATGGCAAAGATACGACTTTTATATAAAAATCAATAGCAAAATACTATTTTTCTATCTTTTTATATGCTTCTAAAGCAAATTTTAGGCAATTTACTGCCTCATCTATATCTTGATTATTGAGCACATAAGCAACTCTAGCCTCATTTTTGCCTAATCCTGGAGTATTATAAAATCCACTTCCTGGAGCCAGCATCACCGTTTTGTGGTTATGCTCAAATTCTTCGAGCAACCATTGACAAAAATGATCCGAATCTTTTACTGGGAGTCTTACCATTGCGTAAAAAGCACCGCCTGGGTTTGGACAGAGTACACCAGGTATTTGATTCAATTTTTCTACTATATTATTTCTACGAGAAATATATTCATTATACACTTCTTTAAAATAATTTTCATCAGTATCTAGAGCCGCTTCGCCAGCTATCTGCCCCAAAGATGGAGGGCTCAGTCTAGCTTGGGCAAATTTCATAGCAGTATTAATCAAATCTTTATTTCTAGTAATCATGCATCCGATACGAGCACCACATGCACTAAATCTTTTTGAAATACTATCTACAACTACCGCATTTTGTTCTAGACCTTCTAGGTTTAATATAGATGTATGTTTTTTACCATCATAGCAAAACTCTCTATATACCTCATCTGCAAAAAGATACAAATCATATTTCAAAACAATTTTCCTCAATTGTTCGAGCTCTTCATTAGTATAGAGATATCCAGTTGGATTATTCGGATTACAAATAATGATTGCTTTTGTTTTTGAAGTAATCAATTTTTCAAATTCCTCTATTGGAGGCAAAGCAAAAGAGTTTTCTATTTTTGTAGTAATTGGTTTTACAACTATATCGCCTGCAGTGGCAAATCCATTATAGTTGGCATAAAAAGGCTCTGGAATAATAACTTCGTCACCTGCATCCATACAAGAACATAGCGCAAACTGAATAGCTTCAGACCCACCAACAGTGATCATCAATTCATCTTGAGTTACAGCGATACCATGTTTGGTGTAATAGGCTGCTAGTTTTTTTCTATAACTCTCATTACCTGCACTGTGACTATATTCAAGTATTTTCAAATCTGCATTTTTTACTGCATTGATAGCCACTTCTGGTGTCTTAATATCGGGCTGACCAATATTTAGATGATATACCTTAGTGCCTCTTTTTTTAGCTGCTTCAGCGTATGGCACGAGCTTTCTGATGGGAGAAGCCGGCATTTTATTTCCTCTATTACTTATTTTTGGCATGGCACAAAGTTAGGAGATATTTTAGAGAAAATGAATATGAAGATTTATTTCAATCCTTTTCTTTGTTTCATAGCTTCGTATAATACTATACCCGCACTAACGGATACATTGAGCGAATCAAAATTGGCTGTCATCGGAATATGGATTTTGTGATGACATTTTTCTAAAAGTTCTGCAGATACTCCATGGTCTTCTGAACCAATAATGATAGCACATGGGTCAGTAAATTTTGCATTGCTGATATATACCCCATTTTCTACATGAGTAGCCAGTATTTGAAGTCCATTATATTTTAAAAACTCGACAGCTCTGCGCAATGAAAACTCTTTACAAATTGGAATTTTATTGAGTGCTCCTGCACTTGCTTTCATAGCTATTTGGTTGATTTGTGCGCTATTGCTAAATGAAGTAACCACAGCATGAGCACCCATACAAAGTGCACTTCGTACTATTGCACCAAAATTTCCTACATCAGTGACTCCATCAAGAATTACTATAAGTGGCGTCTCTCCTTTTTCATAGATATGAGGCAAAATATCTTCTAGTTTTTGATACTCAATAAGCGCTGTGAAACCAATAATACTTTGATGATTGACTGCTTTATTGATTTTGTATTTAGAAAGTATATTCATGATAGTACTTTCTTGAACTACTTGAATATACATGTTATTTTCAGAGGCTAATTTTTTTATTTCAGTGATTACCTCACCTTTAGCATCTTGAGACACTATGAGTTTATCAAACTTTACATCTGCTTTCAAAGCTTCTAAAATTGGCTGTCTACCATATATTATTTTTACGTCTTTATCTTTCATTTTTTTATTTTATTAGTGTGGGAAAAGAAATAAGAACCAAGAGTCAAGAACCAAGTATTTTGAAACAAGAAACAAGCAACTAGTAGTAAGAAACAAGTATTTAGAACCAAAAAACAAATAGCTAGAAACACGTAGCCTAGAACTAAGAACTAAATGAAAAGAGCCTAGAGCCAAAATATCATTATCAAAAACAATAATATTATTCATGCTATAATTCATTTTTCATTGAGTTTATTAATCCAAATATTAGTTTTTGAATTTCTGTTAAATTAATCATTAATGAATTTACATCTGTCAATTTAAAATAGTTGAGCTCTATACATAATAGCAATTGATTTTCTAATTCAAAAGATGAAGATAAAGCAATTTCTAAGAATCTTTTAAAATCTTTTTTAGAACTTCTCCCACTTCCTTCAGCAATATTTGATGGTATAGATATAGCACTTCTTTTAATTTGAGAAATCAACCCATATTTTTCATCATCAGGCAATTTTTCAATAGTCAAATAAATTTCTTTTACTAAAATCATTGACTTTTGCCATGACAATATATTCTTATAATTATGCATAATAAATATGGATTTTTATTTATTAATTTAGAATCATTTATAATTTCACTATTACTTTATTTAATAATCTTGGCTCTTGGTTCTATAATCTTGGCTCTACTCCACATACAAAACCAGTCCTTTTAAATACTCTCCTTCTGGGTGAAAAATAGAAATAGGATGGTCGGCAGGTTGATGAAGTTGATGAAGTATTTTTACATTTCTGCCACTTTGAAGTGACGCTGTGAATATCGCTCTTTTAAAATCTTCTTTAGTCACTACTTGCGAGCAAGAAAAAGTAAATAATATACCACCGCTTGCAATTTTTTCCATAGCCTTTCTATTCAATCTAGTGTAGCCTTTCAGTGCATTATCGAGTGCACTATTATGTTTTGCATATGCAGGAGGATCTAGTACTATTACATCATAGGTTTCTGTCATATTATTCAAATAACTCATTACATCTTCGGTATAAGATTCATGATTTATTTTTTCTGAAAAATTGAGCTTATAATTATTTTCTGTAAGTGCAATAGCTTTAGCAGAACTATCTACACTATGTACCAATGAAGCACCAGCCTTATTTGCATAAATAGAAAAACCACCAGAATAACAAAACGTATTCAATACTTTTTTATCTTTACTATATTTTGCAAGAAGCTCTCTGTTCTCTCTTTGATCTATAAAAAAGCCTGTCTTTTGTCCTTCTACTATATCGATAGAAAATTTCACATCATTTTCTATTACATCTATTTGAGTTTGTGAGCCATACAAAAATTCATTTTTGGCTTCTACACCTCCTTTGAATGGTAATGTGCCCTCGCTTTTATTATATACTGCTATTAAACTATCCCCTAATTCATTTTTTAGAACCTGAGCAATAATTTCTTTTATCAGATACATACCTACACTATGGCATTGTATCACAGCTATACCATTATAAAAATCGATTATTAATCCAGGTAAGTCATCCCCTTCTCCATGCACCAATCGAAAACAATTGGTATGTTCATTATTTATTAAACCAATTTTTTTTCTAATATTAATTGCTTGTGCAATTCTTTTTTGCCAAAAATCTTGATTGATTTCTTCTTCTATAAATGTAAATATTCTAATAGCCAATGAGCTGTTTTGATAATGTCCGAATGCAATAAAATTATTTTCTGAATCAAATAATTTTACCATATCACCTTCTTTACATGTACTAGGTACTGATTGAAGTGCACCTGAAAAAACCCAAGGATGCAATCTATTTAAAGATTTTTCTTTCCCTTTTTTTAAATATAAGTTGTCTATTGTAACTATACTCATACTGCAAAAGTACGAATGAATGAGATAAGTAAGTTGTAAAATATACCTAACATGACTATATATAACATCTAAAAATTATTTTTTAACAATTGTATGACATATCTATATTTGAAAGCTATCATTATTTAGTACTTTTGTTATATGAAACGTATCATTTTATCAATACTAATATTAATTATTGCGCTTTTGCCAATTCAATTATTCTCTCAAATGAATTTGCGAAAGGATAAAGCAAATGCATTGCTTATTCACTTAAATTATCAAGCTCAAATGCCTTTTGCAAATATGGCCTCTAGGTTTGGTTTTAGTAATATGGTTGGTGCCGGTTTTGATTATAAACTAAAAAATTGGACAATAGGAGTTAGTGGTGGTTTTTTATTTGGCAATAAAGTAAAAGGGGATGTGATAGCTGCTATAAGAACAAGTGATGGTTTTATCATCAATACTGATGGTGTACCTGTAGATGTATTACTTTATGAAAGAGGATGGAAAACCGGATTGGAGTTTGGTAGATTGGTATCTTTCAAAAAACCAAATCCTAATAGTGGCTTATTATTTAAACTTGGATTGGGATACATGCAACATAAAATCACTATCAATTCAAATGTGAAACAAATGCCCCAACTAGATAAAACATATCGTAAAGGCTATGATAGACTTACTGGTGGATTTTATCTTAGTCAGTTTATTGGATACATGTATTTAGACCCTAAAAAATATATCAATTTTTATGTAGGTATAGAATTTCATGAAGGATTTACAAAAGGATATAGACCTTGGCAATTTGATATAAACGCTCCTGATAAGAAAAGTAGAATAGATGGAATGGCGGCCATAAAAGTAGGTTGGATCATCCCTGCTTATAGAAAAGAAAAAGTAGAACAATTCTACTATAATTAATTTCATATGCAAATTTTTATCTACCATTTTTTTCTTAGGATATATCATATACTCATTTCTATTGCTTCATTGTTTAATAAAAAAGCTCAACAGTGGAAAGATGGAAGGAATGCAACAAAAGCATTAATAAAAAATAATTCCTTACAAAAAATGTCTGGGTGTATTTGGATACATGCTTCATCGCTTGGTGAGTTTGAACAAGCCAGACCTATGATTGAAAAAATAAAAAATACAAATTCAACTAAAAAAATTGTGGTTACTTTTTATTCTCCCTCTGGTTACGAAATTAGAAAAAACTATGATTTAGCAGATATGGTAATGTATCTGCCCTATGATACTGGTACCGATATAAAACTATTTATAGACCAACTGAATCCATCTTGTGTCATATGGGTAAGGTATGAGTTTTGGATCAACACATTAAAATATATTCATCAAAAAAACTTCCCCGTATATTTGATATCTGCATCTTTTAGAGATGAGCAGGTTTTCTTCAAGTGGTATGGAGATATTTTTAAAAACTGTCTAAACTATTTCACAAAAATATTTATAATCAATGATAGCAGTAAAAAGTTGCTTGAAGAAATAGGAATAAAAGAAACGATTCTATGTCCAGATACTCGAATGGACAGAGTTCAAAGTATTGCTCATTCAAATACACAAAATAAAAATATTGAGAATTTTTTAGTAAATAAAAACTGCATACTAGTAGCTGGTAGTACTTGGCAGGCTGATATAGATATTTTATTCCCTTTTATAAATAATCATCCAGAGTATGCCTATATCATAGCTCCACATCAAATCAATGAAAATACACTCAGCTATATAGAAACTAAATTAACAATTCCTAACATTAGATATTCTTTAATAGAAAATAAAGAAAGTATTTTTGAATCTGTATTAATCATAGACAATATGGGTATGTTGGCGTCACTTTACAAGCATGGAAAATATACTTATGTAGGAGGAGGTTTTGGAGTAAGTGTCCATAATGTGCTTGAAGCTGTTGTTTATGAAAAACCAGTGATGTTTGGACCTCATCATAAAAAACAATATGAATGTAGTATACTACTTGAGAGAAATGTGGCCAGCATAGTGTATACTAGTAAAGAAATAGAAGACTATATAACTGCAATGGAAAATGATAAAACTATGTATACTCAAAAATGTGCTACCGCAAAACAATATATAACCGAAAACATAGGTGGTACAGAAATAATTTATGAGCAAATAAAATCTACTATTTAATTGAAACAACTTCTTTTATACTTCTTTTTGATATCATTCACTTTAATACATGCACAAAACAAAATAGTGCTGAAAGGGAAAGTAATGGATGAAACTAAATCTGCTGTAATATTTCCAGTAATAGCAAACAAAACAAAAAATACGGGTATGATGGCCAATCCGGATGGAACTTTTCAGATGATGATAGATAAATCTGATACTATTTTAGTTTCCTCTATTGGTTATTTTTTACAGAAAATATGCTTAAAAGATTCATCAATAACTAGTGATACTTTTGCACTAAATATTTATTTGAAAAAGAATATTCAGACTTTAAAAGAAGTAACTGTATTTGATGTAAAATCTATCAAAGAACTGCAAAAACAAAAAGAAGCATTGGGAGAAAAAAACACCAATACATATAAAAATGTAAATGCACTAGAAAGTCCTTTTACTGCACTATATGAGATGTTTAGTAAAACGGAAAAACAAAAACGTGAGGTAGAGAAACTAGAAAATAACGATAGAAGAAATGCTTTCTTAAAAGAACTACTCAGAAACTATATCAGCTATGAAATACTAGATATGCCTGATGAACAGCTCGAGGATTTTATAGATTTTATGGGACTCAATGATGAATACATCAAAACGGTGAGCGATTATGATTTAGCAGCTTATATCACAGCTGCTTACGAACGATATAAAAGATATAAAGCAAAAGGCGGGCAATAAAAATTATAACATACTATTTTTGTTTGAAACATAGGTATTGATAACCAACATATTATTTAAATCACACCTTAACACACCAATTCCACTCAAAAAAATAAATGTAAATTTAACTTTTCTATTAATCAACGAGTTATGTTAAAATCACAAAAAATGTACACTAAATTCAATTTTTGATTAAACAATATTTCATTTTAAAAAGTTATAGGTGTATTCTTAACAATAAAAATAATAAAAAAAATGAAAAGAAACATTTTGATTTTATCTGCGATAGCAGTGGTACTTATGAGTGTATTTACTACATCTTGTGACAAAGAAAAAGACAAAACTTATGGAAAAGTGATGGTAACACATGCTTCACCAAATGCTCCAGGAGTAGATTTATTGGTAGATAATACCAAAGTAAATACTGCAGATTTAACATTTCCTAACAGCACTGCATACCTAAGCGTAGAAACAGGTATGAGAAACTTTAAAGTAAATGTAGCTGGTACTACTACTACAGTAATCAACGCAGATTTAACAATAGACGAAAACAAAAACTACTCAGTATTTGCAGTAGATTCTGTATCAAAAATAAGTGCAGTGGTAGTAGCTGATGACCTTACAGCTCCTGCATCTGGCAAAGCTCATGTAAGATTTATACACTTATCTCCAAATGCTCCAGCGGTAGATGTAGCTGTTACAGGTGGTGCAGTAGTATTTGGCAACAAATCGTTTAAAGATGCAACAGCATTCACTCCACTTGATGCAGGTACATATAACTTAGAGGTAAGAGTAGCTGGTACAACTACAGTAGCATTACCTTTGCCAGGTATCACGCTTGAAGCAGGTAAAATATACACCGTATTTGCTAAAGGATTTTTGGGTGGAACAGGCTCAGAAGCTCTAGGTGCTCAAATCATAGTAAATAACTAAAATTAGATTTTTTGTTATAACAAAAGCGAAGTACAAATATGTGCTTCGCTTTTTTAGTTTATATGCTCATCTATTCCCAAATCTTTCAATCTGTCGATCGGCTCAAGCGATTTGACCAGTCAAGCAATATGCGTGAGTGACTTTTATTGTTTTAGCTCCTAGCAAATGATAAATACCAAAATAAATTGTTTTATATATATCGATACAAGCGCTATTTTATAGCATGCTTTTTCACTTCGATAAACGAGGGTGAGTTTTAATATATCTGGTGTGCCACCAGCCATGTAAGATGCAATAATTTTTAATTAATGTACAATAAAAAACTTTTTTTGTGTAGCGCCATATTTAATTATGTAAGTACCACTTTCAAATTTCTCTGTATTTATTGAAATAATATTATTTTCTTTAGTTGCATAAATTATTCGTCCGTACAAATCAACTATTTTTATGTCATTATTAGATTGCTCAAATAATTGAATATGTAAAATATTATTACATGGATTTGGATATAATGTTATTTTTTTTTCAAATATTAAATCATTTGTATTAAGACTTGAATTACAATTATAGTTATTTATACTCTTCCAAGTATTATATCTGGTTTGTAGTACGTCTATTGGTTCAACTCCAGTAGCAGTAGCTGCTACATTCAAATCTATGAATAAATTATTTGCAATATCTGTTGGTTTTGCAAGTCTTAAAAATGCTGATAATGAACTAGTACCATAAGGTGAACATCTTGTATCTGCACCTACTACATTTGCCCCTTGCAAAGCTGCCATTAGTTTTTCTACTAAACAGCCTTCAGTATTGATAAATCTAGATTCCATAGAATCTAATATTTCTTGACCTAATAATATATTCCCTTGTATAGAATAATTAGAAACAGCAATATGATTTTTATAATCAAAGCAATTTGAACCTGTAAAAGCAGCTGCTCTAGGATGTCCAGCATTATAATCTACAACACCATATTGTCTAATTGTGGAATTGAAATCTGCATCATTAGCTACTAACCAATTGATAATATCTTGAGGTGTATCACCCAATATCATTCTGCTATTTGCATTAATCTGATTTGCTTCAAGGTAATATGATTGAGTATGTATAGCACCTATACCTGGTATCACATCACTTATCAATTTTGCACCTGGCGTGCCAGGCCAAATGATGCTATCTCCACAAGTAGCACCAGCACTTCCTATTTCTCCTGTTATAGAATCAACTGCAACTATTGAAAAAGTATGCTGTGCATTTACTACAAAAGAAAAAAATAGAAACAAACCTAATAGTAATTTTTTCATCATCTAATATTTATAATTTAAATTAAAATTAGTTATTTGTAACGTCCTGAAATAATTTTCGGACTTTTTTATATAGTATATAGAAAATATTATTTCAACTTGAATGCAGTTTTTACTTTAGCAACATAGTCTAATTTTTCCCATGTGAAAAGCTCCACTGTTTTCTTGATAGTTTTGCCATCTGGAGATGTAAATGTTTTAGTCACTGTTTCATTTTTTCTACCCATATGACCATAAGAAGCTGTTTCGCTATAGATAGGATTTCTTAATTTCAATCTAGTTTCGATGCTATATGGTGTCATATCAAATATTTGAGATACTTTTTTAGCTATTTCTCCATCAGTCATTTTTACATTAGCAGTGCCATATGTATCTATAAATATACCCATAGGCTCAGCAACTCCGATAGCATAAGATACTTGCACCAATACTTCTTTGCACAATCCTGCAGCTACTAGGTTTTTAGCTATGTGACGTGTAGCATATGCAGCACTTCTATCTACTTTACTTGGGTCTTTACCAGAGAATGCGCCACCACCGTGAGCACCTTTACCACCATATGTATCTACGATTATTTTTCTACCTGTAAGACCTGTATCACCGTGTGGACCTCCAATCACAAACTTACCTGTAGGATTGATATGATACTTGATTTTATTATTAAAGAAGTGTTTGTACATAGGGTATTTTTTCATCACTCTAGGTATCAATAAATCGATGATATCTTTTCTGATTTTTGCCAACATCTTAGGCTCTGTATCAAAATCATCGTGTTGAGTACTTACTACTATAGCATCGATTCTTATTGGATTGTTATTGTCATCATATTCTAGTGTTACTTGGCTTTTTGCATCAGGACGAAGGTATTTAATCTCTTTCATCTCTCTACGCATAGCTGCTAACTCTATAAGTATCGCATGTGCTATATCTAATGCTAAAGGCATATAGTTTGCTGTTTCGTTAGTTGCATAACCAAACATCATCCCTTGGTCACCAGCACCTTGTTTCTTTTTGTCTTTTTTCTCTACACCTTGGTTGATATCTGGAGACTGCTCGTGTATAGCCGAAAGTACAGCACATGAGTGCGCATCAAACATATATTCGCCTTTTGTATAGCCAATTTTTTTGATTACATCTCTAGCTATCACTTGTACATCTAAATATGTTTTTGATTTTACTTCACCTGCAAGTACTACAAGACCTGTAGTTACTAAAGTTTCACAAGCTACTTTTGATGATGGATCAAATGCTAAAAAATTGTCGATAAGTGCATCAGATATTTGATCAGATACTTTATCTGGGTGTCCTTCTGAAACTGATTCGGATGTAAATAAATATGGCATTGAATTTTAACTTTTTATAGTGTTTAAAAATTGAGATGCAAAGGTACTAATATATTTTTCTGTATACAAGAATTCAATTATTACAGCTATATAACAAAAAAGCCTAGAAAAATCTAGGCTTTTAGGTGTTTTTATGCATTTACTTATTATTTACTTAAATATAAATTTTGAGTATCAACGAGTTTTTTCAACTCTTCTTGTGCTTTTGTTATAGCTAGTTTTTTAGCTTCTTGCGCTTTGATATTTTCTATTATTGCTTTTTCGTTGTTGGTGATCAATGTTTTACTTTCATCTATATTACCTGATGTTTTTGTTGTATTTGTAGTCACTTTCTCTTGGCTAGACTGAAGTTTTGCTGCTTCTTTCTGAAGTTTTGCAAGATTTTTTTCTCGTTCTACTAGGTTATTAGTAGTGATAGTTCCGTTAATCTTGGTTATTTCAGCTGTTTTACTAGCTACTGCACCTTCATTCGTTTTGTTTTGTGAAACTAATTGGTCGTTGGCAGTGATAAGCTTAGAAATAGTAGCTTGATTTTTAGCTATAGTAGCATTATTTTTACCTACTAATTTTTGAGAAGTCGCTTTTTCTTTTTCTAATATTTTAACTTGAGATTGAAGTCCTGTCAAATTGAATTGTGCTAGAGCTGCTTTTTCTTTTTCTATATCTGTTACTTTTTCAGTTTCTGCTTTTTTAAGATTTGTAAGGTCTGAAGTATTTTCTGCTATAGCTTTTTCTGAATTAGCAATTGTTTTTTTTGCTGACTCGATTTCATTTGCCAATTTAGTTTTATCAGACTCAAGACCTTTCAATTCAGACTCAAGACCTTTAACTTTATTTCCTGCATCGTCTATAGATTTTTGCATAGACATTGCCATGATTTTACCAGCAAGCTTATTACTAAGGTCATATACTTTGGTATACTTATCTGGAGTTTTAGTACTGCTAGCCCAGATACCTCCAAGGTTGTAATAAGTTGTAAGCACCACATCAGTGCCTGCTTGAAGCATTTGATAATGAATATCTATAGTATTATCACTGATGCTTGGTATCATCACATCATCTGCTATTAGTTCACTTTTATTTGTTTCAGAGGCTACAATATTTGCTTTATAAGTAGACAAAAATGATTTAATAGCTGCTTCTATATCTTTGGTAGTAGTGCTTTTAAATGTACTTTGAAGTCCAGGATTATCGCCTTTAGTCATTGTCTGTGTCACTTCTTTTATCACTATTGTTTCTTGAGCAAAAAGTGTACTCGTAGTAATAAGCAGTAGTACTATTGATTTTAAAATTGAGTTCATTATATATAATTTATTGGTTTATTATTAAATTTTTATTTAAAAATTACTTCATATCTACATACATTTTTTGTATATTTTTCAATGCCTCCAAGTCTTTTTTTGCTTTCTCTATTTCTGCTTGTTTTGTAGCTATACTAGTTGCATTTGTTTTGATATTAGTCTCAGATGTAATGATATTAGTTTTGTTTTTTTCGATATTCGCTTTTTTAGATTCAGAGTCTTTTACTATTTTTTCGCCTTCGCCTTGCACTCTTTTTACCTCAGCTTCCATTTCTTTTAATTTCTTTTGTCTTTCATCTACATTATTGCTTGCAAGAGTAGTGTTTAGTTTATCCAATTCTGTTTTTTTAGTAACTATAGTAGATTCGTTAGTCTTTACTGTAGCATTGATTGCATCTATTTCTGCTTTCAATTTATCTATTTGTGCTTGTTTGCTAGCTATCTCTTTAGTTGCTTTTTCATTGTCTGCTTGCATTTTTTTCATATCGCCATCTATTACTTTTATTTGCTCTTGAATAGCTGCAGGGTTTAGTTGAGCGATAGCTTCCTTTTCTTTTGTAAATTCAGTATTTTTAGTATCTAAAGTTGTTTTATTGGTAGCTAATGTAGTTTCATTAGTTTTGATAGCTGTTTCGTCATCACTGATTTCTTTTTTACTTTTTTCGATACCTGAATTTAATTTCTCTTTTTCAGATTGTAGGTCTTTTAAGTTTCCTTCTAGTGAGCTTACGTTTTTAGTAGCATTTTCGATCTCTGCAGCCATTCCATTTGCTGCTACTTTACCTATTATTTTATTTGTAATAGCTTCAGCTTGTTTGTATTTATCTGGAGTAGTAGTTGTGCTTACAAAAATCCCACCTAAATTGAAGTAATTTGTGAGTACTACTGAAGTACCGCTAGCTAGCATTTGAAAATGGACATCAACCGTATTGTCACTTAAAGTAGATATAGTAGCATCATCTGCCATTAGTTCTGCTTTTGTTTTGTCAGTATAATCGATTTTAGTTTTGTATGGTTTCATTACTTCTCTGATTGCCTCTTCTACATCTTTAGTAGTAGTATTAGGAAGTGTAACTTGTAAGCCTGTTTGAGAGCCTTTGCTCATCGTTTGTTTTACTTCTTTGATGATGTATTTATCTTGTGCAAATACAGAAGAAAGGATAAACAGCAATGCGATTGTAATTTTTAAAATTTTCATGATATGTATTTTGGATTAATAATTTATGTATGATTCAAAGAGCACAAATTATGCCACAAAATTAGCTTATATTATTATTTTATTGGATTAACCACTTAAGTCGCATTTATTGATTAACATTGAATAAGTAGATGGTTTTGCGTAAATACAATGGGTCAGTAGGTGATTGAAAATGTTTTTTCGTAGTTCTCCACCTCTATTGTTAAATCTAAAATTGAACTCATCTA
>CAMART010000008.1 GCA_945860705.1 Chitinophaga pinensis | reverse complement strand
TGATATACGCTATATTCTCCTTTCTCATAACTAGTCACTATTGACTTTTTAAATTCTTCAGAAAACTTTCTGATTGTTCTAATTTTTTTTAACTTTGATTGCATTTTAAGTTGACTTTTTCGGTCAACCTATTTCAGGGACATACAAATATGTATTTAAAATTTAACACTTAACATTTAGTATTAAAAACTCATAACTCAACACTCACAACTCAACACTCAAATTATTTAGTGACTCACCACCAACTTTCCTCTCTTGCTTCCAAATTGGATGATGTAGGTTCCATTGCTCCAAGATTCAGTATTGATTAGGTATTTATTTGTGATGTTCTCACTTACATATACTTTTCTACCATACATATCTATGATGCTCAATGGCTCTGTAGAATGACCTTCTAGTTGTATTAGTACTTGATGATTGGCTGGGTTTGGATAGATATTGATTCTAAGGTTTTCTAAATCAGCTATTCCATTTATTACACTTAAATTGGTGATAATAATAGAGTCACAATCATTCGTATAACCTATAGTATCAATATACTGCCCTGAAGATGTATATGTATTTCCATTTACTAAAATACTTTCCCCTTGATTGATAGATAAATTTTGAGTTAATGAATCATAACATTCATTTACAATTAAATTGGTAATTATAATAGAATCGCAGTTATTTGTGTAACTAATTGTGTCAATAGTTAAACCTGTCGTATTATAAATATTGCCATTAATTAAAATACTTTCACCTTGATTGATAGTTATGTTTTGAATTAATGTATCATAACATTCATAAGCAATTAAATTAGTAATTATTAAAGAATCACATTCATTTATATATTTAATTGTATCTTGATATATACCTGAAGAAAAATAAGTGTGTCCATTAATAATAATACTTTCACCTTGATTGATTGAAATGTTTTGGGTTAATGTATCATAACATTCAGTTACTAATATTGTAGTATTTATAATAGAATCACATCCATTTATGTTGCTAAATATTTCTGTATAATATCCATTTGTTGAATATGTATTACTTCCTATACTAATACTTTGTCCTTGATTGATAGTATATGTTTGAGAGATATTACTTGTGGTATTGCAGATTCTATTGCTTACGGTATTGGTCACCACAGGGGCATTTAAGTCAAATAAAATAGAAGCAGTATTTCTTATTTGCATTCCTTCGCTCAATCCTGTATTTGGTTTGATTCTATACTGAACCCAACCTTTACTCTCTGGTTCGTTTGTAGCACTATCTTGTAGCATGATATTCAGGAAATTAAATCTTACCGAACGATTATTATTAAATACATTCATAAACTGATTATGACTTGCTCCCATTATTTGAATGGTATTTAAATCTAAATTTGGATCTATTGTATCCCATATATAAATATTTTCTGCAAAGCTATTTCCTAGATTTTGAAAATGTATAGTATAGTATAACCAATCTTGAGTAGCAGTAACTGTTCCAGATGGACTTACTCCTTTATAGTTTGGATCATATGCTGCGCGTACATCAAAACATTGAGAGAATATATTATTACTCGGTACTCTATCTCCAGTGTTTGGTGTAACTTCAGTAGTAAAGCAAACTAAATCGCCAATCAATGCAGAAGAATCTATAAAGAAATTGGGTTTGATGTCGTTATTAAAATCAAGTAAAGAAAAATCAGCAATATTCCATACTAATCTATTTGGTAAAATACTATCTGGTAATAAGGTGCCAGCTCCAACTCCAGTATAATGCAATGGTCCAGAATAATTGATACTAATCTTACCAGCTATAGTTGTACAATGTACTCCATAAATACTAGCCATATCTCCAGCATGTAAATTAAAACTAGCAACAGAAGCAGGGCGAATTAATCTAGTATTAATTAAACCAGTTGTGCCTATATCAAAACCAGATTTGCACTGAAGGGCGAAGTTTATATTTGAGTTGTATAGATGAGCAGAATCTATATTTATAGTATCATAGCCCGTCACAGGACATCAGACGGTAAAAGGTATATTAGTAGTGTCTATATTTACAGTATATATTCCATTTGATAAAGGATCAAAAGAATATAAGCCATTAAATCCACTAGTAGTGTTTTGCGTAGTAGTGATTCCTTGTTTTAAGTTCAAGTTTATATAGTTAATTTTTGGTTCAGTACTATCTATTATACAATCTAAATCAGTATCCATAAATATATTCCCTTGAATAGCTGTATATGATGGACAAGTATGAATATATGTATTGCAAAATGGATATGTGCCTATTGGTGGTGAATATATTGCACTAGGTATAAAATTTGGTAGACATGTTATAGATGTATTTGAAAAATATATTTCAGTAAGTTGATTTGTTAAATATGGTAAACAGTTTAAAGAAGTATTATCATTACAAAATAATCGAGTTAATGAAGTAGGTAAGTTTGGTAAGCTTGTAAGTGAATTATGACCGCAACTCAATTCAGTCAAAGTATTCGGTAAAGCTGGTAAACTTGTAAGTGAATTATTATAACAATCTAATACAGTCAAAGTAATCGGTAAAGCAGGTAAATTTGTCAGTGAATTAAAAGCACAAAATAAACGAGTTAATGAACTAGGTAATGTAGGTAAGATTGTAAGAAAATTAATATCACAAGATAAATAATTTAATGAACTAGGTAAAGCTGGTAAACTTGTAAGTGAATTATTATAACAATCTAATACTTGCAAAGAACTTGGTAAGCTGGGTAAGCTTGTAATTGAATTATATTCAATACTCAATTCAGTCAAAGTAATCGGTAAAGCTGGTAAACTTGTCAGTGAATTATTATAACAATCTAATACTTGCAAAGAACTTGGTAAGCTAGGTAAGCTCGTCATTCTATTGGTATAGCAAGCTAAAGTTGTTAATGAAGTAAAATATTCAATACCAGATAAATTACTAATATTTCTACCATAACAATTCATTATAGTCAAACTAGTAACTACTGTTGATGTTATATCTAAACTATCTCCACTCATATCAAATGGACAACCAAGGCCTACTAAATATGCTCTAAAATTAGCATCTGGAATATACCTATAATCTTGGCTTTTGATAGAGGAATAAGAAAGTAGAAAAATGATACTAAGGAGTATATATTTTTTCATGATTATTATTTTTAGGTTTTACTAAGATAGGGAGAATAATGGAAATAAAAAAAATAATTAACAGATTAGCAAATCTTTATATTAGCAGAACTTGCCTGACGGCAGTCAGGTTAGCAGATGTGAAATTCTTACATAGTTTTTTGAAATGCCGATGAAGGAGGTAACTTATAGATTTACTTTTTATTTAAGATTTAATAAAGTGATTTACTAATCATCCTATCAAAGTAGTTTCCTTCTGAATGACAGATTGGAAAAGATAAATACAGGGTCATTCAGTCCCGAAACTTCGGGAGATACTTCTTTAAACAAAAAGTTGAACCAGCATAAAAATATATAGTGCAACAAGAGTAAAAATAGTTTTTTTGAAATGCCGAGGAAGGAGGCATCTATGTTTGATAAGCATACATTGAGATTCCTCGTTCCTCGGAATACCAAACTACTTTTATAATGCTTTTTGAAATGCCGAGGAAGGAGGCATCTTTAATTTTATTTTATATAAACACACCCCTAACCTTCCGCTCTAGCGGAACAGGCTCTCTCAATTGCTTCGTTTCTTCTCGCAATGACAGGGAAGATGAGCCGGTTGAGAATTTCAATAACCAATGATCAATTTTTCAATGACCAATTTTTCAATTTTCAATTACCTATTTTAAATTATCATAATATTAGATAAAACAATAAGTGTATCTTATTAAATTATTCAAAATTCATAATTCAAAAATTCAAAATTATCTTTGCATTCAAAACTTAACACTACAAAATAAGGCTTACTAGCGTGCTCAATTCTCTAGCACGGATTTCGTCGTTTTTGCTGATATAATAGTTGAGTAGATTTTTGAGAAGGAGTTTTATGATTCGTTTATCTGTGCAGGGTACGAAGTATTCTATTTTATTAGTTTGTTCTATTTTAGAAAGATATTCTTCTATTTCACTCTTAGTAAAAATAGCTCCTTTCTGATGTGTATTGATATAGAAAATCACTTCACTTCTATGCTCTTCTATACTTTCTCTAAAGTCGATATTGTTTCTGCAAAATACCAATGCGAAATGATTAGGTAAATTCAATCCATAAACTGGTAAATCGAGTTTGCGTGCAAGAATGATGTACAACAAACCAACTAAGATAGGATGTGCATTTCTCGTTTCCAGAAATTTATTGATATAAAAATCGCTCTCATCTATATTGGCAGGACTGGTGATTTCAAAATTGAAATTTGAAAAAAACATTTGATTGAGTACATTTATTTTTTCGAGAGGAGTGAGGCTTTCATTCATCTCTAGCCATATATCTCTTTTTAGCTTTGTGATTTCTTTTTGTATAGACTCCAATTCTAAATCTGGATAAGAAAAGTTTGCCAATATACTGGCACCTTCTAGCAAATCAAATTCATCTTTCTGCACATAGGCTTCAAATGCTGTATGTAGCGAATTGAATTGAATTCTATGAATGAGTTCTTCGAGTCGCTCGTGCATTTTTTCATTGAAAGCATCTGCCCAAGCACTTTCTAGCTCTGGGATGATCTCTTTTCCATAGGTACTTAGTTTGTCAAATACATGCTCATATACTTCAGAGTCGCTATCATCTAGCAAAGCCAATAGTGCTTCCAGTTCTTTTCTATTTATTTGGTTTATATCCATGTATAGCTATGAGTATATTCCTTATTTTTTAGTCGTTGCTTTTTTAGTTGCTGCTTTTTTGGTAGCTGTACTTTTAGTTTTTGTTGTTGCCGCTTTTTTAGTAGCTGCTTTTTTTGCAGGAGCTTTTTTTGCTTTTGGTTCTGGAGCTGCTTTCTTTTGAAAACGACCTCTTCCCCCTTTTTTAGGATTGGCATCTTGCTCTGCTATCAATGCTTGTATTTCCTCTATAGTCAAGCTTTCAGGCTCTCTATCTTTTGGTATTTTATAGTTGTCTTTCCCTTTTTTGATATAAGGGCCATATCTTCCATTGAGTAAGTCTATGCCTTCTTTTTCAAATGATTTAATCATTTTTTTTGCATCAGCTTCTGCTTTGTTTTTGATGATTTCTATCGCTTGCTCACGAGTCAGTTCATAGATATCATATTCTTTTGGCACAGATGCAAACACTTTATTATATAGTACGTATGGACCAAATCTTCCAATATTAGCAGACATTTCGTAGCCTTCGTATTCACCAAATTTCAATGGAAGTTTAAATAAATCTAGTGCTTCTTCTAAAGTAATCGTTTCGATGCTTTGATCGGCTTTCATTTTTGCGTAGCGAGGTTTAGGACCATCTTCTACAGGTTGCCCCATCTGTACCATAGGGCCAAACTTACCTATTCTAGCTAAAATCACTTCACCATTTTCTGGATGATTACCTAGAATTTTTTCCATGTTTGCACGCTCACTGTGCTCAGTAGTATGTTCTACATTTTTGTGAAATGGCTTATAAAAACCATCAATCATTTTTGCCCACTTAATATCACCACTTGCTATATTATCAAACTCTTGCTCTACATTTGCTGTGAAACTATAGTTCATGATGTCTTTGAAGTTTTCTTCCAAAAAGTCAGTAACCATAATACCTACATCTGAGGGCATCAATTTGTTTTTATCTGCACCATAGATTTCTTTTGTATCTATATTGCTTACCTTATCTTTTTTAAGTAAAAATTGTTTTACTACTCTTTCTTTACCAACTTTAATTCCTTTCACTACATAGCCTCTATTTTGTATAGTACTGATAGTAGGAGCATAGGTAGATGGTCTACCGATACCCAATTCTTCAAGTTTTTTTACAAGTGCTGCCTCGCTATATCTTGCTGCAGGTTTCGAAAAACGTTCTGTAGCCATCATTTCATCTAGGTCTAGATTTTGACCAATAGTTAATGGTGGTAGAAGTCCTGATGTTTCTTCATCCTCATCTTCATCGGTACTTTCATTATATACTTTCAAAAATCCTTCAAAGATGATTACCTCACCACTTGCTTGTAAGATTTCTTTATTAGTACTTATTTCTATAGACGCAATCGTTTTTTCTGTTTGAGCTTGTGCCATTTGGCTTGCTACAGTGCGTTTCCAGATTAAATCATACAATCTTTGTTGGTCGTATTCTACATTTATTTCTGTTACATTAAATAAAGTAGGACGAATAGCTTCATGCGCTTCTTGTGCACCTTTTGCTTTGTTGGTATAGTTTCTAGCTTGTGCGTATTCTTTGCCATATCTACTGTTTATCTCATCTGCAGAAGCTTTCATAGCATCATCAGATAAGTTGGTAGAGTCAGTTCTCATATAAGTGATATGTCCTTGCTCATAAAGTTTTTGAGCTACAAGCATTGTTTTTATTACCGAAAAGCCCAATTTTCTACTCGCTTCTTGTTGCAACGTAGAAGTTGTAAATGGTGCTGCAGGATTTCTTTTACCTGGTTTTTTCTCTATATCTTTTATGCTGTATTTTGCACCGATGCATGATTCTAAAAAGTTTTTAGCATCATCAAATTTTGGTGTAGCTTGTTTTCTTTCTGCTTTGAGAGTAGCTGCTTTTCCTTTGCCATCTTCTACTGGAAACTTTGCCAATATTTTAAATACCGATGAACTATTGAAGGCATTGATTTCTCTTTCTCTTTCTACAATCAATTTTGTAGCTACAGATTGCACTCTACCAGCACTTAAGTTGGGTCTTACTTTTTTCCATAAAATAGGAGAGACCTCATAACCTACTATTCTATCGAGTACTCTTCTTGCTTGCTGCGCATCTACTAAATCAAGATTTAGTTTACGTGGATTGGCTATAGCTTTTTCAATTGCTTTTTTGGTAATCTCAGTATAAGTAACTCGTTTTGCAGTTTTTGGATCTACATCCAATATTTTGCAGAGATGCCAAGAGATAGCCTCACCCTCACGATCCTCATCCGTTGCAAAATAGATGTCTTTTGCTTTTTTGGCGAGTTTTATAAGTTCGGCTACTATTTTTTCTTTGTCTTCAGATACTACATATTGTGGTTCGTAGTTATTATTTATATCTATAGAGAGCTTACTTTCTGGCAAATCTCTCACATGACCATAACTCGAAGTGACAATAAAATCATTTCCCAAATACTTCCCAATTGTTTTCGCTTTTGCAGGGGACTCTACAATAAAAAGGCTTTTTGACATTCTAATTCTTGTTTTAATAAACTCATTCAGACTACAAATAAATACAGAAAAATTGATATTATCCAAATTCATCTTCATATATATGTGTGCAAAACTTTTTTTATGTAGATAAAAAATCTAGATTATTTCTGCCTTTGCGTACCTTTGTAAGGTGTATTAGTAAATTTATTTTTAGCTACATTTATTCTTTTAACAAATTAAAAATTAACTAAATATGATGGCAAAGCTTACAGAACTTTCAGCTATTTCGCCTATTGATGGTAGATACAGAGGCAAAACGGAAGTGTTGAGCAATTATTTTTCTGAATATGCATTGATCAAATATCGTGTACAAGTAGAAATAGAATATTTCATAGCTCTATGTGAACTGCCATTGCCTCAGTTGAAGTCTGTAAGTAAAAATAAGTGGAAAGATTTAAGGAATATTTATTTAAAATTTTCGGAGACAGATGCACAAGAAATTAAAAATACCGAAAAAGTAACCAATCATGATGTAAAAGCAGTGGAATATTTTATCAAGAAAAAAATGGATGAATTGAAGCTGGGTGCTTACAAAGAATTTGTGCATTTTGGATTGACATCACAAGATATAAATAATACTGCTATACCATTAAGTATAAAATTATTTACTGAGCAAGAATATTTACCAAAAATAATTTCATTGATTTCGCAAATAGAAATATTAGCAAAAGAATGGAAAAATATTCCAATGTTGGCTCATACACACGGACAGCCTGCATCACCCACCAAACTTGGTAAAGAGATGATGGTGTTTGTAGAGAGACTTCAAAATCAAGTGAAACAACTTAAATCTATAGCGCACTCTGGCAAATTTGGAGGTGCTACAGGAAATATGAATGCGCATTTTGTAGCATATCCCAAAACTGATTGGATAAAATTTGCTAATAATTTTATGAAAAATAGCCTTGGTATTGATAGGCAAAAACATACTACTCAAATAGAGCACTATGATAATATGGCTGCCATATTTGATGCACAAAAACGAATCAATACGATACTTTTAGATTTTAGTAAAGATATGTGGGCTTATATTTCTATGGAATATTTCAAACAAAAAATAAATAAAAATGAAGTAGGAAGTAGTGCAATGCCACATAAAGTAAATCCTATAGATTTTGAAAATGCTGAAGGGAATTTAGGACTAGCCAACGCACTTCTCGAACACCTTAGTGCAAAATTACCTGTATCTAGATTGCAGAGAGATCTTACAGACAGCACAGTAACTAGAAATATAGGAGTGCCATATGGACATATACTTATTGCTTTTTCTAGTTTAGAAAAAGGATTATCAAAACTATTACTCAATCCAAAAGCTATAGAAAATGCACTAGATAAAAATTGTATAGTTGTAGCAGAAGCCATACAAACTGTATTACGCAGAGAGGGATATACTAATCCGTATGAAAAACTAAAAGAGCTCACTAGAACTAATGAATCTATAACTATGAAATTGATTCATGAATTTGTAGATACTTTGGATGTAAAAAAAGAATTGAAAGCAGAACTCAAAAAAATAACACCACATAATTATGTTGGTAAGAGCTAGTAATTAGTATCAAGTAGTCTCGTCTAAGGACGAGATCAAGTATTAAGTATCAAGTAGAAAGTATCAAGAATTAAGTATATAGACTAAAGTAGTTAGTATAAAGTAATGAGTTAAAATTAATACGTTAAATATATAATGTAAGATGAGTCATTCTACTAATAATTTCACTTAAATCTTAATACTTATATCTTTGTACTTGATACTTAAAATATGAAAAACATACTATTAGTAGGAATTGGTGGTGCTATCGGCAGTATTGGTAGATATATGATATCGTTGTTTTATCAAAAATATCAACCATTGGTAACGGGTTTTCCATATCCTACTTTTATTGCAAATATGATTGGTTGTATCATTATAGGAGCAATTATGGCTTATATATTGAAAACAAATCAAACAAGTGATACCATAAAATTTCTCTTAGTCACTGGATTTTGTGGAGGATTTACTACTTTTTCAGCACTTAGTTTTGAGAGTGTTCAGCTATTGCAAAATAATCAAATATCTACAGCATTTATCTATATTGCGTTGAGTGTAATACTGGGATTAGGGCTTACTTTTATGAGTTATTATCTATTAAGTACTAAGATTTAAGCTAAAAGTTTTAAGTAAAAAGTTTTAAGTTATAATCTAATACTACTGAAGTAATTCTATTCCTCTTTCTGTGATTCGAATTTTTTTATCTTTAAATAATCCACCAATAGCTTTTTTGAAAGACTTTTTGCTCATATGCAATTGTTCTTTTATATCGTCTGGTTCGCTTTCATCGTTCAAAGCCAGAAATCCATTTCGTTGTTCGAGTACTTCTAAAATTTTTGTTTTTGCATCATCTGATATGCCAAAATCTCTAGCCTGTAAACTCAAGTCAATCTTATTGTCTTCTCTTATTTTTTTGATAAATGCACTGCGAATATCCCCCACTTGTATTGGAGAAAATATTTCGTTTTCATAGATGAGTCCTTTTAATTTTCCATTGATGATAGCTTCGTAACCCAAATCTGTTTTTTTAGAAACAAGTATTTCTACTTCATCTAGTTCTTTTACATCTATATCATCTTGATTGATAAATTTTGACAGCTTTGAAGATGCTACAACTCTATCCGTTACAGAATCTACAAAAATATATACAACATACCTTCTACCAGCTTGCATTTCAGTAGCTTGTTCACGATATGGCACAAATATATCTTTTTCTATACCCCAGACCATAAAAGCACCCAGTTCATTGAGGTCTTTCACTTTAAGACATGCAAATTCACCCACAGTAGCGTATGGTTTAAGAGTAGTTGCTATTGGTCTTTCTTCATTGTCTTTGTATATAAATACTTCTACTTCTTTGCCAGGTAGCATGTCTCGCAATACCCATTTTTTTGGTAGTAATATTGAATCAGTCCCATCTGTTAAGTATATACCGAAATCTACTAATTTCTCTACAGTAAGCGTATTGTATTTGCCTATTTCTATCATTCTGCAAAAGTACTACATATCTCGAAATAAAGATTTAATGAAAAAAAATGAAATAAGGAACTTATTCGATATAAATTACATTAAAAGATATAAATGTCTTTATTTATGGCTTACTTAATAATGTTTATTGTTATTTTTCATCTAGTATTAGGTTTTGGATGGTTATTATATAAACTAGAATTTGAAAAAAAATAGTCAATTGATTACAAATAAAAAACTCCAATTGAATTTCAATTGGAGTTTTAATTAGTTTGATAATATACTTTTTAATTAGCTGTAAGCATAGAATATAATTCATCCTTTAAATGAAGTCTTTGTTTTCTTAATGCAGTTAATACTTCATCAGTTGTAGCTTCAGCACGACTTTCTATACGATGTATTTCTTTATTGGCATCATGATATTCGTCAAATAATTTTTTAAAATGATTATTACTAATTTTTAGTTCGTGGATTTTTTCCTCCAATTCAGGAAACTCATGTTTAAGATCATGTTGATTCATAGTATGTAATTTTATTAGTTAAATAATGGTACAAAAATAATATATTAAAATCTTTGAAAGTCAATAATAATAAGGCGAATAAAAGACTTTTATTCGTGTTATTATCTCAATTTTATACATAAAACTTTAAAATAATTTTAAATATTTTCAGAAGTATATTCAACTATTAAAAATAATTTAATTGTTTTTATTTTTTTGATTGCATATTTATTAATTTAATACTTGAGACCATTTCAACTATTAGCATACATTTTTCCACATAGTATAGAATAAATAAAAATCTACAGAGTAATAAATACTTAACTTTGCATTCTAAATGGCGTGATGAAACCCACAGTCAATATTTTTGATTGTTTTATAAATTATAGTTAAACTTTATATTATATGCCTTTAGACACTTCGATTAAATCCGTTTTAATTATTGGTAGCGGTCCTATTATTATTGGTCAAGCTTGCGAGTTTGATTATTCTGGTACACAAGCAGCACGTTCACTCAGAGAAGAAGGAATAAAAGTAATCCTGATTAATAGCAATCCGGCTACGATTATGACGGATCCTATGACTGCAGATAAAATTTATCTTTTACCACTCAATGTAGAATCACTCGAAACAATTTTGAAAGAAAATGAAATAGACGCAGTACTTCCTACTATGGGTGGACAGACAGCTCTAAATCTTGCTATAGAAGCAGATGAAATTGGTCTTTGGGAAGATTATGGAGTACGGATAATAGGTGCAGATATCAAAGCTATAGAAACTACAGAAGATAGAGAAAAATTTAGACTACATATGATAGAGCTAGATTTGCCTATCAATCCAGCCTTTACAGTTAACTCTTATCTAGAAGGTAAAGAAATTGCACAAAAAATAGGTTTTCCACTAGTGATAAGACCATCATTTACTCTTGGTGGTACTGGAGGAGGCATCGTTTATAAAAAAGAAGATTTTGATGATATGCTCCTTCGAGGATTAGAGGCTTCTCCAAGACATGAAGTGTTGTTAGAACGAGCAGTATTGGGGTGGAAAGAATACGAACTTGAGTTATTGAGAGACAATGCCAATAACGTTGCAGTAATTTGTACAGTAGAAAATTTAGACCCAATGGGGATTCATACAGGAGACAGCATCACAGTTGCACCTGCTATGACACTAAGCGATACTGCTTTTCAAAAAATGAGAAACTATGCTAAAAAACTTTTGTGTTCTTTGGGTACTTTTAGTGGAGGCTGTAATGTACAATTTGCTATCAGTCCAGATACAGAAGAAATCATCACTATTGAAATCAATCCTAGAGTATCACGCTCATCAGCATTGGCAAGTAAAGCTACTGGGTATCCTATTGCTAAAGTTGCTGCCAAACTTGCTATTGGTTATAATCTCGATGAACTAAAAAATCAAATCACTAAAACTACATCCGCATTTTTTGAACCATCACTTGACTATGTCATAGTAAAAATACCTCGTTGGAATTTTGAAAAATTTAAAGGTTGTGATGAAACACTAGGCATACAAATGAAAAGTGTGGGTGAGGTGATGGCAATAGGTAGGAATTTTCAAGAAGCACTCCAGAAAGCATGTCAAAGTCTTGAGAATAATAGAATAGGACTTGGTGCAGATGGAAAACATGAAATGAGTGTAGAAATGATACTTCATGGGATACAATATCCAAGCTGGGATAGAATTTTCAGAATAAAAAAAGCTTTATATCTTGGGGTTCCTATAAGTAAAATATATGAATTGACAAAAATTGATCCGTGGTTTTTACACCAAATAAATGACCTAGTAAAAACGGATGCAGTTATCAGAAAACTAAAACCAGAAACTATTACTACAGAATTTTTGAGAGAAGTAAAAGAAAAAGGCTATAGCGATGCACAAATTGCTTATTTGATGAAAATAGATAGTGAAGATATTATTTATTCTAAAAGAAAAGAACTTGGTATCAATAGAGTATACAAAATAGTAGATACTTGTGCAGCAGAGTTTGAAGCTCATACGCCCTATTTGTATAGCACATTCGATGCAGAAAATGAAAGTATCGTCTCTGATAGAAAAAAGATAATCGTTCTAGGTTCAGGGCCCAACAGAATAGGGCAGGGGATAGAGTTTGATTATTGCTGTGTGCATGGAATACAAGCTATCAAAGAAAGTGGCATGGAAGCTATCATGGTCAATTGCAATCCAGAAACCGTTTCTACAGATTTTGATACAGCAGATAAATTGTATTTCGAGCCCGTATTTTGGGAACATATTAGAGAACTTATAGAACATGAAAAACCATATGGAGTGATAGTTCAATTGGGTGGACAGACTGCTTTGAAACTAGCCGATAAAATCACTAAAATGGGAGTAAGAATTATTGGTACTTCTTATGATAGTATGGATATAGCCGAAGATAGAGAGCGTTTTTCTGATAGACTGAAAGCACTCAATATACCTTATCCAAGATATGGTGCTACCAAAACTGTAGATGACGCTATAGAAGTGGCACACTCTGTAGGATATCCAGTATTGGTTCGTCCATCTTATGTACTTGGTGGACAAAGAATGCGTATTGTCATCAATGATGAAGACTTGACTACTAGTGTAATTAGTATCTTGAAACACCATCCAGACAATAATATTTTGATTGATCATTTTCTTGATAGAGCAGAAGAATGTGAAGTAGATGCTATTTTTGACGGAGAAAATCTCCAAATCATGGGAATCATGGAGCATATCGAGCCTGCAGGTATTCATAGTGGCGATAGTAATAGTGTGCTTCCTGCATTTAATCTGAGCGACAAAGTGATAGGATTGATGAAAGAATATACCTACAAAATAGCTAAAGATTTGAATATACTTGGTTTGGTAAATATTCAATTTGCTGTAAAAAATGAAGAAGTATTTGTGATAGAAGCCAACCCACGTGCATCTCGTACTACACCATTTATATGTAAAGCATATCAAATACCTTACTTAAATATAGCTACAAAAATCATGTTGGGTGTAAATAAACTCACCGATTTCACTTATGAAGAAAAACTTGAAGGTTATGCCATAAAAGAACCCGTTTTTTCGTTTAATAAATTTCCTAATGTAAATAAGGAACTTGGCCCTGAGATGAAGAGTACAGGTGAGTCTATACGCTTTATCAAACACTTGAAAGACCCATATTTCAGAGAGTTGTACAAAATGAAAAGTATGTATTTGAGTAAGTAAATAATATTATTATTAAAATAAATCACTTTATTAATAATAATAACTATACCTTTGCATCGAATTAAAAATTTATTTAAAGTGAATACAGGAACAGTAAAGTTCTTTAATGAATCTAAAGGATTTGGATTTATTATCGAAGACCAGACAAACAAAGAGTACTTTGTACATGTGAACGGATTGAAAGATCAAGTTAAACAAAATGACAAAGTAACATTCGATGTTGTAGAGGGAAGAAAAGGATTAAATGCAATAAACGTTAAGTTATCATAACAACATTTTTATTACCAATTTAATTTTACAAAAATGCCTACGCTAGCGTAGGCATTTTTATTTAGTATATTTTCAGAAGAATTTTTCAAGTCAAGAATAAAAATACTCGTTCCTTTAAAAAATGTATGACATTAATTTTAGTCTCGAACTTTATAATTCCAAATAATAATTGATACTTTCTACTTGATACTTAATACTTGATCTCGTCCTTAGACGAGACTACTTGATACTTTTTTTATTTCTTAATTGACTCCTCGTATTCCTTATTCAAACCATATACTACAGATTTTGTGATATCATATGTACTGTCTTTGTAGAGCATAGTTCCAAGGCTTCTAGAATAAGTAAATACAAAAGAATATTCTTTATCTTTATTTATTTTAGCAATATAATCTTCTATTTTTTTAAGAAAAGCTTCATTGAAAGATGCTTGTTCAGTTTCCATTTGCTGTGAGAAAGTTGCGTTAGAATTTTCTAGTTCATTTTTTCTTTTTTCTAACTCCATTTGTTTTGCTTCTAATTGATTTTGTGTCATAGTAGCAGCATTTCTCTCAGCATCTTCATAGATTCTTTGAAGTTCGTTTTGTTTATTTTGAAGAGTTGTTTGCATACTAGAGGCTTTAGTTTCTAGTTCTTTTCTTTTTTCAGTAAAATATTTATAATTTTCCTGTAGTGTATCTATATCTATGTAAGCAATTTTTACAGATTTGTCTATTTTAGCACCTTCTGGGCTTTTTGCAGCAGTTGTAGTATTGTTTTTTGAAAAAACTAGATAAAATAAAACACCAATAAGCAAAAGCAATACGGCATTTATTATTAATGAAACTTTTTGCATATATTTATAAATTTTGTGCAATATTACTATATTCTTTTAATATAGAGGTGATTAGTATGATATTAGTACATTTTATAATGTTAAAAAATGTTTAATAAAATAATTTTTTTATAAGTAACTTTGTCCATTAACTTAATTAAAACTCATTATGAAACATTTTTCTAAATTTTTACTTTTAATTTCTTTTTTTGTTCTTGTGCAATCTTTATTTGCTCAGGAAGTAAAGGAATTAAAAGAAATGAAACCTCTTAAAGATTCTTTGTATTTAAAGAAAAAAGACTACCAAAAACAAATGGATTATGAAAATAATACCTATGCATTTCCAGCTAAGAAAAAGAATATGTGGTCTTTAGGATTGCATGCAGGTATGCCATATTTGATAGGTGATATCGATGAGAAATACGGATTCGGAGGTGGAATCAACATTCAAAAAGCTTTAGGACATACTTTTGCTTTAAGATTTCAAGGAATCTATGCACAAGTATATGGTCAAGAAGTATTCAAAACTACAACAGGTATATACAGAAATTATAAACTAGAATGGATGGATTTTTCATTGCAAGGTATGGTATATTTAAATAACATCAATTACTACAAAAGAAATCCCAAAGTATTAATATATGCATTAGCAGGTGGAGGAGTTTCAACAAGAAAAGTATCTACTAACGAACTAGATGCAAATGGTAATGCTTATGATTATTCATCAATAGCTTCTACGGATAATTTTTTAGATAGATTTAGAGTACAAAAAGATATAAAATCGTTACAAGATAAAACTTACGAAACTGTAGTTAATAACAAACCAGGATCTATCAGAAGTGAAGGAAGACAAGTTAATCCAAGTATTGTATTTGGTGCAGGTTTAGCATTTAAATTAAGTAGAAGAGTTGATTTAAATCTCGAACAAAGATTTTCTTATCATGGAGATGATGTAATGGATGGAACTAGATTTACAAGAGAAGGATACTATTCAGGTTCTCAAGATATCATGTCTTATACTAATATTTGTTTTAATTTTAAAATAGGTAAAAGAGAAGAACCATTATATTGGGTAAATCCACTTACAAAACCATACGAAGATTTGATGGCTATGAAAGTTGGAATTAATAATCCTGAGTTTACAAAAGATGATGATGAAGATGGTGTGATGGATATATATGACAAAGAATTGAATACTCCTAAAAATGCTATGGTAAATACTCACGGGGTAACTCTAGACATTGATGGAGATGGTATCACTGATAGAATCGATGATGAGCCATTTTCACCAAAAAGAGCTAAAGTTAATAAAAATGGAGTTGCACTTGATTCTGATCAAGATGGTGTAGCTGACGTATTTGATAGAGAAAATGGAAGCCCATCAGGGGTTCTTGTAGATGCAAAAGGATTTGAAATAAAAGCTAGTAATAATAGTAATATGCCATCAATGTTTAAGCCAATTTTCTTTGATTTAAATAAAGATGATATCAAAAAAGAATTCTATCCAAACATCTATGAAGTAGCAGCATATATGCAAGAAAATCCTGCTTCTAAAATGAAAATTTATGGTAATACTGATAATAGAGCAGCGGATGATTATAATTTGAAATTGTCTCAAATAAGAGCTGAAAATGTAGTAAACTTATTAGTTACTGCTTTTGGAATAGCTAAAGATAGATTTGAGATTGTAGCTAATGGTAAAAATAGTCCTATTGTAAATGGATTACCAGCTAAATATGATCCAAATACAGAAGGTAGTCATTACTTAAATAGAAGAGTTTCTTTTGAAGTAAAATAATCAAATAAATAATATATAAAAAACGCTTCAAGTATGAAGCGTTTTTTTTTGAAAAAAATTGAATGAAAAAAATATGTCATGTTACCACTGTTCATCCTTCTAAAGATGTACGTATATTTCATAAAGAATGCGTAAGTCTTGCTAATGCAGGTTTTGACGTTACTTTGCTGGTTCTCAATTCAGATAGTGATATATGTGATGGTGTGAAAATACTTGGCGTAAATCATCCATTCAAAGGAAGAATTGATAGAATACTCAATGCCCCCAAAATAGCTCTAAAATACGCTCTAGAAGTCAATGCAGATATATACCATTTTCATGACCCAGAGTTTTTGAGAGTTGCATTAGATCTCAAACGAAAAGGTAAAAAAGTTATCTATGATGTGCATGAAGATGTACCTCGTCAAATCCTAGCCAAATATTGGATACCTTCTATTTTTAGAAAAATAATTTCATTATTTTTTGAGAAGTTTGAAAATAGAGTTGCTTCTAAATTAGATTATCTCATTACAGCAACTCCTTTTATTAGAGATAGATTTTTGAGGATAAATAAACATACAAAAGATATCAATAACTATCCTAAAATAGAGGAATTTGATATGAATATTGAAGCTTCATTTGATTCGAAAAATGTTTGCTATATAGGTGGTATAGAAAAAGTAAGAGGTATTGAAGAAATTGTAAATGCACTTAGTTTTATTGACGCAAAATTATTGCTCGCAGGAAAATTTTCTAATACTATTTTGGAAGAAACTATTAAGAATAATGTTAATTGGAATAAAGTAGATTTTGTAGGTTTTTTGGATAGAAATGGTATAAACGAACTCCTAAAAAAATCAATGGCAGGACTGGTAACACTTCATCCAATTATCAACTATATAGATTCATTACCAGTAAAAATGTTTGAATATATGGCAACTGGAATTCCAGTTATTGCTAGTAATTTCCCTCTATGGAAAAATATAATAGATGAAGTACAATGTGGTACAACTATTGATCCATTAAGTCCAAAAGCTATTTCAGAAGCTATAGATTTTTATATCAAAAATCCTACTATAGCCAAACAACATGGAGCCAATGGTAAAAAAGCAATAATCAAAAAATATAATTGGGGTATTGAAGAGAAAAAATTGATAGAGATATATAAGAGTTTATAATCCTACTTTTTCATCTTCTTTCTTACTTTCCAAGCACCATAGATGATGATAGAGGTAGTGATGCATCCTTTTACGATAAAGAATATAAAGGTATTTTTAGCAAATGATTTCATATCTATACCTAAATCAGCAAGTATAGATGGTTTGATGAGATATGTAAGATATACAACTAAGAATAAAGAGATGACAAACCATCCGATATATCTGAGTCCTTTTCTATATTTTTCTGAAATCATCCGCAAATGTATAAACTTAATGTTTAATTAAACTACTACAATCGAATTATGTTTAAATTTGTGTATGAAAAAAATATTATTATATACATTTATTCTTGTTGCTATTTCTTGTAAGTTAGTTGCTCAGACTACAAATAATACTACTATTCCCACCAAACCAAAATTAATAATAGGTCTTGTAGTGGACCAAATGCGTTGGGATTATTTGTATAGATATGAATCTAAATACACAGCTAACGGATTCAAAAAATTATTAGCTCAAGGCTACTCTTGCGAAAATACTCAGATACCTTATGTTCCTACTTATACAGCACCAGGTCATACTTGTATATATACAGGCACCGTGCCTGCTATCAATGGTATCATAGCCAATAACTGGTATAATAAAAATATAGAAAAATCAATATATTGTACAGATGATGCACGATACACTTCAGTGGGTGATTCATCTGTAGCTGGCAAAATGTCACCTGTCAATATGCTCACCACTTCTATATGCGATGAATTAAAATTAGCTACCAATTTCAAATCTAAAACTATTGGGATAGCTATCAAAGATAGAGGCGCCATATTGCCAGCAGGTCATAGTGCAGATGGAGCTTATTGGTATAGTGGTACGAGTGGAAGATGGATTACTTCTTCGTATTATAGAAAAGAATTACCATCTTGGGTAAAAGCTAGTAATGATAGTTTAGCTAAAAATGGAAAAATGAATGATACTTGGAAAACTATTTTTGAATTAGAAAAATATCATGAAAGTACTGAAGATAATGTAGTTTGGGAAAGTCCTTATAAAAATGAAGATAAACCTGTTTTTGTTCATAATATAAAAACTTTACTAGATGCAAGTCCAGATATACTTAAAGCCTTACCTTATGGAAATAAAATGACTTTAGATTTTGCTAAAAATGCAATAAGAGGCGAGGAGCTTGGCAAAGATAATATCACCGATTTTCTTACAGTAAGTCTATCATCTACCGATTATATTGGTCATCAATTTGGAACCAACTCTGTTGAAATAGAAGATACCTATTTACAATTGGATAGAGAGATTGCATCATTTATAAATTATCTAGACTTGACAGTGGGCATAGGCAACTATTTATTATTCCTATCAGCAGATCATGGAGCAGCACACAATGCTACTTTTCTTCAAACAAATAAAATACCCGCAGGAAATTTAATGTTAGATTCAATGAACAGAAAAGTGAGTGATTTTGTATTGAGAGAGTTTAAAGATTCGACTCTACTTTTTGGTATTGCCAACCAACAGATTTATCTTAACCATACTGCAATAAAAAATGACAAAGAAAAACTAGATAATATCAAGTATAAATTATCAAATTTTATAAAATCTATTCCAGGAGTAATGGATGTGGTAGATTTATCAAATATAAATAATGCATCTATCATAGCTGAACTAAAAACATTGATACAAAATGGTTACAATGCACAACGAAGTGGAGATTTATACATTATATTAAATCCAGCATGGATGGAAGATTTTACAAAAGGTACTACACACGGCACTTCCTTTAAGTATGATACACATATCCCATTGGTATGGTATGGATGGAATGTAAAACCGGGTAAAGATTATAATACTATTTACATGACAGATATTGCGCCTACTATTGCTAGCATGATACAAATACAAGAACCAAACGGATGTATAGGCAAACCAATATTAGGTTTATTAAAAAAATAACAAATGAACTATACTATCAAATTAATACTATTTCTTATTATCAATTTTGCTGCATTAGCAATAGGCGGATTATTTACAGCTAAAGCGGTGAACGCAGATTGGTATCTTTCACTTAATAAAGCTCCATGGACACCACCAGGTTGGGTATTTGGTGCAGCTTGGACATTTATTATGATTACTTTTTCCTTTTTTATGGCAAAGATATTACCAGAATATAAAGCGGATAATTTCAAGATTATACTATTCTTATTCAGTATTCAATGGATATTAAATGTAATTTGGAATCCTATATTTTTCAAATATCATCAATCAAGTCTCGGATTAGTAGTGATAATTTCACTAACTTTTTTAGTGTATTATTTTACATATTATGGGTTTAAAAATACTCCATGGTATATGGCTCTTCTTATGCTACCCTATGCAATATGGCTTACAATTGCTACTAGCTTAAATGCTTATGTATTGATAAAAAATTAATAGAATTATTTAATATCAGCCAAGAAGTCCGTAGACTCTAATATCAATACACCTTTAGTTTTGTATCTAGAGTTTTCTAAATCCCAAGCACCTGGTATATTATAATCTTTCCAGCTATAAATATCAGTAGCAGTTTTTGCAGAGATGATTTTGTATTTCCATGCTTCATTCCATCCAAGATCTTTACCTTCTTTATCAAATTTAGCAATTGCAAACTGCTCGCCAGGTTTCAAAGTTTTACTTAATTTCTTATTATCTTTTTTTGATAAATATTCTATAGTCAAAACCTCTGCAGTATTATTTCTTACTTTTAAATCTACTGTATAATTTGGCGTACATGCCGAAAGTACTAATATTATATATATTCCCACCCCCCAAAATAACTTCTTCATTTTCTTTTTGTATCTAATTACCTATATGACGTAATACATGTTCATCTAGTTGCCTTTTATGATTACATTTGCACTGCAAAGATATGAATATTTTTTCATTTTATTTGTAAACTATTGATATAGAGCTACATATTAGAATATTTAGTTATGTTAAAAAATATAAAAACTTGGATAAGCGCCATGAGATTGCGCACTTTACCTTTAGCACTTTCCTGTATTATCACAGGTTCTGCACTCACTTTTGCCAATCATCACTATTTCAATATCAATATATTTATTCTCGCATGTATTACTACTATTTGCCTTCAAGTTCTTTCCAATCTTGCAAACGATTATGGAGATAGTAAAAAAGGAACGGACAACGAAAAAAGAATAGGTCCACTTCGTGCCGTGCAAAGCGGTGATATATCTCTTGAAGCTATGAAGACTGGAGTTATCATCGCATCTATTTTATCGTTTATCTCTGGATTAGCTTTATTATTTGTTGCTTTTGGTTGGCAGTATATGATATATACTTTATTATTTATTGTTATTGGTGTGGGAGCAATAATTGCAGCAATAAAATATACCGTAGGCAAAAATCCTTATGGATATAATGCTTTGGGAGATTTGTTTGTGTTTCTATTCTTTGGTATAGTAGGCGTAGTAGGAGTGAGTTTTTTATATATCAAAGGTTTTAGAATACTATTTTTATTACCTGCATTTACAATAGGTGGGCTTTCTGCAGGAGTGCTCAATCTCAATAATATGCGTGACATAGAAAATGATACAGCATCCAATAAAATAACATTAGCTATAAAATTAGGATTGCAAAATGCTAAAATATATCAGGTGATTCTCGTGTTATTTTCATTACTTTCATTAGTTGCTTTTACACTTTTAGTAGAGAGACCAATGATCACCTCATGGGTTTATTTGTTAGCCTTTCCTCTATTTTTATTTCATTGTGTTAAAGTACTGAAAACCAATGTACATAAAGATTTCAACCCAATGCTTCCTATGTTGGCTATGAGTACTTTTGTATTATCTATTTTATTTTTTATGTCAAGATATATGTAATATGCTTCAGGCTATTTATACAAAATACGTATTAAATTTTAAAGTACCTAGTGCTACGTCTCGCAGTGTATTGACACATAAGGTTTCTTATTTTATAAAATTAGTGGATACAGTAAATCCAGATTTCACAGCTATAGGTGAAGCTGCACCATTAGATGGTTTGAGTATAGATGCACATAGCTCCTTTGAGTTTTTTCTAAAACATATTTGTGAAAACATCAATGAGTTCATAACACAAATCGCCACTATTCGATTGAAATATCCAAGTATAGCTTTTGCTTTAGAAAGTGCTTTATTACAACTGAAAAGTAACTCAAATAGTATATTGTATGATACAGATTTTAGTAAAGGTCTACAATCAATTCCCATCAATGGATTGATATGGATAGGCACTATTGATGCCATGAAGAAACAAATCAATGAAAAAATAGAACAAGGATATTCTGTTGTAAAACTAAAAATAGGTGCAAACAATTTTGAAGATGAATTGAATATTCTAAAATGGATACGAACAGAATATAAAAATGAACAGTTGATTTTAAGACTAGATGCAAATGGAGCATTTGCTACAAACGATGCGAAAGAAAAGATAAAACAACTGAGCGAATATGATATTCATTCTATAGAGCAACCTATAAAACAAGGGCAACACGATGAGATGGCTACACTCTGCTGTGATACCGCTATTCCTATTGCACTCGATGAAGAATTGATAGCAATAGTTAGTAATGAATTAAAGAAAAAGTTAATTGAAAAAATACAACCACAATATATTATTCTAAAACCTACACTTCATGGTGGAATAGCTGGCAGTGAAGAATGGATAAACATAGCACGAAAAAATAATATTCCTTATTGGATTACATCTGCACTCGAAAGCAATATAGGATTGAATGCCATAGCACAATGGACCTCATCTATTGAAGATGCAAAAGATATTACCCATGGACTAGGAACTGGTCAACTTTATACCAATAATATCAATTCGCCTTTGTATTTAGAAAACGGACATTTGTTTTTTGATATTACTAAATCTATAGATAGTTCGATAATTTAACATGCAGTATCAAATTCAACATAACAAATATACTTTACCGCAATTAATAGATTATTGCGTATTTATTTTGAGTAAGAAAGATGTACCAGAATGGGAACGAGAGATTTGGTTGTTTATTCAGCTGTTTATAGATGACACAAAAGATTCTTTTAATAATAAAACTAGTGGAAGTACAGGTAGTGCAAAAGTAATAACTATAGATAAAAAATATGCAATAGCAAGTGCAAATAAGACGAATAGTTTTTTTCAGTTGCAAAAAAATAATAGCATTCATCTTTGTATGCATGCAAAATACATAGGTGCAAAAATGATGATAGTACGTGCACTAGTAGGAGAGATGCGTCTTTCATATAGCGAACCTAAAATGGATGCTCTTTGTCAAATAAAAGACGATATTGATTTTTGTGCATGTGTTCCTTTACAAATAATTACATTGCTAGAACTAAGCAAAGAAGGAAATGAAAATATCAAAAATTTAATTATAGGTGGTGGTGCTGTATACGAAAAAATAATATCAAAATTACTAAACCACAGTACTCAGTATTATCAAACCTTTGGTATGACAGAGACTATCAGTCATATTGCACTTTTAAATATTAGTAAAGCAGAAAAAGCATATACAATTTTACCCAATACTTCTATTTCTAAAAATGATAAAGAATGCTTGGTAATTGATGCGCCTGATATAGGTGTGAAACAATTGACCACAAATGATATAGTAGATATTATTTATCCAAATCAATTTTTATGGAAAGGCAGAATAGATAATATAATCAATACTGGTGGAGTAAAAATAAATCCAGAACAAGTAGAAGCTAAATTAGCATCCTATATCCATTTTCCGTTTTTTATATCGAGTATACCAGATGAAAAATTAGGAAATAAAATCATTTTGATAATAGAAAGTACCAGCGAAATCAATAAAGAAAATCTATTGACAATGATAAAAAATAAAGTAGCAAAATACGAAGTACCAAAAGATATTTTTGTATTAAATACTTTTATTTATACCGAAACCAATAAAATAAAAAGAAAGGAAACACTGGCTTTGCTTCATAACTAATTATTACTATACATTATCGTATCTTTGATACATGCATATAAAAGAACAACTCCCTCAACTGCTTCAACAACTTGGAATAGAAAAGCTCAACCCTATGCAAGAAGAGGCATTGATGATGATGCCCAAAGAACCAGAAACATTACTACTAGCTCCTACTGGCTCTGGTAAGACTATTGCATTTTTATTTTCTGTATTACAACTTATAGATAAAAATAAACAAGGCATACAATGTTTGATACTTTGTCCATCGAGAGAGCTTGTGATTCAGATAGAACAAGTTTGGAAAAAAATGAGTACCGGTTTTAAAGTGAATAGTTGTTATGGTGGTCATAGTCTAGCTGTAGAAAAACAAAATCTGAGTGTGCCTCCTACTTTATTGATTGGTACTCCGGGTAGAATAGCGGACCATTTGCATCGAAAAACAATTGATGTATCAGCAACTAGCATTATTGTTTATGATGAGTTTGACAAATCACTTGCCTTAGGTTTTCATGAACAGATGAACTATATTATGAATTACTTACCAGCACTTCAAAATAAAATACTTGTATCGGCTACTTCTAAAATAGAGATTCCAGACTTTATAAATTTAGTGCATCCTGTAATGCTTGATTTTATTGATAAAGTAGAAGATGATGCTCGTTTGAAAATTTATCAAGTACACTCAGAAGCCAAGGATAAAATAGCTTGTCTAGATGCATTGCTTTGCAATCTTGGTGCAAATCCTACTATAGTTTTTTGCAATCATAGAGAGGCTGTAGAACGTACTAGCAAAATGCTCAGTGAGCGTGGTATAGACAATGCCTTTTTTCATGGAGGGATGGATCAGATAGATAGAGAAAAGACTTTGATACAGTTTAGAAATGGTAGTGTTCATTTTCTTATAGCATCCGATTTAGCAGCACGAGGGCTAGATATTTCATCTGTTAAAAATATTATCCATTATCACTTACCTACCAAGAGCGAAGAATTTATACATAGAAATGGACGTACTGCACGTATGCATGCAAGTGGAGATGCTTATATCATCTTATCAAAAGACGAAGAGCTTCCTAGATATATAGATGATGTACCCGAAGAGTATATAATACAAGCGAACAAAGATACTCCTCCACCATCAGTATGGTCTACACTCTATATCAGTGGAGGCAAAAAAGACAAGTTGAGCAAAGGAGATATACTTGGCTATTTGACCAAAGCAGTAGGTATACACAAAGATGAAATAGGTATGATAGAGTTGCTGGATTTTATGTCATTTGTTGCTATAAAAAAAGCGACTATCAAAAACTATCTTCCAAAAATGAAACAAGAAAAAATAAAAGGAAGAGCTTATAAAGTAGAATTGGTGAGTAATAGGATATAAGCATGAATAGCTACAAATAAAAAACCTGCTAATTAAAATCAGCAGGTTTATTTATTATATTAGATTAATTTTTATCTCACGCCTCTACCTCCACTTTTATTGATATCTTCTAGTAAATTCTCCTCTCGGTTTCTTCTATTGCCCATACCAAAACGATATACAAAACCTAAACTCAAAACACGTGATTGAAATTTGCTATTGAATAGTTGTGTAGCGCCGTATGTGCTTAGCACTCCTGTGTATCTACGCGTATAAAATATATCAGAACATTTAAGTGTAATGGCAAAATTGTTTTTATAGACTTTCCATCGCATAGCTATATCCAATCCGTGTGAGCTTTTCAGATTTCCTTGTAAGTTTCTTTGTTTAGGAGTATAGTCATATTGTGTTTGTATTAGCCACCATTTTGTTGGATTAAAGTTCAACATGATATTAGCATTGGCTTGCAGATAGGATAGATGTGCATAGTTTAGGTTTCTATTTTCATCTATTTTTTCATATCGTGGATTGAAGTTAATAGTAGTACTAAACCATTTTTTTGGACTCCACTGCATTGATAAATCTAAACCTATATTATGAGCTATAGCTGCATTAGCCAATCTTTGATAACTGATTCCATCTTCATCTACTGTGACTAAATTGATAAAAGTATTTTGTATCAATCTATAATAAAGTGCTGTAGTAATCGAATATTTATCATTTGTTTTTAGGTAGGTGAAATCAAAAGAATTGGTAATAATTGGTAATAAATCTGGATTGCCAATTTCTCTTATTCTAGTATCCCCATTAAAAACCCAAGGTGAAAGTTGCCAATTTTGAGGTCGGGTGATTCTTCTACTATAACTTAGTGTGTAATTATCATTTTTTTTGCTGGAATAGTTTAGATGTATAGTAGGGAAAAAACTAATATATGCACCTTTAATATTTTGTGTACTTACAGAGTATTCTCCATTATACAGTGTATGTTCAGCCCTTAATCCTAATTTATAATTAAGTCCATTAAAAGTATTGCTAAAAGATAAATATGCTCCGTTTACATGAAGTCGATAGTTCCATTTAAACATGTTATTTGGTTGTTCACTAAAGTTTTCATTATTTATTAGATTATAAAAATAACTTTCATTATTATTAAAATCGTTGTCAGATAGTATTCCTGCTTCTAGTGTGCTAGTTTCTGTAATTGGTTTTGAGTAGTCTAGGTTTATACTAAATTCATTACCATATTCTACACTTGCTGTTTTTGTTCCAAAATTTGGATTGTTTTTATTAGTGATATTATTTTCTATAGAATTACTTCCACCATTGAATCTACCTCTACTATAAAAAAATTGGGTACTGATACTACTCATGTCTTTTCTAGTATGCGTATGTATAAGATAAGCTCCCCAAAAAGTACCCGTCCAATTTACTTTAGTATTACCCTGAGTATATAGAAAAGGAGAGTTGCTATTATTTTTATAAAACGCATTATTGATTGTATTGGGTTGGTCGCCAGTAAAATTGAAAAGCCAACCACCAACATCCAGTCTATTGCTACTATCAATATTTAGTCCTAGATTTAATGATGCATTATTGTCAAAGTTTTTATTTATTCCTTTGAAAGTAGACTCATAAGAAAAAGTAGTATCTGGAGCTTGTATCATGTATGTATAATCATTGATAGTCCTTGCATTCCAATATCGACCTGAATAGGATGCATTCACATCAAAAGCGTCACTATTATAGCCCAATTGAGCATTGCCATTAGCATCAGGATTTGCAGTTGCATTTAATTCTATTGAACCATTTACACCAGGTTTCTTTTTCTTTTTGGTGATGATATTTATCACACCTGCACTACCTTCAGCTCTATATTTTGCACTAGGATTATTGATGACTTCTATACTCACAATATCAGATGCATTCATCGCTTGTAGCACTTTAGTCACATCTGATCCAAATCTATTTGCAGGTACGCCATTGATGAGTATTGCTACATTTTTATTGCCTCGTAGAGCTACATTACCTTCAAAATCTACTGTTACCGCAGGAGCACTTTTGAGTACATCAGTTGCATTTCCGCCTGCTGCTACAGCAAGTTTATCTGCATTGATAACTATTTTATCTATACTATTTTGAATAGCTTTTTTCTCAGAGACAACATCTATACTTTTTAGGTTTTTGCTATTTTGTTTTAATACAATATTAAGGTTTGTATTTGTATTAGTTACTTTCTGTATGAAATTATCAAATCCTATATAACTTGCTTTGATATATTTTATATTATTTTTAGTTGTAGCTATTGAATATTTTCCTTCTAGATTAGACTGAGTACTCGCTATGATATTTGAATCAATATTCAGTAAAGAAATAGTTGCAAAAGCTACTGCTTGATTTTGGTTATCTTTTACTATTCCTTCATAAGTCACTGTAGTCTGGCTAAATGCTACAAAAGAATAGATTGATAATACAATGAACGTAAAAATTGATTTCATATTTTATTTTTTGGCATTTATTATAAATACAAAATTAGTTAAAATTATGAGCCTGCCAAAGGCAGGCTCACATTACAACACCACTCTGAGAAAACTACTTATCTTTTTTGATATTGATTACTTTTTCTTCTACACCATTTTTTTCAATTTTAATTTTTGTTCCTTCAGCTTTGTTGTCTTTGATTGTTACTTTAGATTCAGTACCATCTTTTTTATCTATATCTAAACTTACACCTTCTTTATTGATATTTATTTTTACATTTTCAGCATCATCTAAATCTTTTCCTACACTATCCATAGTTTTTTCTATTTCTTTTTCTAGTTTTACATCATCATCATCATCATATCCATTTCCTTCTCCAACTCCATCTTCAATTTTAAATTCTTTATCCATACATTTTAGACCTTGTTCTGTCATCAACCAATAATGGCCTACCATCTCTTTGTCATAAGTATTAGTTACATTATCTAAATCATATATGAAATCTTTAGTACTTCTATCCAGATAAATTACTTTCCCTACAGGAACTTCTAGTATAAGTTTTATTTTTTGAGCTCTATATTTATCGCTTATTGGAAAGCTAAAGTAATCTTCAAAAATGATGCTGTTTTCTGTAGTTGTTAGGTTATATTTTATATTTCTAATTTTATCTAAAGCATTTTTCTCACTTGATCCTAGACTATTTATTTTTTTAGATAGTAATAATTTATCACCTTTGATTATATCTAATTCTACTTCTTGCAGATATACTTCATTTCCTATTTTACTGATACCATCTATTTCTACTTTACCAAAATTGATATGAGTTCCATCATTATTGATATTTTTATTTCCTACAGAAGCTATTTTGATAGTATCAGATAATACAGGACTTATATCTATTTCATTATATACTTTTTTATTTGTCAACCAATCTTTAGATTGTTTTACAGCTTCAAATCCACATATAGTTATTCCTATCAAAAACATACTAATAAGTCCCCAAGCTATATATGGTCTATCTGTTTTATTATTTAATATCCATTGAAGTCCGTAATAAATAACCGCAATTGTAGGTGTAGCTACTAAAAAGAAAATACCCAAACAAGCTAATATAATATCAAATTGATTAGCAATTAAATGTGCATATTCTACATTACCTGCTATGAGCCCAAATGTAAGAAATACAATCAATCCAAATAATACAACAAATGCTTTAAAAACTAGAAATCCTATAATTATTTTACCTATTATATTTACTACTTGATTTAATGAATTGTTATTAGATGTATTAGAACTAGTAGTTGTAAATCCTTTATTCATTTCATTCATTACACTATTTTTTATATTATTTAAGTTTACATCTTCTCCTCTCATTTGAAGTTTTTCTGAAGCTGTAGTTGCTTTAGGTATTACCATAGACAATATAAAATATACGATACCTGCAAAAAATAATACGCTTCCTTTTGTAACCATCATAAGCAATACTATTACAGCAATTATTATTATCCTAGTAACGGTAGCATCCTCTATACCAAAATATAATGACAAACCACTAACCAAACCACTTACTTTTTTATCATCCGGATTTCTAAATAGTTTTCTATTTACTCTTCTTGACGAGTTATTTGTTGTATTATATGTAGATTTATTTTCATTTTCTTCTTCCATAAATATATCTTCAGGTCTTCCTAGTTTTTGTATCACATCATCTACCATAGACATATCCACTACTGGACTCAAGCTAGTAGTTTTTTTAGAAAATAATTCTGCTATTCTAGCCTCTATATCTTCTATTACTTCATTAGCTTCTATTTCATTATTAAATCTACTTTTTATATTGTTGATATAGGTAGCTAATTTTTGATAAGCATCTTCATCAATTACAAATGCTTGCTTGTTTATATTGATATTTACTGTTGTTTTCATTTTATAAGTTTTTTGTTTTGAGTGGATTTTATTTGTTTAAAGTGGCTTTGTTTATTGCGGTACTTATTTCTGTCCAAGTGAGTTGTAGTTCTGCTAATACATCTTTTCCATCCTGTGTTAGGGTATAATATTTTCTAGGAGGTCCAGAGGTACTTTCTCGCCATAGATAACTGAGCAATCCAGCATTTTTAAGTCTGGTAAGTAATGGATATAATGTACCCTCTACCACCACTAATGAAGAATCATTAAGTCGTTCTAGTATTTCAGATACGTAAGCTTCTTTTTCGCTGATTACAGCTAGGATACAAAACTCTAGTATCCCTTTTTTCATTTGTGTTCGAGTGTTTTCAAGATATGCGTTCATTGTTCATCTTTTTTTTTGTAAATAAAGTAAGAAAGCGAGCAGTGTTTTGTTTTGTTGGCTGTAGTACTAGCTACTCGCATTTCTTTTCTTTATTGTTGTTATTGTTTTGTTTTTATGACTGAAATATTTCGATGGCTTTCGATATGTTTCGTTTTATGTTACTTTTATTTTGAACAGAAATTTTTTACTACAGATTTTAAATTACCCGCTTCATCAAAAATGAAATTAAACTGACAAGTACCATTTTCAAATTGACAAACTACAGTACTGATATCAAATTTCCCATCTTTAGTAGTTTTCATTTCATTTATAGATAAAAATTTTCCTGATTTATTCACTGTATTATTCCAGATAGTTCTTATTTCTTCGGGTGCTATATATGTTGCTAGATCTGCATCATATAAAGATATAGTTTTATCAAATTCTCCTTTAGCACAGAACTCAATATAGTTTACTACTGTTTTTTCTTTTACTAATGGATTTGCATATGTATTTGCGAAAAATACTATTGCGAAAATTGCTGTTAAAATTGTTTCTTTCATTTTTGTTTTGTTTTTGGTTTATGTTTTTTAATTTTTCGCAGCTTTTAATATTTATTTAGAACTAGGCTTAAGTTAGTAATATCTATCATCAGCTACTTGACAATACAAAGATAAGTATAAAAGATAGTATTATGCAATACATAGTACTAAAAATTTATATTATTTTGTTTAATTCATTGAAAATCAACAGATTAATTTTAATTGTAATTTAATTTTATTTTTAAAATTATGTTTTTAACAGATTTTTTATATATTTATGCTATAGATTACTATGAAGCAAATTCTATTTTTATACTTATTCCTATATTCTATAAATCATACTTATTCACAAGTATTTTTATCTAATAATGCTATGATGTCTGTCACAGATAGGGCAATGTTGAGTGTACGAGGTAATATTATCAATAGGAGTGAAGGATTTATATATAATAGTGATACCATAAATCTAATAGGAGACTGGCAAAATGATAATAGTGCAAATGCCTGTGATAGTACATATGCAGGTATAGTAAGGTTTACAGGAGATAATCAAGAATTAAATGGAATCTATCCTACTCATTTCTATTATTTATCATTAGAAAATACAGGTATTAAAACTGCACAAGTGGATCAAAACGCTTATGGTAAGTTACTATTGAATGATAGAGAATTGGCTGTAAATTCTCATACTGTTTTTGTAAAAAATTCAAATATTAATTCTGTAAATAATACAACTGGTTTTGTGAGTAGCACTGATGATGGTGGATTGCAAAGAGACATGAACCAATTAGGAGCTTATTTATTTCCTTTAGGTTCTTCAATTACAGGCACATTATATAGACCCATAGTTGTCAATACCAAAGATAATATATATCAAGTTTATAAAGCAGGTTTGAGCAATAATGACGCTAGCTCTGATGGATATGATAGAGAAATAAAAGAAAGATTTATTTGTACAATAAATAATTTATACTACCATAGAATCTATAAAAATACTTCTACAAGTCCTGTAAACATTGACTTTTGGTATGAACCTACAGATGGTAATTTCAATAATATAGCACATTGGGACAATACATCTATTTGGCAAAAAGCAGATACAAGTATACAAACTACAAGTGGAATATTTTTAGTGACTAGTATAAAAGATTGGGATGATTTTAATGAAAAGCCTTTTGCATTAGCTTATACCACAGCTCCTTTTGGACTAGCAGGCAATGATACAAGTATATACTTAGGTGCTAGTATACAATTAAATACAGATGCAAGTGCTATTGTTACCTGGTCACCTGATTATAATTTATCTTGTACAGCTTGCCCAAATCCGATTGCAAACCCTGATACAACCATGTTTTATTATGTATCATCTGAAAGACAAGATGCTTGCAAAAATATTGATACTATAAAAATCACCGTTATTCCTAGTCTTGACAATCTAGAAATTTTTATACCAAATACGATAACACCAAATGGTGATGGTGCAAATGATAAATGGGTGATACGAGCTCTAGAACAATTTCCAAACAATGAAGTGATTGTATTGAATAGATGGGGCGATCAGATTTTTACTAAAAAACCATATGATAATAGTTTTGATGGAACGCTTTGGGGGCAAGATATACCAGAAGGAACTTATTATTATTTGGTAAAAATAAAAGTAGATAGTGATACAAAAACATTTGACGGACCATTAACTATTATAAGATAATGCAAAAAAATATTTTACATATTGTATTATTAATATTGTTTGCAACTATCTTGCAAGCGCAACAAGTATATCATTACAGTTTGTTTTCAGATAATAGTTTTATGATCAATCCTGCTCTTACTGGTATAAAAAATTATAGTGAAGTAAATGCCTCATTCAGAAAACAATGGCATAAAGTAGACAAAAGTCCCACGACATCTTTATTGTCATTTAATAGCGGGATACCAAACAAACATATCGGTTTCGGTGCTTTTATATATGATGATCAAACAGGTCCCAATGCACTTACTGGTGCTGGTTTTTCTTTTGCATACAGAATATTAGATAATGAAAAATACTATAAATTTAAGCGAAGAAGAATGGGTACTCGTAGTTTTTCTTTTGGTCTCAATGCCTCATTGGTATATTATAGATTGAATACAAGATCTATAAAGCTAGATAATCCAGAAGACCCCACTATCAATGCAGGAGCTAATAGATATAAAATTTTTCCAGATATGTCTTTTGGATTTATGTACAATGCACCTAAGTTTTATCTTGGATTTTCTATACCTCAACTGCTCAACTTAAATATTAGATATTATGCAGATGCACAGTTGACTGATATTAAAAAAATGCAACATTATTATATACAAACTGGAGGACGAATATATTTTGGAGATGATAAATATAGTCTTGAGCCAAGTATTTGGCTTAAGTATGTGATTGGTGGGTTCCCACAAGGAGTTGCAAATTTGCGTTTCAATATTATTGATAAAGGATATGTAGGAGCAAGTTATAGAAGTATCAATGGACTCACATTAGAAGGAGGAGTGATAATTAAAAAGAAATTTAAAATAGGCTATGCATACGATATAGAAATGAGTAGACTTATTAAAGATTTAGGTATGACACACGAAATATATTTAAGTTATAGATTTGTACCAAAATATATGAAATAATTTATTAAATAAATAAAAATGGCAAGTAATAACAACAACAACAACAATGCAGACGCAAAACAATTGAACTCAAAGATAGATGCAATAAAAGAAATCATCTTTGGCCAAAATATGGAACAATACGAAGCAGAGTTTGCTTCTATTCGTGAAAATATAAAACTAAATCTAGAAGCTATGGATTTAGAGTTCAAAAGACATAAAGAGTTGATGATGTCCATGGAGAAGTCACTACTAGAAAAAATGGATGCAAATCAAAAACAACTTTTAGCAGAAATCAAAAACCTAGAAGACAAAAAAACTGATAGAAAATTATTAGCAGATTCGCTTACTGAAATGGCAAAGAAAATTGGTGCTTAATATATTTTTTAGTTCTATAAAATATGAATCAAGATCAATTATTAAATTCTCTTAAAGATATAATACTAGACGAAGATAGAAGTATCTCTCAAAGTATAAAATCGGATTTAGATAAACTACAGCATAAAATAGAAGATGAAGCTGAGTTTAAAAAACTGGTACATCCACAATTAGATTCGTATACCTCTCATCTCAAAACTAATTTTGTAAAGATATATGGCAATGAAATAACAGGTGCTATAAAACAACAGATACGAGATTCTAAAGATGAAGTAATTGATGCTTTGTATCCTATTATTGGAAAACTTATACAAAAATATATTCAATCAGAATTTGCAAAAATTTCTGAAAAAGTAGATAGTCAAGTAAACAATACACTATCACCTCAATATTGGATAAATTTAATAAAATCAAAAGTTAGTGGTACGAGTAATACTGATTTGGCTATAAGAGATATGAGTAAAGCTACACTAGAAGAAATTTATTTGATAGAAAAAGATTCTGGAATACTTCAAGGTAGTTATTCAAAAAATAATACTCTAGACCAAGATATGATAGCAGGTATGCTCACCGCTATCAAATCTTTTGTAGAAGACGCATTTACAAAAAAGTCTGAGGAACTCTCAACAATTGAATATAATAATTATAAAATCGTATTTTTTAACTATCATACATTCTATTTAGCATTAGTATTATCAGGTAATATCACTCACAATCAGAAGAGTGAAATTTTTGAATGGTGCAATGAATTTGTAGCTAATGATATGAAAAATGTTGAAATTGATTCAAATAGGGATAGTTTTGTAATAATTTCAACTAAATTAAAAAATTATTTTTCCCAAAAATAAAGGTAGTATATGAAACAAGTAACAAAAAAAGTAATATTAGCTGGCTCAATGTCTGTAGGTAAAACATCACTAGTTAATAAATATATTTACCACAAATTTTCTGAGCAATATATTTCTACTATTGGAGTACGAATAGATAAAAAATCAATAGAATTAGGAGATACTCAGCTGAATATGATACTTTGGGATTTAGCTGGCGAAAACAATCAAATCAATACTCCACAATCATATTTCCTTGGTGCAGGTGGAGTTTTATATGTTATCGATTTAAATAATCCAGCTACATTTATTGCTGTAGCTGAAGAAATAGATTTTATAAAAAACAAATTACCTAATGTACCATTACTACTTATAGGTAATAAAAAAGATTTATTATCTCCTAGTGAACTAGATAAAGTATTAGATATGATATCTATTACGCCAGACTATCTTACTAGTGCTAAAGAAGGTGAAAATGTAGAATTAATATTTGAAAAAATAGGAATAAAAATGATTGGTCTATAATCGATCTATTCTTTAAATATCATCTTGTTTTATAGCTTTTGATTTTTCTATTACTTTAGAGGTTTCTTTTTTTGTTGTATCTTTTATTGGAGCTGTTGTAGGCTTATCAAATTCTGCACCATACTCTTCGTTTGCTATGCCTATACCACCATTGGTTACTCTATATTTTCCACAATCTAGCTCAATAGACATATCTTCTGGTTTCTCAAATTTTTTCTCCATATCTATACCAAAAGAAGAATCTTGATATACTTTTTGATAAAAACGACCCCAAACAGGTAAGGCTTGCACAGCACCTTGTCCGTATGCGATACTTCTGAATCGTACAAAACGATCATCGCATCCACTCCATACACCTGCTATCAAATCTGGAGTAAGTCCTATAAACCAAGCATCTGATTGATTTTGAGTAGTACCTGTTTTACCAACAATATCTGTTTTTAGATTATACTTATAAATTAGTTTTTTACCAGTTCCTTCACTGATAACGCCACGCATCAATTCTATACATGCATAGGCTACATCTGCACTCAGTACTTCTTTTCGTTCTGCTTGAAACTGCTCCAATACATTACCATTTCTATCTTCGATTCTATCAATCATGAGTGGTTTGCAAAAAACACCACCATCTACATAGGTAGTATATGCACCTATCATTTGTATTAGTGGAATATCTGCCGAACCTAAACAAATAGATGGAGTATTAGGAATATTAGCAGTGATGCCCATATCTTTTACAGTTGTGATTACAGCTTCAGGAGTCATTTCGTGCATTAGATATGCCGATACAGTATTTACTGAATTAGCAAGCGCAGATTTCAGTGTCATCATCCCACCTGCTTTACCACCAGAGTTATGAGGTGTCCAGTTGCTCACTAGATGCCATCTTTTATCAGATGCATGAAAGGTCACAAGGCCACTTGGCACAGTTTGACAAGGTGAGTAACCTTTATCACGCATAGCTACAGTATATACAAATGGCTTGAAAGTAGAACCAACCTGACGCGCTGTTTGACAGTGATCGAGTTGAAAATATTTATAATTAATACCACCTACATAAGCTTTTACGAATCCATTTTTTGGGTCTATGGCCACAAAGCCTGTTTGCAAAAACATACGCATATATTTGATAGAATCTAAAACAGACATCATAGTATCTTTTTCACCTTCATATGAAAATACCCTCATTTTATGTGGTACTTTCAATAAAGCATCTATTTCAGTTTCAGATTTACCTGCTTTTTTATATGCTTTATACCAAGTAGTTTCTTTCACTGTTTTTGTCCATTCGTCTTGGTGGTCTTTCCAAGGATTGCCCCCTTTCCAGTGCGCATTAAATGTTTTTTGTAGTTGTGAAAAATGCTCAAATACTGCTTGCTCTGCATATAATTGCATTCTAGAATCTACGGTAGTATATATTTTCAAACCATCTTTATAAATATCGTAATTGGTGCCATCTGCTTTTTTATGTTTTTTGCACCATTCTTTCATATAGTCTCTCAGTGTCATTCTAAAATACGGAGCTAAGCCATCATTATGGTCAGATTGTTTGTATACAAGTTTTATAGGGGTAGCTTGCAATCTATCTTTCTCTGCTTCAGTGATGAAACCATATTTCGCCATTTGTGCAAGTACTACATTTCTTCTATTGGTAGAAGCTACAGGATGAAGTCTAGGATTGTATCTATATGGCGCTTGTAGCATACCTACAAGTACAGCACACTCTTCTACTTTGAGCGAATCAATTGGTTTACTGAAATAGGTTTGTGCAGCAGTTTTAATACCAAATGCATTATCACTAAACTCTACTGTATTAAAATAAAGTGTCATGATTTCTTCTTTAGTAAAAGTTCTTTCGAGTTTTACTGCTATAATCCATTCTTTAAATTTTCTAAAAACTAATTGAATTTTATTTAAGTCTTCTCTAGGGAAAAGATTTTTTGCCAACTGTTGTGTGATAGTAGAACCTCCACCTTTATTATCTCGTGTAATTACCCCTTTTACAGCTCTTGCAATCGCTTCTGCATCTACACCAGTGTGGTCATTAAATCGGATATCTTCTGTAGCTAGTAATGCATTTTTTAGTGAAGGAGGTAAATTTTTATATTCAGCATTTGATCTATTTTGTTGAAAATATTTGCCCAACACTACACCATCTGCACTGATCACTTCCGATGCTAAAAAACTGTGTGGATTTTGAAGCTCTACCATATCTGGCATATAGCCAAATAGCCCAAATGACATCAACATAAAAAATAGATAAAATAAGGCTATCCCTGCAAGTGCAAGTATCCAAAATTTTTTAATCAAAGGGAGTAAAGGTCTTTGGGTCTGATTCATCATTTATTAGCACAAATATAATATTATATTTTTGATATATAATTTTTGTTAAATTTTAAACAAAAATTGAAAAAACTAATTAAGAATATTTGTAATGTGTAACTTTTTTGTTTACTTTTAGTATATAAATAAAATCTACTCTATCATGACAGCACAATTTATCCAAAAAGAACAGTTAAGTGAAGTTAAATTTACTCAAGCTTCTGACCTTAATCCAAAAGAAAAATCTGAATTGATGACAAAACTAAAAAAGTCAGAGATGCTTGGTAATGGATTTAAAAATAAGTGCAAAATATATTTTAGTGCATTGGGTGGTCTAAAAGTGGTAGAAACTACTATATGGATGGTATCCAATGAATACATCAATCTAAAAGGTGGTCAAACCATACCAGTAAATAGTATATTGGATATAGAGTTTTAAGATACACCATTATTTCATTTTTTTCCAATAGGTTAATATTCATATTAGCAGATTGGAAATATAGCAGTGCAATTGATTATTCAGGACAAGACAGTCTTTAATATATGCAAGGCTTTTTATTTAAACAATAGTTTTAAAAGAGAAAAATATATTATAACTTTGATATAAAAGAAAGCAGACATGTTGAAAGAAGAATTAAGAGAAAGATTACATGAATATATTGATAGGGCAGATATAAAAGAAGTCAAAGCAATCTATAAAGTATTGGAAGAAAAGATAGAAAAAGAAATGGTGGAAGAATATAGTTCAGCTTTTAAAACAGAATTAGATAATAGAGTTGCAGATTATAAGTCTGGCAAATCAAAAGTAATATCACTATCAGAAAGTAAAAAGCGAATAAATACTATAATAAAATCAAAGCTTAAATAATGGAGCAGTACACAATCGTATTTGCATCAAAAGCACAGAATGAATATGAAGAAAGTGTATTGTGGTATCTGAAAAAAAGTGAAGAAGTAAGTTTGAAGTTTATAGTATCCTTAGAAGATACGATACAAAAAATAGTAAAGAATCCTTTTATAAATAAAAATCTATATAAGAGATTTTATGAAATAAATATAAAGAAATATCCATTTACTATCGTTTATGTTATAGACAAGAAAGAAATAATAATTATTTCTATCTATCATCAAAAAAGAAATCCAAAATATAAAATAAGTAAGAAGAAATAAAGCGGAAGATTGTAAATATAGCAGTGCAATTGATTATTCAGGAGAAAAAAGTTTGTTAGAAATTGATTTGTTGTAATTTTGACTAATGTTGACACACGCGACACGCGTGCGCCAGCTTGGGTATTAATTTCTGGTCTGACATTCTTTATTACCACTTTGATAATGAATAATCAGTTTTTGTATAGATATATTTATTAAAGAAGTTCTTATAGCACAAGCGATATCTATGTATCAAGTTTTATAAATTTCTAAAGTTTATTTATACTTATAGTCCATATTTCTAAATTATTCCTCATCATTACCCAAATGTTATATAATTGTAACTATCAACAGATTGTGTATAAACGATAGAGGCATACTTCTTGCTATATAATTAATATTGAATACTAAAAATCTATTCAAAAAAATATATGGCTGTAAATAAAACTAAAAGCACCACAACTAAAGCAAGTTCAAGCAAAGCAAAAGTAAGTAGTAAAACACCCGCAACTAAATCTACTAATTCAAAAAAAATATTTGTACTAGACACTTCTGTAATTTTGTATGATCATAATGCCATTCAAAATTTTCAAGAACATGATGTAGCTATACCTATCACGGTGCTTGAAGAATTGGATAATTTCAAAAAAGGAAATTCATCCCTCAACTATGAAGCTAGAGAAGTAATACGAATCATAGACAAACTCTCTGAAAATAAATTTACTCAAGATTGGATATCCTTAGGAGGTAAAAATAAAGGAAGTTTTAAAGTAATTCTCAATGGGGTAGAAGGTGGCAAGTATAATGCTGTGAAAGTTTTTGCAGATGGCAAAAATGACAATAAAATACTCAATGCCACACTTTCACTTCAGGCAGAAGAAAAGGGAAGACAAGTAATCTTAGTAAGCAAAGATATCAGTCTTCGTATAAAAGCTAAAGCACTCAATGTAACTGCAGAAGACTACGAAACAGGCAAAATAAAAGATGTTTCTACACTTCACTCTAGTATTGTCACTATTGAAAATTTTGATGATAAGCTCATTGATCATATGTTTATATACGGCTTTGTAGAACGTAGTAAATTTCCATCTAAGAAAATAGAAGACAATTCATATTATATCCTTAAGAATGGTAAAAAATCATTATTGGCTTATGCTAATCCGGATACTAATAATCTGGAACGCGTAGAAAAACAATCAGTATTTGGGGTGATGCCTCGCAATGCAGAGCAAACTTTTGCCATACATGCTTGTATGAAAAAACATATCAAATTAGTATCACTTCAGGGTGTTGCAGGTACTGGTAAAACGCTATTGGCTCTAGCATGCGCACTGGAGCAACGTAGAGAATTTAAGCAAATATATATCACAAGACCTATTGTGCCATTGAGCAATAAAGATATCGGATATCTTCCAGGAGATATCAACTCTAAACTCAATCCATATATGGAGCCATTATTTGATAATTTGAAATTTATTAAAAATCAGTTTTCTGAAAAAGATGCCGAGTACAAACAAATCACTAATATGATAGAAACTGAAAAAATAGAAATTTTGCCACTGGCGTATATCAGAGGTAGAAGTTTGAGCGATGTATTTGTGATAGTAGACGAAAGCCAAAATCTTTCACCACATGAAGTGAAAACTATTGTAAGTAGAGCTGGAGAAAACTCTAAGTTTATTTTTACTGGTGATATTCAGCAAATAGATACTCCATACCTTGATGAGCAGAGCAATGGTCTTTCATTCCTGATAGATAAAGTAAAAGGAAATAGACTCTATGCACACATCACTTTACAAAAAGGGGAGCGTTCAGAATTGGCCAATTTAGCAAATGATTTACTATAATAGATTAAAATTTAAGCAAATGAAAAAAAAATATTTTATCACCACAATGATTATACTTACCAGTATTACTATGATGGATGCACAAAAACCACTACCAATCAAAAAATTATCAATATTCAAAAATGGTACTGCACTTTTTGTAAAAGAAGGAACTAAAAACATCAATAATCAAGAATTGAAATTGCCCATACCAGAAAAAGCACTGAATGGAACTTATTGGTTAGGAGCTAATAAAGACAATACGATTAAATCGATACTTTTTAAAAATGATAGTATCAAAGTAAAAAAAGAAGCAAAAGACATGTACGACTTATTGCTTGCCAATAAAGGTAAATCTATCACTATACATACATCGCCATCAAATGGACTTGATAAAACCTATATGGGAAATATACTAGATGTAAATAGAGAATCGCAAGTATTAAAAATACAAACAGATAAAAAAATCACTGCTATAGATGCAAATGATATATATGAAATAGCTTATGAAAATGATGCAAATAAAACCTATGAAGACGATAGTATAGCACGAATGATGATTGTTAAATTTGAGAAAGATGCCCCATCAGTAGGACTTCAAGAGTATTATATGCAATCAGGGATTAGTTGGATGCCTTCTTATTTTTTGAAATTGAAAGATGAAAAAAATGCACGACTCGAACTAAAAGCAATAATCGAAAATTTTTCTGAAAATATTGTGGAAACTGAAACAGAACTCGTTGTAGGTGCTCCACAGATGCGCTATAGTTCTCAACTTGATCCTATGACTTATGACTATGCAACTGCTGACGCTAGATTTGATAATGATGCACCAAAATCATATATGTATAGTAATGCTATGCAAACTAGAGCAGGATACGCTGTAACAGAGGCTATGGATGGCGCATTTGATGCTAATTTCAATACAGAAGGTGAAAAAAATAATGATATGTATATCTATAAACTAGGTAAAATATCCCTTCAAAAAGACACTAAAGGAAACTTCCCTATACAAGCTTCATCGCTAGAGTATAAAGATAAATACGAAGTAAATATTGATGATAATATAAATTATTTCAATACTAGATACTGCGACGAAAGTGACAAGATGATAGATGCCTTTCACTCTATAGAAATAAAAAATACAGGAATTACGCCATTTACAACTGCACCTATATTTGTGGTAAATGACAAAGATCAGTTTTTAGCACAAGATGAATTGAAATATACGCCTACAGGTTCTAATGCTTCGATTCAATTGTCTAAAGCTATAGATATCATTATTAAAAATAATGAAGAAGAAAGTTCTAGAGCAGAAGCAGTGAAAAAAATAGGTAAACAAGTATATAGTAAGGTGATACTAAAAGGCACAGTGACTATAAATAATTATCAAAATAAAGAGGTAAATCTTACTGTGAAAAAATCAGTTAACGGAATGGTTTTGGTATCGTCAGATGGTGCTACCAATACTAAAAAAACTTCATACAATTATGTAAATCCTAATACGGAAATCAAATGGGATTTGAAACTAGGAGCAAATGAAAAGAAAGTAATCACTTACGAATACGAAGTGTTTTTTACTCTATAATTGAATTATTAATTATTTTAAATGAAAGTCAAATAGTGCTAGCTATTTGACTTTTTATATTTTGATAATATACATCTACATTTAAGTTAATATTTGAGCTATACATTTACTCAAATATTTACTAGAAGTGTTTAAATCTACAAAGCTACTCATTGGACTCTTAAAATCACCCAAAGGAATAGTAAGCAAAACAACTTGTTTACTCATCAACAAGCAACACTATCAAGTAAAACATTATACAAAAAAAACTAAAAACGAATGCCATACTATTCTCGTCATTGGAGGTTTTTCTGTCCATGGTTATAAAGATGTACGACTAAATAATATTGCTAAATCATTTGCAGGAGTAGGGTATCGAGTATTAGTATTTTCGATATCAGATATAGAAAATCTTGTGATCAATACAGATACAATCTATGAAGTACGAGAGATTATAAAAGCATTATGTGATGAATATTATTTTTCTAGTGGGGGTAAGGTTTCGATTTTTGCACCTTCTTTTTCTGCAGGATTAGTTTTAGCTGCATGTACCGATACCCAAATTCAAAGTAGAGTTTCCTCTATATGCTGTATAGGCACATATGCCAATCTAGAGACCACTTTTGAATATATATTATTTGAAGAAAATGCAGATGACTATGCAAGAAATATATTATTTAAAAATATGCTACCATATAGTAAATATTCAACTATCCAAGATTTGAAACTTATTGTGGAAACAGCCATATATGACAATGGGTTTAAAAGATTTGTAAAAGATCTTCCTCAAGTATATAAAAACGCTTCAAAACAGTCTCAAGAAATTTGGAATAAATGGAATGATAGCAAAGATTTTAGAAAAGAATTCATTAAATCAATTTCTAATGAAAAGGTTTTGCAAAACTGGAAAAGTGAATTTGATGTCTTCACTAAAATAAAACAAATAAAAACTCCTATCACTTTTATACATGGAAGCAAAGATGATGTGATACCAAAGACCGAATCTATGCAACTCCATCAAGAAAGAAAAGCTTTAGGATTGCCAAGTCATCTTTGTATTACCAATTTAATAAGCCATGGAGATACAAAAAGTAGCTCAATAAGTACTATTGAATATATAAACATAACAAAAGCATTTAATTATTTTTTCAACTACGCAAAACTCTAATCAAATGGATATAACTACTACCAATTATTTTGATCAGCTTATCAATGCAATAAAAATAAATTTTACAGAAGATGAAGTCAATAGAATACCAATTACTGGCTCATTAGTTGCGCTTTCAAATAGACCCATTGGACTGATAGAAGAATTAATCATTTATAAAATATTGAAAAAAAGAAGGAATGATTTTTTCTTTTTTAATAATATGTTGTTAAATACATTTCAAGAACTTTCTAAAAACCATTTTGTAGATAATTCATTAAATGAAATAGAAGATACAATAGCTAATAATAGTTGTATGGTAATATTTCCAGTAGGATATAAATCTAATTATAAAAATAAACAAAAAACATATGTAGATAGCGAATGGAACAAACCGGTTTTAAAAAAGCTATTTAAATTAAACACGAATATCTTAACTTTTTATATAAGTATAGAAAATGCGGATTTTAAAGATATATCTAACATATCGGACATTAATTCTTTAAATATAGAAGATTTAATATCTAAATTTAACAACACTGAAATTGTATTTAATATTAGAATCGGTAAAGTAATAAAGTCAAATAATTGGCAGTTTTCTAATTACAATCAGTTTAGTAGATTTTTAAGAGCAAAATTATATTCTTTAAGTTCTAAGTTGAAGGTAGACAATTTTTATATTGAAAATAAAGTAGAAAAAATAATAGACCCTATTGAAAATACTCTAATTGATGAAGAATTGCAAGCTATATATAATACGAATTGTATAGGTGAACAGGGCAACTTCAGAGTATATATTTGTAAGGCAAAAAAAATTCCGAATACAATTCTAGAAATTGGTAGACTGAGAGAAATATCTTTTAGACAAGTAGGTGAGGGGACTAATAAATCTATAGATTTGGATGAATATGATTTATATTATTTGCATTTATTTATATATGATGTGGCAAACAAACAAGTAGCAGGAGCTTACAGAATAGGTGATGGTGGATATATTATGAAAACTACAGGCAGAAGAGGTTTTTATGTCAATAGTTTATTTAAGATAAAAAAAGAATTTTCATTTTTGCTAGAAGATAGTATAGAGCTCGGTAGATCTTTTGTGAGAAGCGAGTATCAAAATCAACGTCTTCCCTTATTTTTACTCTGGAAAGGTATTTCTTATTTTTTAGTGTCTCATTCAAATATTAAATACATCATTGGTCCTGTGAGTATCAGCAATTCATATTCAAAACTTTCTAAAAGTTTGATTATTGAATATGTAGTAAAATATCATTGGGATAAGTTTTTAGCTCAATTTATTACTCCACGAATTCCTTTTGAAAGTAATTATAATGGATTGGATTATGAAGTACTGATAGAGAGCACAAATAATTCTATAAAATCACTAGAAGAAATCATAGAAGATATTGATCCAAATCACACTAAAGTTCCTTTATTACTTAAAAAATATTTTGCTCAAAATGCACGAATATTATGTTTCAATAATGACCCAAAATTTAATGATGCACTAGATGGGTTCATGTTGCTAGATATTAGAGATTTATCAAAAGAAACACTTGAAACTTTTCAGCAGATGAAAGATATTGAATACTAGATATTACTCATCTGCAGGTTCTTCAATAGTAATGATTACTTTAAATGTTTTATCCATGAGCGGTTCTTCTATACTTATATTTACTGAAGGTGCTCCTGCTTTTATAAAATCAAAATCGGGTAAATCTCCATCTTCATCTTTTAGCCCAATAGTGGTACCAGCATTTTGTTCTACTGTATAAGACTTTAAGCAGTTTTTCAATAGAGTAAAAATTGTTTTAAATTTATTACTAGAGTTTGCATCAAATACTTCACTTTCATAAAAAATAATAGATACACTATTTAGATTTGGTGCATCTTTATAGCACAGCACTTCGTTTTTTATAGCGCCATCTACTAATTTGTTGTTTTTATATTTAGTAGTCTTAAGAGTCTCATTTACACCTATTATTGCCCCTTGGCATTGAGTAAGATTAGAGGTTTTCCATGTAGCTAAAATACTATTGACTTGTTCGCAAAATTTTGTTGCATCTATAGTTTGTGCATTAGCTAAATTTATAGATATTATTAAAAAAAACACGATAATGCTATTTATTTTTGACATATTTACATTTAATTTATTGATAAAGTTACAAATATGTTGCCAATAATTGGGCATACTTTTAGTAACAATTTATATTATGAGAACGATTATAGTTAGTTTTTTATTGTTAATATTATTTACATTTCAAATTATGTCACAAGAGATATATTCAGATGCATATACAAATAGTTTGTGGAATAATACAGTAAAACCTTATTTAGCCGAACCACTATGGAAAACTGAATATAGTTATAATGCAGGACATTTTTTGATGGTGCCTATGTATGTAGCATTTGAAAAGAATAACACAGAGTGGAAAAAAGATTTAGCAAAACAATTTCAATCATATGCAGATAGTGGATACAATGATATGGGCAAAACCTTATTGTATAGAATTCAGTATATTTATTTAGCTAGTGAATATATCAATCTTTGCAAAAGATATGGAGAAGATTCCCTCATACCACCCAATTTGTATAATATACTTTTTGATAAAATAAATACTACATGGAATAAAGATAACATTTGGTCTTGGCAACATCCTAAATATAAAAAGAATAGTTTTAAGAACATGCGTACAAAAGTGATGTGGAAGTTATACAATAATACTATAAAAGAAAAAACATACCATACAGCTATAACAGATGATGAGTTTTTTGTGATGGCTACAGCATCAAATCTTAAATATTTTTTGGCACAAAATAATCAACCGGTAAATTCCGTACTAGATGATATTTATCAATTAGGTGTAGAAGCATTCAGAGTTCGAGTTATTTTTAATCAAGAGGGTGGGTGGCTTATCCAACCAGGATATTGGACAAATCATAACGATTACTTATATGCAGGAAATGATAACATAGCAGATAATATTATACAAATAATGGTGCCAAATATTGGGGAAGATTTTTCTCATTCATTTAGGTATCCATGTTGGATCAATAGTTTTTTAAAGGCTAGTGAGCAGGGTTCTACTACGCATGATTTTTTTATTAAACTTAAAGCTGGATTATCTATACAAATATTTAATAGTGTGATAGAATTGACATCTGATAGTACTAAAAAGTATATTGCAAAAAATTATATGGATGGTACGAATGGAGTTTATAGATATCAATATAGTGGTAGGAAAGGCGGTATAGGACCCTACGAACTTACCCATTCAATTCAAATAGGATGGTGGTCATTTCTGGATTGTACAAAATCAAAAGAGATGTATAGTTATTTTGCAGAAAGAGAATATAAAGAGTTTGAATCTAAAGCAAATGTGATTAAAAATATAAAAGCAGATGAATTCAAACATTTAATATCTATACTAGCTAGTATGAGAGAAGCTTTGTTTGATTAGTATTATTTATGTAAGGTTTTTTTCAAATTTTCATAGACTACATATTGAGAGCGTATTGGTTTTTCGTCTCTCATTTTTCTATAATTATTATCCATTTTTTCATTCAATACTCTAGCTTTTACATTGTCTTTCCATTGAGTCTCTATGATATTTCGTACTTCTTCTTTTACTTTTGGGTCAAGCACAGGACAGCTTAGCTCTATTCTATAATCTAGATTTCTAGTCATCCAATCAGAGGAAGAAATATAGGTACTGTCTTTTCCACCATTACAAAATATATAGATTCTTGTATGCTCTAAAAATCTATCTATAACTCCAATACCTCGTATGTTTTCACTTAGGTTTTCTTTGCCTGTAATCAAGCAACAAATACCACGTATAATGAGTCTTATTTTTACTCCAGCTTCACTTGCTTCATAGAGTTTATCTATCATTTTTTTATCTACAAGATTATTCATCTTGAGTAAAATATAGGCTTCTTTTCCTTTTTTAGCATTTGTGATTTCATTTTCTATTAGTTTCATAAATCCGCTCCTTGTAGTTTTAGGAGAAACCAATAGATATTTGTATTTAAAGTTTCTCTCATTATTTTCAAAGAAATTAAATACCTGCTTTACCTCGTAAGCAATCTTTTGATTAGTAGTAAATAGACCTTTATCACTATATAATGTTGCAGTTTTTTCATTGTAATTACCAGTGCCTATATTGGCATAGTAAAATGATTTTCCATTTTCTTTTCTAGTTATCAAACAAAGTTTGCTATGTACTTTCAAACCTTTTACACCAAAGATTACTTTTACCCCTTCTTCTTCCAATTTTTTTGCCCAATAGATATTATTTTCTTCATCAAATCTAGCTTGTAGTTCTATGATGACTACTACATTTTTACCATTCTTTGCAGCATTGATAAGCGCATTAGTTACTTTACTATTAGACGCAACTCTGTATAAGGTGATTCTAATAGAGGAAACTAATGGGTCTATTGCAGCTTCACGCATCAAATCAATAAAATAATGAAATGATTGATATGGATAATGTACCATGAAATCTTTATCACGCATGTGTTGCATGATACTACCTGCGCTATCTATCTCAGGATGATTCAGTGGCTTAAATTTTTCATAAATCAATTCTTTTCTACCAAAGTCTGGAAACGATATAAAATCTTTAAAATTGTGATATCTACCGCCACCTATCAAATTGTCATCTTTGGCTAGATGCATCGCCCATTTAATTTTATTGTATAAGTCTACAGGCATATCTTTATCATATACAAATCGAACAGGGTCCCCTTTTTTTCTATTTTTTAAACCTACAGTGATTTTATCAATATAAGATTGAGCTACTTCATTTTCAAATTCTAGTTCAGCATCTCTAGTTACCTTCACCGTATAAGCCTCTATATCTTTTGCATGTAGTGTTTTGAAAATCTCTGGTAAGTTATGCCTTATCACATCATCTAAAAACATGATACATAATTTGTCATCCTTATCTGGCAAGCTGATAAATCTAGGTAATCTTTGAGGTATTTCTAAGATGGCATATTTTGTAATTTGAGTTACGCCTGCATGCATTTTTATTGCAAAGTAAAGAGATTGATCTTTTAGATAAGGAAACTGTTTTGCTTGACTAAGTATGATAGGAATAATATCAGATCGTACTTGTTCACTGAAATAGTCTTTTACATATTGAGATTGTTCTTTGCTTAATTGGTTTTCATTTATAAAATGAATTTTTTGTTTTCTGAGCTCAATGATTATTTGATTATAGGTGCTTTCAAAATCGTCTTGTAAATCTCGTACTCTATTTTGTATTTCTTCAAGTAATTGCTTTGGTGTATAGCCAGCCAATTCAGGAATCATTTTTTTACCAAGTGGTAAAATCCTTTTAAGAGAAGCTACCCGTACTCTAAAAAACTCATCCATATTATTACTAAAAATACCTAGAAAACGAAGTCGTTCAAAAAGAGGCACACTTTTGTCCATAGCTTCTTGCATCACTCTATGATTGAAAGATAACCAACTCAATTCCCTATTGATATAATTAGATTTTTGAGGCATCAGGATTTATATTTTCTGTTTTTATTTCAATTGTAGTTGCGATTTCTATTGCGTTATTTTCAGGTTTTATTACACTTGCACTATCTTCAATTTTATCAGGAATATCAAAGAAAATAAGATGATTTTTATTCATTAATAAATTTGTCCAAGTATCTGATTGTATCTCTATTGCTACTACTCCACAAAGTGGAATTTCACTCATGATACTATCTAAAAGATAATTTGCTACATGAGTGATACTTGGATTATGACCAAATAAAAACAGATGAGCAATTTGGTTATTAACTTGGCTTATGGAATTAATAATATCACCTATTGTAGATTCATATATGTTTTTATCAAGAATAAGTTCATTTAATTTCAATTCATTTTTCAGTGCAAAAATATGAGCAGTTTGCAATGCTCTACTTGCAGTAGAACTTAGTATGGCGTCTGGTTTTATATTTTTTTTAATCAGTTTTTCACTCATTTGATGAGCTTGCAAAATACCTTTTGATTTCAATGGTCTATCAAAATCATTAATGCGATTGTAATCATCGCTAGCTTTCGCATGTCTAATAAGATATAAATACTTCATATATATATCAAAGGTAATTTTAATATGGAATTTTATGCTAAAAAAAATCAACATAAATATGTGCTTAAATATAATTATAGTTAAATAAAATAGGCGCGCCGAAGGCGCGCCTATTTTTAAAGATTAGATTTCTAATAAAATTATTGTTTTATCAATTTCATTTGCTTGTTTACTGAGTTTCCTTTGATATGTAAGATATAGTTTCCACTTGGTATATTATCAATACTTATTATTACTGAATTGTTCTCAGCATCTACTTCTTCTATATTATTATAAATAACTTTACCCAATATATCAGTGATAGTAAATGAAATCGTTTCATGAATATGAGTTAATTCCACATTGAAATTATTTGCAGATGGATTTGGATATACGTCTACATTTATCGAATTTTCATTTTTAAACAGCGCTGTTTTAGTAGGAGAGTACTCGTATTTACCATCAAAGTCTACTTGTTTCAATCTATAATAGTTGATATCATTTTTAGGATTTATATCTACAAAATTATAAGAATGTAATTGAGTGCTATTACCATTTCCTTTTACTTCACCTATAGCTTTAAAATTAATTGCATCAATGCTTCTTTCAATAATAAATTTATCGTTATTTATTTCTGATGAAGTAGTCCAATCTAGTTTTGCAGTGTTATTTTCTATAGCTATTACATTGAATGAGGTTAGTGTTACTGGTAGTGATGTACTTCCACCTGAAGCACCATTCATTGTGAATTTAGAGAATGAAGTCATACCTGACAAACTATATCCATTAGGACAAGCACTACTTCCACTAAAGCCTAAAGTAGTAAAAGTAGGTAATCCAAATCCAGTGCTCACTCCAGTATTTCCTGGTTCTCCATTTTTTAATAAATATCTAATTGCTAATCCATTTACAGATGTAATAGGACTAATATCTTGTCCTCCGTTTGCATTTACTGTAATATTATATGAAGAAACTCCACCTCCTGGATTTGTTACATCCCATTGAAGTGGCGAAGAAAGATTAAATGCAATTTGATCTAATATTCCATCAGTACCAGTCAATCCACTTCCAATATTCACTACTCCAGAAGCTATAGGATGTGTTTCTACATCACAATAAGCTACTGGTTGAACAGGCGATGTTGTATTTGTTTCTAGATAACCTAAAATGTTTGAACCTGATGTACCAGTAGGATTGATGGTAAAGCCTTGTGCATTTTGAGCACTATGACCAATAGGGAAAGTATATGCAGAAACTCCATCTACTTTTCTTTGTAGTCTTCCTTGAATATATTTATCTGTGCCAATCGTCACCGCACCTATTATAGATGAAGTAGAAATATTATTATCATATATAGTATTAGAATTTGTTCTTATAATACCTGCAGTTTTAAACTGAATATTTCCAGTTACTGTGGCATCATTTGTCATAGTTATTAGGTCTCCAGCAGTTTGTTTATCTATATACATATTTACCATTTGAGTTGGAAGTCCATTGCCAGATACCATGGCACCATTTCCAATAAATCCATAACTAGCACCGGTAGAAAATGAACGAGTACCGCTTATACGTATATTCCCATCACTTGTTCCTGTACCAGATGACTTGATTCCATTAGGTGAGCCATACAAAAGAGTAGCACCCGAGTTTACAATAATATTTCCAGTTCCTGATACATTTTCAGATTCATCAAATCTAAATACAGCAGGTGAATTGATATTGAAATTGCCTGTCAATACAAAACTTGCAGATGCACTCACGTTGAAAAACGAAGAACCAGAATTACTATTTGCATTATCTGCATTGATATCAATATGATTATAAGAAATATTATTCCCGTTTGCAGTTGCTCTAAGAATTTGATTTTGAGTAGCACTTGTACCATAAAACTCAACTGTACTATTTCCAGTTAAGCTGTAATTTCTAGCAGGTGATGTAGAAGTAGCAAGTAACTCAGGCTGTGGGGTTGATAATTTTGCAAAACGTATTCTTGCATTAGCGTCCATAATTAATGCTCCTGTACCTGTAAATGATTGAGAAGTTAATCCTCCACCTATACATTCAACTACAGCATTTCCAGTAATATATAATGTAGAGTCAATTACCACTGTGCTTGTTAAATTTTTGTAATCAGTTAAATAAGTATTAGCACCACTAAATACTACATTTTTATATACTTTAGGATCAATAGTATTTCCTCTTAATGATTGATAAGCATTCGCTGCACCACTTCCGGCAAGTTCAATTGTACCACCATTTAAATAATATTGATCTGATGGATGAATCAAACTTGATAATCTAGGTATAGGATCAGCATCGGCTGATGCTAAATCTACATTTCCTTTAGGAATATAATAATAAGTACCTGATTCCATTCTTAAAGTACCACCTGCACCAGTTATATATGCAGTAGTAGTTTCCATTACTTTTCCTTTTTTAATATATAAATGTCCACCATAAGTTGCATCTACAGTTGTAGTACTCGAAATAGAAGTTGAATTTGTAAATGATAATTCAGTGCTATTATCAATCAATTCACAGATAATTACTTTTGGTGTCGAACCAACTGTAATACCATTTCCAGTAACTTGATTCGCTTTACCAATATACCAGAATGTGGCAGTTTGATTGTATGATCTACTTGAAGCAACAGTTCTTACGTTTCCGATTGAACCAGTTGTAGAAATTCCATCTGGTGAAGTTATTTTTAAAGTGCTCCCAGTTAAAGATTGAAATACTGTTCCAGTTTGTGAACTAGAAATAGTAACATTTAATGCGGTTGTACCATTAAAACCAAAATCTAATACTCCTCCAGTTTGTACATATACTCCGCTATTAGTACCTAGTTCAAAATCTCTATTGATTAATTTTATATATGCTCCAGACAATACATTAAAATTAATGTATCTATTTTCGTTTGCACTAGTTGAGGCTATGTCTATTGTTTGTGTGGTAGAATCATACAAACCATTTCCATTTCCATTGAAATTTAAAATACCAAGGTTTGAACTATTTGTATTTTGCATTAATCCAGATACAGCAACAAATAAATCTCCTTTTAGGTTTATAGTTGAACTTGCATTAGCAGATACTGATGGATTAAATTCTAATACTCCACTTGGAGTAACGTTGAGATTTCCATCAATATTGAATATGGTAGATGCTCCAGCTGCCGAACCAGAATGCACTCTTAATGTAGCTGCATCAATTATTAAATCTCCCTTCAAGTTGAATGTCATTGTTCCACTTGTTTTTAACTGAACTATATTTGTTGAAGTATAAGCATCATTAATAATAAAATCACCTCCAATACCTGTTGTAACAGTACCTGTAGTTGCTACGTTTATATTACCTGAATTTGATAAAAATTCTAAATTATTATGTGCAATATTTAAAGTATTACCGCTTGCTAACATGATCCAAGTAGTTGCGTTTGCTCCTGCATCTATCGTTACATTTCCAAAACAAGCAGTATAGCCATTATAAGTATTCGTAGAAATAGAAGTATTGTCTGGAATTAAGAAATCACCTGCAAAATCCCAATTTGTTATGCGTAAGTTAGAATAAGGTGCGAAATTTTCTGTTCCTGCCCATAGTGATGATGATGGTGTACCATAAGCAAAATTTAATACTACATCAGCAGTGTCTTGTACATCAAAAGTACCAGAAACAGTTAATGAAGCATTTATTTGTAAAGTTGCATTTTTTTCAACTAGAAGAGTATTACTAATAGTAAATGGATGATTGATAGTGAAATTACCTCCTGATTCTATATATATTTTTTGTGGTGAAATTGAAGCAGATGTAGTAATAAGATGTCTAATGTACACATTATTGGCTGTAGCACTTGGAGGTGTACCGCTATAGCTTGTCCATACTCCACTTACTAGTTGTTCCCAAGTAGAAGTACCTGCTCCACTTAAACCCCATGTACCGCCAGTTATGCTTCTGAAGCTATTTGCTGGAACATTAATAATATCAAAGGGTCCACTGTTAGCAGTATTTGAAAAACTTAATCCGCTTGATGTAGCAGTTAATGTTAATCCAGTGCCTGCTGCACTATGTGATAAAGTAGCATATGATGCTATACCGTTTGAAGCACTTGCACTTACTGGACTACCCGTCAAACTTCCACTAGATGTAATATCTATATTACCAGAAAAATTAACATCTGTATTTAAGTTATTGTCTACAGCTCTTACTGTCACTGATGGTGTCATAGAGCTACTTACTGTTGCATTGCTTGCACCTTGAAGAAATACGATTCTATCTGCTGATACAGATATTCTATTTCTGTTTAGAGTATTGCTTGATGTAGCTGTACTAAAAGTAGTAAATTGTGATGAAGTAGCACCACTAGCACTACTTACATCTGCACTAGCTATACTAAATAGCATTTGTAAACTATCAGTTACTGTTGTTAAAAAAGAAACTCTTAGTGTTAAATTTCTAGTATTATCATCTGTGGTCGAGTAACTAAATCCAGAAAAAGAAATAGTATTCGTTCCAGTATTTATGGTAGGTGTATTGGATACCATTGTGTTACCATCAAATAATGCTGTGGCTCTTATCATACTAGTTCCAGTGATACTACTAAAAGTGATACCTGTAAGAATGGTAGGGAAAGCATCTGCATCAGGACTACTAGAACCTCCATCTCTAATTGTAAATCTATAAACACCTAAATTATTACTTGTATTAGTAAGTGGACCTGTAGCTTGATATAATTTATAATCAATGTTTGATGTATAGGTAAATGTAGCGTCACCTATGATATCTGATAGTAATGATGGAGTAACAAGAGTTGTACCACAAGTGCTTGGAACAGTTGCAGTAGTTCTGTAATTGTAAGTTTGAGTATTTACAGCATTCCAGTTAAATGGAACTAATAAATAACAATAGTTAGTAGAGCCAGTTAAACCTGTATTACTAAAACTGGTACCTGTTGCATTTGCAGTTACGAGAGTAGTTCCACTTGGTAAAGTCCAAGATGCTGGCGCTACACCATTTACAATACCAGAAGTGGTTGGTGCAGTTCCATCCGCTCTTCTTAATATCACATAGCCGTCTGCTCCACCAGATACAGCACTATATGTTAAATCTATTTGATTGTATGCTACAACTGTATTTGTAAAGCTAGCAGCATGTGTAGTTGGTTCAGTACTATATGTCCATATTGAAGCAGATGGAGGAGAGGTAGTATTATAACAATCGCCCGTTGTATTATATTCATAGGCTGTTGCAGTATATTGTGTTTCAGCTGTTAAGCCTGTAATAGGTCCAGCACTAGTACCAGTAGCTCTAAAAATTACTCGATTATTAGTATTGATTTGAGTAGCGCTACCCCAAGCTAGATTTGGTGTATAAGTTGACCCGCTTACTGGAGCTGCAATAACTTGAGCCGTTGGTCTTACTACAATCATGGTTCCATTTCCTGAACCTGCTGTCCATGAAGCACTAAAACCATCTACAGTTGGAGAGCTAGTAGATAAAGATGTAGCTTGAGAAGGAGCGGTGCACGCAGGCGTACCATTGCAAGTGATTGAGAAATCATCGAATCCTAGTCCTTGAGCATTCGTACTTCCTGCTAATCCAGTATAAGTCCAACGTAAATAATAGGTACTACCATTTGTAATACTTAATCCAGAAATTGTAAATGATTTTGAAACTTGTAAAGGAGGATTACTGACTGTAGTATTATTAGCATCAGCGGTATATGATTGATCCCCTGTTGTTACTGATGTATTTGGATTTGCTGCGTTACTACCATGAAAAAATGTCCAATCGATTTGTCTTGTACCAGATCTATATTTTTCATAATTCCAGGATACATCAATTGAAGTTACTGTAGATCCTGTGTTATTAGTGAAAGCAAAAAGAATACTTCTAGGTGAAGTATAAGATCCTGAGGTTAAAAATCCTATAGCTCTTTCCGTTGATGATGCAGTTATACCATTAGCAAAATTATAACTACCTCCTCCACTAGAACCAGTTATTACACCTGTACCAGTAGTTCCAGCTGCAAGTTGAGTTTGAGTTAAACCTACGCTCCAATCAGTACCACCAGCTAGATTACCATACTTAAAACCACTTGGTAATGTTGCTGTACCTGAACTTCCAATACCATTATAGTTTTGTGTATTAGCCACGCCTAATGTGGTAATACTTACCTGCCCATTTACGCATTGATTTATTAATAATCCACAAATTATTAAAAATAAAATTTTTCTCATGATATATAGATTTGAAATTGTAAGATTTTACACTACAAAAATATAACCAATTTTTGGATGAATTGTTATGAGAATTTTAACATTTCATGATATTACATCAATAAAAAAGCATTATGTATTTTTTACATACATAATGCCTTGAAATATTGTAGATATTGAATAATATTACTTTTTCTTATCTTCTTTATTTGAATTATTATTTGTTGATGTTGCTACAGCTATATTATTTTTTGCAAAATCTTTATACCAAATAAAGAAAATAAAACAAATAATAGCTAATGGAATTAAACTTAAAAAGAATGCAATTTTACCTCTCGTATCAAATTGTGTACTATCATATTTGAATTCTACTAATTTAGCACCTGCTGGAATCAATAATGCTCTCAATACATAGTTTGCTTTCATCATTTCTACTTCTTTACCATCTATGTAAGCTTTGAATCCATCGCCATCCTGCTGTCTGTAGTATATTTCAGAGAATATAGCCAATTGATTATTTTTCACATTATTTACTTCGTATTTTACTTGATGTAAATCTTTAGAGACTAATTTTATAGATGCACTGCTATCAAAAGCAATGTTAGGATTTTTCACAATAGGTTGAGCATATTTATCCCAAAGTATAGCTGTTTTTTTAGGACTCCATTTGATGCTATCTTTTTCATTCACATCCATACTATGCATTTCTTCAAATCCATTTGTTACCATTTTGTATTCTGGTACAAACCATGCACTACCGCATTCTCCACCAAGTGGCTGTGCAACTGGTCCAGATTTCTCATCACCAGCTATTATATATTTTGTATTGAGCATTTGCCATACAGCTACATTATTATTACCTATTTGGTTTTCTATCAATTCTTGATATCTTCTTAGTTTAGCTGGATGATATCCGCCTATACTTTGATGATAGTATGAGGTAGGTGCATCATTGAATGGATTTGGCTGTCCTCCCATCTGAGGGTCTCTGTATAGATTGAATACTCTAAAATCTGATTTGTCTTGTAGTATTTGGTTGTCTGCATTACTCATCGTTATTTCTTTTTTCTCTTCAAAACTTGAGCTATTCAGAAAACGTAAATCTACCATCCATAAGTCTACAATCATTAAAAATCCTAATACTGGCACTACTACTTTTAGATTAATCATATCTTTTACAAAAGCATAAAGTACTCCAGTAGCTACTGCACAAAATAATATTCCTCTTAACACATCAGGTCTCATCATCGCTACTCTATCTGCTTTCATAGCTTCTAGCAACCATTTTGGCAAAGGATCTATACCCCTTGCTTTATTACCCAATAATTCCATGTCGCTAGCAAAAGGTAGCATAGATGGTCCTAATAAATAGAAAAATGCTAGGATTCCAATCACAATACCGCCTGCAATATATACTTGTTTGAGTTTTTCTTTTTGTTCTTTTTTAGATTCTAAAAATTCATAGACACCCCACATAGCTATAATCCCAACTATAAATTGTACCACACTTAAACACATGCTTGGTACTCTAAATTTATTATAACTAGGGAAATAGTTGAAGGCTATATCTGTAAATGCAGGTAAGTTTTTACCAAATGATAAGAGTAAGAAAAATATACCAATAATAAGCAGTGCATATTTCATTTTGTTTTGTATCACTATAAGACCCAATACAAATAGAAAAACTACTATCACTCCAAAATAATTACCACCACTTACAAACGATTGTTCTCCCCAATAAGATGTGGTTTTTCCTTGGTATGCTTGTGATTCATTTTGATGTGCTTGAAGTGCTTTTAAAGTTTCACTTTCTTCATTGAGTTGTGTTTCACCATTTTCATCTTTTTTATAAATCAATGGGAAACCTTCACCACCCATTAAGTTTGGAATGATAGCACAAAAAGTTTCTAGTTTACCATTGCTCCAAGCTGTAGCATAATCTTTATCTACTCCTTCTTTTGGTTTTGTTTTACCATCTGTTAGTTCACTCGTTCCGCTTCGTATAGTTTCTTTAGCAGATGTGATAACATTGAATAATTGATAATTACTTGCTCCACTTAAAGCAGTAATGACAGCTACAATCACAGCCATTCTCAATACATGTTTTGTTTCGCCATCTATCAGTAATAAAATACCCATACTCACACAGAACAATATAGTCATCATGATCATGTAATAGCTTATCTGTGTATGATTCAATGAAAGGGTAACATTCATATAGATAAGTGAAATGATAATACCTTTATAGTATTCTTTTCTAGCCAAAAAAATCAAACCAGCTAACATTCCTGGCAAACATCCAATAGCTAAAACTTTAAGTATATGACCGCCTTCTAAACTCATAATATTGAATGAAGAAAGACACATAGCTATGGCACCAAATATTGCCAACCAATTATTTTTGATACCTATAGAAAGTAATAGGAGATAAGCTCCAAGCATAATCCAAATTAATGTATCAAATGAAAAATGTCCATGAAGAATATTGTTTCCAAAATAATAAGGTATATTATAAAAATAATTAGATAATCCTGTACCATATGTATTGGGCATACCAGAAAACACATTATTGTTCCAGTGAACTATTTCTCCTGTTTTTTCATAATACACTTTTGCATCTTTAGACATCACTTCACCCATCAGCACGTCATTAGCTCCGATGATTTTACCTGATAATGCTGGAGAACAATAGATGACAGCTACTGCTATAAATATTGCAAATGCAATTAAATGAAATTTTATTTTTTGAAATAATGGATGATTCATATGTTTAATATTATCGTTGTTTTATATTATTTAATTTAGTGAAATTGATGTTTTATACATCAAATTTAATACCTTGTGCAAGTGGTAAAGAATTACCAAAATTAATCGTGTTTGTTTGTCTGCGCATATATGCTTTCCATGAGTCAGAGCCACTTTCACGACCACCACCAGTTTCTTTTTCACCACCAAATGCTCCACCTATTTCTGCACCACTTGTACCTATATTTACATTGGCAATACCACAATCACTTCCAGCATATGATAAGAATTGTTCTGCCTCATGCATATTGCTTGTCATTATAGATGATGATAATCCCTGTACTACTCCATTTTGCATATCTATTGCCTCATCTAATGTTTTGTATTTCATTATATATAATATTGGAGCAAATGTTTCGTGTTGTACAATTTCAAAATGATTTTGTACTTCTGCAATAGCAGGTTGAACATAGCATCCACTTTCATATCCTTTGCCTTTCAATACTCCACCTTCTATGAGCATTTTACCACCTTGTTTTTTTATAGCTAACAATGCTTTAGAATACAATGCAACCGCATCCTTATCTATCAATGGACCTACGTGATTTTTTTCATCTAAAGGATCACCTATTTTCACTTGCTTATAAGCTGCTACTAATCTTTTTTTGATTTCAGTATATTTACTTTCATGTATGATTAGTCTTCTTGTTGTGGTGCATCTTTGACCTGCTGTACCTACTGCTCCAAATACAGTTCCTCTTATTACCATATCAAGATTTGCATTTTCTGTAACAATAATGGCATTGTTTCCACCTAATTCCAATAAGCTTCTTCCCAATCTTTCTGCTACTTTCATTGCCACAGCTTTACCCATACGTGTACTACCTGTTGCAGAAACTAAAGGCACTTTTGTATCTGTACTCATAGCTTCTCCTATTTTTGCATCGCCAATTACTATGCAAGAAAGTCCTTCTGGCAATTCATTTTTCTTTAGTACTTCTTTAATAATATTTTGACAAGCTATAGCACATAAAGGAGTTTTTTCACTAGGTTTCCATACACAGGTATTGCCACATATCCAAGCAAGCATACTATTCCAGCTCCATACTGCTACAGGGAAGTTGAATGCACTGATTACACCTACTATTCCCAATGGGTGATATTGTTCGTACATTCTATGGTTGGGTCTTTCGCTATGCATAGTAAGACCATATAGTTGACGAGAAAGTCCAACTGCAAAGTCACAGATATCTATTATCTCTTGTACTTCGCCAAGTCCTTCTTGCAAAGATTTACCCATTTCATATGAAACGAGCATACCTAGCTCTTCTTTATATTTTCTAAATGCTTTACCCATCTGACGAACTATCTCACCTCTTTTAGGTGCAGGCATTTGTCTCCAGGTTTTGAATGCTTCATTAGATTTTTCTACAGTTTTTTTGTAGTCTAAAGGACTTGCACAAGTTACTTTTGCTATCAATTTTCCATCTACAGGACTGTAAGATGAGATGATTGCACCATTGGCTTTCTGCCATTTTGTTCCAGTACTTACACCAGAGTTTATTTTTTCAATACCAAGTTCTTTTAATACTTTTTCGATTTTCATATATGTTAAAATTTTAAATTTCTAATTTTTTCAAATGGATTTAATAAATTTAAATCTAGTGTAAAGGTAATTCTTTCGTAAAACTTATCAATTCCAAAATTAAATTTTTGGTTTTCTTTTATATTATTTGTTACCAAAAGTGGAAAATGAATTTCAAATACATCTTTAATACCCACTATAGAAAATCCTGCTTCTGCAATAAATACGCCGTGTATATAGGTGTTTTCTTTATAGCTAAATAAATATCCTGTTCCTACACTAACAAATGGTTTTATTGGGATTCTTTTTGGTAGAGAAGCAGATACATTTAAACTTAGTATCCATTTATCACTATTGCCTAGTCCAGTTCCTATCATACTTCTAAATCCACCTTCTTTATTAGTAAATACTTGATGCGAAAGTACATTAGTACTTCCTGAGCGGTCTAAATATATAGATTCATAAGTAAAATCTTCATTCATCTTGCCTACATAATTCCCTACTAATGGATTACTACTTAATGTCAAGCTTCTATTGGGTGGTAAAAATCCTTTGTTCAAATCGATTGCAATACTTTTTTTGAATAAGAATACTCCTGTAAATAATCTAAATTCAATTGCATTTCTTGATTTGTTGTAGGAGATATTGTATTTAGCTGTAGTATTTATAGAAGCAAAATCACTACTACCTTGAAGCGAAAAATTGAATTCATATGGATTTATTTTTTTAGTATTTAATAAATTAAATTTCACTTCTGCTGTTTGATATAAGTGTCCTACTTTTTTGGATGCAGTGAAATCACTTTCAAATTCTTGATACACAATAGAACTCATCAACTGCAGATATTTCGTTATTGGACTATGGATAGATTTGTTTTTAAAAACAAACTTTATTGATGGTTGTGCATTATAAAAATAAAGCCATTTTGTTTTATCAATACTAGAAATATAATAGTCTTTATATGCAAAACTTTGTGCTTTGAGTGATAAGGTGATTCTATAAATTTTGTTTGGATAAATATGATAGCTAATACGACCCATTCCCACTGGTTTTAGACTACCTGTAGCAAACATTGGTGCAAGCTGATATTCAAATTTTGGAGATGGAATAGGACAATTATAAAATAACAAACCAATCATAAATTTATCTGCTTGATTCCAACCAATAGCTGGAAGAATATTTAGTTGTCGTTGGTTAGGAGCTCGGACTATACCAATCATTTTTACCACTACAGGATTTTGTTCTCTTATGAATTTATTGTTTTTCCATATGTATTTTTCGTTATTAAATGGACTATTGATATTATCTGTTTTATTAAATAAGCTTACAGATTGTATCGTATTATTTTTGATAGATATCTTATTCGTATCATACCAAATAGTATTGTTTTCTCCTACATTACCAAAACTGATTGGGAATGGAATTTTTGAGTTTTTGTTTTTTAAGTTAATATTTATTGTATTTGACTTTGAGTTTTTTATATTTTTAATTGAAGTATTTTGATAACTTTTTGAATAAATCAATTCATTGAATAAATTACTCAAATCCATTTTACAAAACTTTTGAAGTTCATTCTGAAAATCTATGCTCGATGGATGTTTAAATTGATAATTTATAAAGTATGATTTCATGGCATTTTCAAATGCAGACTTACCCATATATTGTCTTATATATTCAAGTGCAAGCGGCGTTTTGCTATATACTACTGCTCCATAATTTTCATTGGTATATTCTCTAGATTTTAGATTGATAGCCTGATCTCGATGTGTAGCGGCTTGATATTGATAGAATAATTTATTTTTATAGCTTTCGTCTAGCTCATAAATTCCTAATATTTTAGCTATCTTTTTACTATTGATAAGAGTTTTGTATAGTTTTTCATCAGGATAATAAGTGTTATTATACATGTTTTCATAAAAAGAATTCACTCCTTCATCTAGCCATGGCTCATCTCGCTCATTGGATGCCAGTATTCCATAAAACCAAGAGTGACCTACTTCATGTGTGATTACAATATCTAATTCATGCAAATCTCCAGGAGTATTAATGTTTGTAATCATTGGATACTCCATACCACCACCTGCACTCAAAGTTCCGTCTATGGCTGTGTACACGTCATATGGATATTCGCCTATATTTTTGCTATAAAAGGCTATAGAACGATTGACAAAATCTGTAGCATGAAGCCATAAGTCATAGCCTTGACCTGTAAAAAATGCATAGGTAGTTACTTTTCTTTTTGATACTGGAAGTTGTACTTCGCTTTTCCTTACAATAAAACGTTTATCAGCAAACCAAGCAAAATCATGAATACTATCTTGTATATATGTAATGGTTTTATAGTTTTTGCTTGACTTTGGAAAATAAATATAGTCATCTATATTTTCGATAGAATCATTGGCTAGATTATTTATAAAATCTTGTTCACTTTTTTCTTGAAGTATACCAGTAGCACCTACAATATAGTTTTCTGGCAAAGAAATACTTACTTTATATGAACCAAATTCACTGAAAAATTCACCCTGATCGTGATATGGCATTTGATGCCAACCATTTTTGTCAAATACTGCTGGCTTTGGATACCACTGACATATCTGGTAGCTCTGTCCTACATGACTAAGTCTGGAAAAATTCCCAGGTATTTTTACAAAAAAAGGAGTTTCTATTTTTATTCTATTATTTGGTAGAAGAGGAGTATTGAGATAAAGTTTTGCTATATCTATATTTTTATCTACTAACTCATATTTTGCAGTTATACCATCTACTGTAAATGCTAATGAGTCTATAAATCCTCTATCTTTTTCGTCTGCAAAATACAAACCAGTTCTTCTATCCGCTATCAACTCTTTTGCTAAAGCAGTAGTTCTATCTTTATATGCGTTTGCATAAAGATGTATGTAAATAAAACTTAATGTTTGAGTAGAATTATTTGTATAAATCATTTTTTCTTTTCCACTCAGAGTATGATTTATATCATCTAATTTCACTGATATGTCATAGTCTACACGTTGTTGCCAGCTTGTTTGAGCAAATGTTTGCACACTTGTGAATAAAATTATACACAAGTAAAATATATTGATAGTAGATTTCGTTTTTATAATCATATGACAATACTAGTATATTATTACAAAAACATGACAATAATTCTTTAATGTTTTGTATTTTACATTATGGATTGAACTTTGATTGAGGTATTATGTATAACTAAATTTATATTCTATGTACGAAGATGAAAATAGCGAAAATGAATGGGGAAAGGATGAATTTGAGATTATTCAGATGGTATCAGATTTTGAAAAAGCAATAAAAAATCAACAAGCTGTATTTTTTGATCACGATAAGTATGAGCAAATAATCGATTTTTATGAAGATAATCATAAAAAAGAATCTGCTTTAGATACTGTAGAATTAGCTTTGATTCAATACCCTTATTCATCAACTTTTATGATAAGAAAAGCCCAATTGCTCATAGAAAAAGGAGCATATGATGAGGCAGAAGAATGGATAAACAAAGCTTCATTGCTTGATGGAGAAGACATGAGTATTTGTCTTACTCGAGCAGACCTATATGTATGGCAGGGAAAGCATCATGAAGCTATAAAAATAGTAAAAGATTTTCTCGAAAAAGCAGATGATGAGGATAAAGAAGACCTATACTTAGAGCTTGCAGATATATATGAAGACTGTGAAAGATATGATAAAGTAGTTTATTGCCTAAAAAAAGCAGTGATGTTCAATGAAGACTCTGATGAGGCATTGAATAGATTATGGTTTTGTACGGAGCTATTAGAAAACTATGAGCTCATGGTAGATTTCTATAAAGAATTGATTGATAAAAATCCATATATTGTATTAGCTTGGTTCAATTTGGCACATTGTTATGTGGGATTAGATTTATGGGAAAAAGGTATAGAGGCTTTTGAATATGTGATAGCTATAGATGAAAAATTTGAAGATGCCTATGTAGATTGTGCTGATATTTATTTCAATCTAAAAAATTATAATAAAGCAATAGAACTCTACTTATCTGCAAATACGCTTGCACGAGTATCTAAAGAGGTTTATTTTCAAGTAGGTCTTTGTCATGAAAAACTAAAATTGCCTAATAAAGCAAGAACTTACTATCGAAAAGCATTGACTGTAGATGCAGAATATGATGAAGCATTTTTTAGAATAGGAGAGACGTATAAATCAGAAAAAAGATACAGAGAAGCTATTTCTTCAATTGAGCGTGCATCAAAGATTTATCCAGATAATGTATACTATCAAAAGGCATTAGCAGAGATTTATATCATTTTAGAAGAGTATAATGAAGCTGTAAAAATATACAAAGAACTTATAGAATCTGATGGTTCTAAAAAATGGCAATGGATAGATTTAGCTACTACACTATATCAAAACGATGAAAAGGATGAATCTATAGAAATATTGGATGAAGCTATAAGTAGATTTAAGAAAAAAGCAGAATTGTTTTATGCAAAATCAGCTATTTTATATAATCTTGGAAAAAGAAAAGAAAGTATAGAAAATCTCGAACAAGGACTTAGTTTAAAATTTAAGCATCATTATATTATATTTGCAATCTCAAATCAAATGAAATCTGATAATGAAGTACTAAATTTGATAGAGCAATATAAAATATAAATATGTCAATAACACTATCTCACATACCCGAAAGAACCGTAAGACCTAGACAAAATGGACTAACCATGGTCATGGATAAAGGTCTTAGTATTTCACAAGTACAAGATATGCTCACTACTAGTCATCCATACATAGATATGGTGAAACTTGGTTTTGGTACTGCATATGTAACTCCAAACATAGATGACAAGATAAAATTTTATCAAAGTAATGGTATAGCAGTATACTTTGGAGGTACTTTATTTGAAGCTTTTTATATACGTGGTCAATTTGATGACTATGTACGTGCTGTTGAAAAATATAAAATGCAATATGTAGAAGTAAGTGACGGCTCTATAGCTATGCCACACGATGTGAAATGCGAATGTATCCAAAAACTTACTAAATATGCTACAGTAATATCTGAAGTAGGAAGTAAGGATAACAATCACATCATACCTCCATTCAAATGGGTGCGTATGATGAAAGCAGAACTAGAGGCTGGAGCATGGAAAGTGATAGCAGAAGCACGTGAAAGTGGTAATACTGGTATCTATATGGGTAGTGGTGAAGCTAGAGATGGATTAGTGGAAGAAATATTAGATGGCATAGACGGAACTAAAGTAGTTTGGGAAGCCCCTCAAAAAATTCAACAAGAATATTTTGTGAAAAAATTGGGTTGCAATGTAAATCTAGGTAATATAGCACCTACAGATGTTATACCATTAGAGACACTTCGTGTAGGATTGCGCTCAGATACTTTCTACAATTTTTTACCTGAAGATATGCAACCCAAGAAGTAGATAATAGATTGAAAACCTTCGGTCTTATAGGATATCCATTGACGCATTCTTTCTCAAAGAAATTTTTCACACAAAAATTTTCACATGAAAATATTGATGCTCAATATCTAAATTTCGAGATTGAAAGTATTGATAAATTTCCTAATATTATAATAGAAAATCCTAATTTACAAGGGCTGAATGTAACTATTCCTTATAAAGAATCAATAATTCCATTTTTAGATAGTTTAGATACAAATGCACAAAAAATTGGAGCTGTAAATTGTGTCGTATTTAAAAATAAAAAATTAATTGGATACAATACAGATTATTTAGGTTTTATAGATATGCTAAAACCTTTGCTCAACTCAGTTCATAAAAAAGCTCTAGTTTTTGGTTCTGGAGGAGCTAGCAAAGCTATACAGTATTCGCTATCACTATTAAATATTGATTTTCAAGTGATATCACGATATAGCAAATTTAACTATGAAAACATTGATGATAAAATATATCATGAATCTTTACTTTGGATAAATTGTACGCCTATTGGTATGTATCCAAATATTGACGAATCATTACCTTTGCGTTATGATTTAGTTACTAATCAGCACTTAGTTGTAGATTTGATATATAATCCAGAAACTACACTATTTCTACAAAAAGCTATGGATAAAGGAGCTACCTGTATCAATGGATACAAGATGCTTGAAAATCAAGCCATATATGCTTGGAATCTTTGGAATAATTAGCTATTAATTCTGCTTATTTCTCCTTAAATTTGCCAACTTAAAATTTGATATATATTGAGAAAAATAGAAATGGTAGATCTCATCAGCCAATATGAGAAAATAAAACCAGAAGTAGATTCGGCAATTCAAAGCGTTATAAGCAAAGCGCAATTTATCAAAGGTCCAGATGTTCTGGAATTTGAAAAAGAACTTCAAAATTATTTAGGTGTAAAACATGTAATCGCTTGTGCTAATGGTACTGACGCATTGCAGATAGCATTGATGGCAATAGGTTTAGAGCCAGGTGATGAAGTGATCACTCCATCTTTTACTTATATAGCTACCGTGGAAGTTGTAGCTCTTCTAAATTTAAAACCTGTTTTTGTAGAAGTAAATAAAGATACTTTCACTATAGATGTATCAAAAATAGAGGAAGCAATAACACCAAAAACAAAAGCAATAGTTCCAGTACATTTATATGGGCAAAGTGTAGATATGGAAGCATTGGAAGCAATCGCAAAAAAACATAATTTACCAATAATAGAAGATAATGCTCAAGCTATAGGCAGTACTTATACATATAACAATGGTACAGTAAAGAAAACAGGTAGTATGGGTACTATTGCATGTACCTCATTTTTCCCATCAAAAAATTTAGGGTGTTACGGTGATGGCGGAGCAATAATGACTAATGATGATTTGCTTGCAGATAAATTAAAAATGATAGCCAATCATGGACAAAGCAAAAAATATTATCATGATGTTGTAGGATGCAATAGTAGATTAGATACGGTTCAAGCAGCTGTACTGAGAATAAAATTGAGATTACTAGATAGCTATTGTGTAGAGAGAAGAAAAGTAGCAGACTTTTATGATGCATCATTTGCCAATCATCCAAAAATAACTACACCAGCAAGAAATAAAAATTCTTATCATGTTTTTCATCAGTACACAATGCTTATAGAAAATACTAATAGAGATGAGTTTCAACAAAAGCTTGCAGATGCAGGTATACCCTCAATGATATATTATCCTGTGCCAGCACATAAGCAAAAAATGTTTGAATCTTTAAAGCTTGAGGAGTCTAATTTACCTATTACAGATTGGCTTACGGAGAGAGTTATTTCGCTTCCTATACATACTGAAATGGATCAAGAACAATTAGAATTTATCACGAAAACAGTATTAAATAGTATTTAAATAAATTATGAAAATAGCAGTAATAGGAACTGGATATGTAGGATTGGTATCAGGAACATGTTTTGCAGAAACAGGAAATTATGTAATCTGTGTAGATATAAATGAAGAGAAAGTAAAATCTATGCAAAATGGTAATATTCCTATTTATGAGCCAGGTTTAGAAACTTTATTTCATAGAAATATAGAAAAAAACAGATTGCTTTTTACAACAAATTTAAAAGAAGCAGTAGATAAATCGGATATTATTTTTTTAGCATTGCCTACGCCACCAGGTGAAGATGGTTCAGCAGATTTATCCTATATAATTGGAGTAGCAGAGCAACTTGGAAAAATAATGACCAGTTACAAAGTAATAGTAGATAAGAGCACAGTGCCTGTAGGAACTGCTGATAAAGTAAAAGATGCCATATTGAAAAACTCAACTTGTGAGTTTGATGTAGTTTCTAATCCAGAGTTTTTGAGAGAAGGTGTAGCTGTAGAAGATTTTTTAAAACCGGATAGAGTAGTAATCGGTTCATCATCAGATAGAGCAAAACAAATGATGAATCAGCTATATGAGCCATTTGTAAGACAGGGCAATCCTATTATCCATATGGATTTGAAAAGTGCAGAGATGACTAAATATGCAGCCAATGCATTTTTAGCTACTAAGATTAGTTTTATGAATGAAATAGCAAATCTTTGCGAGCTCACAGGTGCAGATGCAGATATGGTTCGTAAAGGTATTGGTACTGATAATAGAATTGGTAATAGGTTTTTATTTCCAGGAGTAGGATATGGTGGCTCATGTTTTCCTAAAGATGTACAAGCGCTTGCTAGGACATCAAAAGAAAACGAATACGATTTTAAAATTCTAGAAGCAGTAATGTCTGTAAACGATAGACAAAGAGAAATGTTTTTTAATAAAATAAAAAATAGAATAACCAACTTAAAAGAAAAAAATATAGCACTATGGGGATTGGCTTTTAAACCAAATACAGATGATATAAGAGAAGCTCCAGCATTATATATAATTGATCAATTATTATTGCATGGTGCAAATATTACTGCATATGATCCAGAGGCTATGAATAATGTTAAGAAGATATATGGTGATAAAATAAAATTTGCAGATACAGAATATGATGCGTTGAAAGGTGCTGATTTTTTAGTGATTGTTACGGAATGGTCTGAATTTAGGAATCCAAATTTTGATATAATAAAATCAGAATTGAAAGATCATTTAATTTTTGATGGAAGAAATGTTTTCTCGCTTAGTGAAATGAAAAAACAAGGATTTGAATATATAAGTATAGGAAGAGAAGTAATCACTCAATGAGTAAAAGAATATTAATTACAGGTGCTGCAGGGTTTTTAGGCTCACATTTATGTGATAGATATATCAATGAAGGCTTTGATGTATTAGGCATGGATAATCTTATAACAGGAAGACTAGAAAATATACAACACTTATTTTCACTAGAAAACTTTACTTTTTATAATCATGATGTCACTAAGTATATACATATTCCTGGTCACTTAGATTATATACTTCATTTTGCTTCTCCAGCTAGCCCTATTGACTATTTAAAAATTCCTATTCAAACACTAAAAGTAAGTTCATTAGGCACACATAATGTATTAGGACTAGCAAAAGCTAAAAATGCTAGAATTTTGATAGCATCAACTTCTGAAATATATGGAGACCCATTAGTCCACCCTCAAACAGAAGATTATTGGGGAAATGTGAATCCTATTGGTCCTAGAGGAGTTTATGATGAAGCAAAACGTTTTCAAGAAGCACTAACCATGGCTTATAATCGTTTTCATAAATTAGAAACTAGAATAGTTCGTATTTTTAATACTTATGGGCCAAGAATGAGATTGAATGATGGTCGAGTATTGCCTGCATTTATAGGTCAAGCATTAAGAGGAGAAGATTTAACTATTTTTGGGGATGGTAGCCAAACTCGCTCTTTTTGTTATGTAGATGATTTAGTAGAAGGAATTTATAGACTATTGTTAAGTTCTTATGATTTGCCTATCAATATTGGTAATCCAGATGAAATCACGATTAAACAGTTTGCAGAAGAAATAATAAAACTAACGAATACAAATCAAAAGATTATCTATGAGCCTTTACCAATAGATGATCCTATGCAAAGAAAACCAGATATAACTAAAGCTATTGAAATTTTAGGTTGGAAGCCTAAAGTAAGTCGTGAAGAAGGATTAAAAATCACGTATGAATATTTCAAATCTTTATCAAAAGATGAACTATTTAACAAAGAACACAATAATTTTGAAAAATATATTATAAAATAAATATGGGAAATTTCTACGCACACGAATCTGCAATTGTAGATGAAGGTTGTACTATAGGTGATGGTACTAAAATATGGCATTTTAGTCATATAATGCCAAACTGCTTTATAGGAGAACGATGTAATATAGGACAAAATGTAGTGATATCTCCAGATGTGATATTAGGTTCGAATGTAAAAATTCAAAATAATGTTTCTATCTATACTGGAGTTATTTGCGAAGATGATGTGTTTTTAGGGCCATCAATGGTTTTTACAAATGTAATCAATCCAAGGAGTGCAGTAAATAGAAAAGAACAATACGCAAAAACGACAGTAAAAAAAGGGGCATCCATCGGTGCTAATGCTACTATCGTTTGTGGTCATGATATAGGAGCTTTTGCATTTATTGGTGCAGGTGCTGTAGTTACAAAAAATATTCCAGATTATGCATTAGTTGTTGGAAACCCTGCACGTCAGTTGGGATGGGTAAGCGAGTATGGGCATAGACTCAAATTTAATGATGAAGGAATAGCGTTATGCCCAGAAACAAACCAAGAATATAAACTAGCAGATAACAAAGTAATAAGAATTAAATAATAATATAAATACTTAACAAAATGAGTAATATTTATCAAAAACTAATTAATAAAGAAACAAAACTTGCTGTAATAGGTCTTGGATATGTAGGATTACCTATAGCTTTAGAATTTGCAAAAAAAATAAAAGTAGTCGGCTTCGATATCAATGCAAAAAGAGTAGAAATGATGAGAAATCATATCGACCCTAGCAATGAACTGACAAGTGATGATTTTAAAGGTGCTGATATACATTTCACACATGAATTGGAAGACTTAAGAGATGTTACTTTCTTTATTGTAGCCGTTCCAACACCAGTAGATGGACATAATGTACCAGATTTGATACCAGTATTATCTGCATCTAAAACTGTAGGTAAAGTTTTGAAAAAAGGTGATTATGTAGTATTTGAATCTACAGTATATCCAGGATGTACAGAGGAAGATTGTATTCCAGTTTTAGAAAAAGAATCAGGATTAAAATTTGTTTCTGATTTTAAAGTTGGGTATTCTCCGGAAAGAATTAATCCAGGTGATAAAGAACATACTATTACAAAAATATTGAAAGTAGTAAGTGGATGCGACCAAGAATCTTTAGAAATAATAACTGATACTTATAAAATAGTAGTAATGGCGGGCGTTCACAAAGCACCTACAATTAAAGTTGCTGAAGCTGCAAAAATTATTGAAAATACACAAAGAGATGTCAATATTGCATTGATGAATGAGTTGTCTAAAATTTTTGATAAAATGAAAATCAATACCTATGACGTACTTGAAGCAGCAGGTACTAAGTGGAACTTCTTAAACTTTAAACCAGGTCTTGTAGGAGGACATTGTATAGGTGTAGATCCTTACTATCTTACATATAAGGCTGAAAGCATGGGGTATAAGGCAGAAGTTATTTTAGGTGGTAGAAGAATCAATGATAGTATGGGTGCATACGTAGCTCAAAGATTAGTTCAAAAAATGATTAAAGCTGGAAAACAAATTGATAAATCAAGAGTACTAGTTATGGGAGCTACATTTAAAGAAGATGTAAGCGATATTAGAAACTCGAAAGTAATTGATGTAATAAAAGAATTGCAAACATTCTCAGTAAATGTAGAAATAACAGATCCTCATGCAGAAAAAGAAGAATTTTTGCATGAATATAACCAAACATTAGAAGATAAAATAGGAACTGGATATGATGCTATTGTTGTAGCCGTAAATCATAGTGCATATTTAAGTCTTGATGAAGCTTATTTTAAATCTATATTGAATGAAAAAGGAGTTTTAGTAGATGTAAAAGGTATTTATAGAAATAAAATTAAAGAAATAACTTACTGGACTCTATAATAATAATATAATGAGTAAAAAAATATTAATAACTGGTGCAGCAGGTTTTATAGGTTCACATGTAGCAAGATTGTTTGTTATAAAATATCCAGATTATAAAATTTATAATTTAGATAAGCTAACTTATGCTGGGAATTTAGAAAATCTAAAAGACATTGAAAATTCTCCTAATTATCAATTTATTAAAGGAGATATCGTAGATGCTTCTTTTATAAATAATTTATTTGAAACTGAAAGATTTGACGCGGTTATACATTTAGCCGCAGAAAGTCATGTAGATAGATCCATTACCAATCCATTAGAATTTGTATATACAAATGTTATTGGAACTGTAAATTTACTTAACGCAGCAAAAAATATTTGGAAAGATGATTTCTCAAATAAACGATTTTATCACGTATCTACTGATGAAGTATATGGTGCACTAGGAGCTGAAGGATTATTTACTGAAGATACTTCCTATGATCCACATAGTCCATACTCGGCATCTAAGGCAAGTTCAGATCATTTTGTACGTGCATATCATGACACTTATGGTTTACCAATAGTAATTTCAAACTGTTCAAATAACTATGGACCTAATCATTTTCCAGAAAAGTTAATTCCTCTTTGTATTTATAATATTAAAAATAATAAGCCACTTCCGGTTTATGGAGATGGAAAATATACAAGAGATTGGTTGTACGTTATAGATCATGCTATTGCTATAGATTTAGTATTTCATAGTGGTAAAAATGGTGACACATATAATATTGGTGGATTCAACGAATGGCAGAATATAGATTTAGTAAAAACACTCTGTAAACTAATGGATATAAAACTAGGAAGAGAAATAGGAACTTCAGAAAAGCTCATTACTTTTGTGAAAGATAGACCTGGACATGACCTAAGATATGCAATAGATGCTACAAAAATCAACAAAGAGTTAGGATTTTATCCATCTGTTACATTCGAACAAGGTCTAGAGAAAACGGTAGATTGGTATCTTTCAAATGATGAATGGCTGAGCAATGTGACTAGCGGAAACTATCAAAAATATTATCAAGAACAATATAACTAATATAAAATGTACGATCATCCTTATCACGAAAAAGATATTAGTAAACTAAAAGTGTTGGTAACTGGTGGAGCTGGTTTCATCGGTTCTAATATTGTAGAATATTTATTAAAATATGGTGTAGGAAAAGTGAGAGTCTTAGATAATTTGAGTAATGGAAATTACAAAAATATTTCTAAATATGAAGGTGATCCTAGATTCGAATTTATAGAAGGAGATATTGCAAATATTGGGACTTGCTTACAAGCTTGTAAAGGTATGGATATAATTACACATCAAGCAGCTCTAGGTTCTGTTCCACGCTCTATAAAAGACCCAGCAAGAAGTAATCAAGCAAATGTAACTGGCTTTCTGAATGTTTTAATTGCTGCTAAAGATTCAAATATAAAAAGAGTAGTTTATGCATCTTCATCATCGGTATATGGAGACCATCCTGCTCTACCAAAAATAGAGGAAAATGTAGGTAATCCTCTTTCTCCATATGCGGTTACTAAATATACCAATGAATTATACGGAAAAGTATTCGGTTTGACATATGGTATGGAAATTATAGGATTAAGGTATTTCAATATCTTTGGACCAAATCAGGATCCAAATAATCCTTACGCTGCTGTTATTCCTATTTTCGTATCAAAAATATTGACCAAAGAAGATGTATTTATTGACGGAGACGGAGAACAAAGTCGTGATTTTACTTTTGTGGAAAATGCTGTACAAGCTAACATAAAAGCACTTTTAACTGAAAATATAGATGCAGTAAATCAGATATATAATATAGCTGTAGGTGAAAAATTTTCTGTAAATTATTTATATAATCAAATAGAAAAAATACTAGGGATTACACATAAACCTATACATAGAGATGCTCGAAAAGGCGATGTGAGAAATTCTCTTGCAGATATTTCTAAAGCAAAAAAATTACTTGACTATGATCCTAAATTTAGATTTGAAGATGGATTACCTATAGCAGTAAAATATTTTGCTAAAATGTATGAAACTCATTAAATAAAATAACATGCCATTTATTAAAACCGACATTGAAGGTCTAATTGTTTTTGAACCAAAAGTAATCGAAGATGCTAGAGGATTCTTTATGGAAAGCTACAATGCCAATAGTTTTTTGAACGATGGTTGTATAGATGCAAAATTTGTACAAGATAATCGCTCTATGTCACATAAAGGTGTGATTAGAGGACTTCATTATCAAATTGGAGCATCTGCTCAAGCCAAGCTTGTTACAGTATTAAAAGGCGAAGTAATAGACTTTGTCGTTGATTGCAGAAAAGATTCTGCTACATATAAAAAGTCATATCAAATACTTTTGACAGAACAAAATAAAAAGCAGTTATTCGTACCACGTGGTTTTGCTCATGGTTTTTTAGTTCTCAAAGACAATACCGAGTTTTTTTATAAATGTGATAATTTTTATAATAAAGATGCAGAAAGAGGTTTGTCATTTTTTGATCAATCAATACATATTGAATTGCCTTTTAGAAAAGAGGAATTAATTATTTCTGAAAAAGATAATATTCTACCTACATTTGAAGAAGCTTCAACCGAATTTTACTTCTCATAAATAAGTCTATAATGTCTACAAAAATTCTAGTTTTAGGAGCAAATGGTCAACTAGGCAAATCAATAAAAGAATATATTTCCATTCATAAAATTGATGGAGATTTTATTTTCACAACAAGAACCGAAATTGATATCACAGATTTCGCCAAATTAGAAAATACAATCAAGTCTATACAACCTAGTTATATTATCAATTGTACTGCTTATACTGCTGTAGATAAGGCAGAAAGCGAACTTGAACAAGCAAATCTTATTAATAATATAGCAGTAGGAAAATTAGCTCAAATTTCAAAAGTTTATGGTTGTACATTAATTCATATTTCTACAGATTTTGTATTTGATGGCACTAAAAATACTCCATTAATTGAAGATGAAAAATGTATTCCTCTTGGAGCATATGGCAAAACTAAGTTTGATGGAGAACAAGCAATCATCCAAAATTTAGAATCATATTTTATCATCAGAACTTCATGGTTATATTCTTCTATTGGTGCAAATTTCTTTACCAATATTTCTAAGTATGCTAGAGATAGAGTCTCATTAAATATAGTATATGACCAAGTTGGAACACCAACTTATACTATGGATTTAGTAGAAACTATTTTTAATATAATTTTATCTAAATCAAATTCATTTGGAATTTATCATTATAGCAATGAAGGAGTATGTTCTTGGTATGATTTTGCCAAAGAATTAGTCAGTATGCAAAAAATTGAATGTGATATATTACCGATACTAAGTGCTCAATATCCTACTCCAGCTAAAAGACCTGCATACTCTGTGATGGATAAAAATAAAATAAAATCAACTTTTGGAATTCAAATTCCACATTGGAGAGAAAGTTTAGGAAACGTAATTGCAAATTTATAAAGTACTTTTTATCATCCTTATTGCTTTAGCTACACCATTTACCGCAGTATCTTTTATAAGATGAAACTCATTTTTTACGTTTATTTGATGTATTTCTAAATTTGGGTCTATAGCATATACAATACACCCATTTTTTAAATAATGAATCAGTCCTGCAGCAGGATATACTTGCATTGATGTACCTATTATCAATACAAAATCAGCATCTATTATATTTTCTATTGCTTTTTCTATCATGGGTACTTCCTCGCCAAACCAAACTATGTGAGGTCGCAACTGCGCTCCATCACTTGCAGTATCTCCCCAAAAGATGTCTTCAGTTGTGACAGAAATTAATGTTGAATTTTTTATGCTTCGTACTTTCAGTAATTCACCATGAAGATGTATGATATTTTTACTGCCAGCTCTTTCATGTAAATCATCAACATTTTGAGTGATAATTATTACTTCAAGATCTTCTTCCAGTTTTTGTATGTCTAGGTGTGCTTTATTAGGTAAAACTTCTTTTAGTTGTTTTCTTCTTTGATTATAAAAATCTAATACTAAATGTGGATTTTTTCTCCAGCCTTCAGGTGAAGCAACCTCCATCACATCATGACCTTCCCAAAGTCCACCAGCATCTCTAAATGTTTTAATACCACTTTCGGCACTTATTCCAGCACCTGTTAGCACTACTACTTTTTTCATTATTCTAATTTAGAGATATGAATAGTTTTTAGAAGTAGGTTTTCACTATTATATAGTTTTAAAATATAATTCCCTCTGCCAATTTGTTGCAGATTATTTATTTTATAATTTGTTGTTTTACTTACATCATCAAAATTATTTCTCATTACTAGTTGACCTTGAATATTTGTCAATTCATATCTGTATAACGTCTCTCTACTATCGCTATAGTATATATTTAGCTCATCATTAAAAGGATTTGGAGATATATGTATAGTTTGATTAGATGAAAAATTTAGATACTTGATCGGTGTTATATCCTCTTTATTATCTAAATCTATTTGTCTGATTCTATAATATCGAGTATTTATTTTATTCATCTCAGGGTCTATAAATTCATATGAATTGATACTGCTTGAGAATCCTGCACCATTTACTTTTCCAATAGTATAAAAATCTAAAGCATCATCTTTAGCTACTTCTATTTGAAAATAATCACAATTGATTTCACTTGCAGTAGACCATTTGATGATCGCGTCATTATTTATTTTTTCTACATCAAATGAGAGCCATTCTACTGGCAATGGTAAAGAGTTTGTAAGTCCACCATCATTGATCCAAAATTCCGAAAAACTATTTACATTAAATTCGGCATAGTATCCATTATCATATGGAATTATTTTTACATCATTTGGTAAGATATATGAATATATACCTGCAAAAATATTATCTGCTATAGTACCATTTTCAATACTTGGTGTATTTCCATGAAATTTAGTAATACCACTTTCATAAGCATCTGCAATACTTGTACATACACCACATCCAGATGCAAGTATCAATTCTTGTGCTTCGGCATAGGTAAAGTACATCCTAATTGTAACTGGCAACGTAGGAGTATTTACTGGATTAATCACTATATTTCTATCTAAATAATATTGCACTGAGTTATTTCTAATGCCAGAAGTATTTATATATACATTACATGATGTATTGCCTAGATTTTGTCCATTAGAGTTTACAGATGCCACTCTCAGACCAGCGTTGGTAAAATGCACCCAATTTGAACCATTGATATTTTGAGATGCTATTACAGGATTGGATACACCAGAATATATTTGTTGTCTATCAAAAATATGTATATCATCGATACCTACACCTTCAAAAGTGACAGAGCCATCTGAAGTAAATACATACCTAAATCTTGTATTGGCAGATGTAGTAGGAATAGGACAAGATGCTACATGCCATTTTGTATTCGTAATATTATCCCATGTATTTGTAGCTACATCATTATACCAATTTGTTCCACTTCCTACAGCACCAAGTTTAGTCCAAGTATTCCCATTATTTGTGCTATACTCTACCCACATAAAATCCCACCCATTTTCTGTTTGATATATATGACTAAATGATAAGACAGGGTTTGTCAATGAAGATAAATCAAAACATGGAGAATATAAAACTGTATTTGTATTATCTGCATAGTTTCCACTAATTCTTGTTACCCATGCTTTAGTTCCATTGGCAGCTTTATTGATGATACTTTTTGTAGGAGTACCCCAAGTCCATGAGTTTCCAAAAGCTATATAATTCCCATTATTTGCTTCAAATTCTTCTAAATATGGGTAGTTGCTTACTGAAGGTGAATTAATTATTGTATATGATTTCAATGTATCATTAAGTCTATAGGAGTCTCCTGCTAGATTTGAAAGTATATCTATTGTTTGTATTCCTAATGCAGAAAGATTTGCAGGTATAGCAAATGTATGATTGATAGTGGTATTTCCAGTTATAGTAGGAATAGTATCATATACAAATACTGTATTATTTATTCTAAATGCCACAGGAATATTATTTATAGTATTGGCTACATTATTTCTTACACTCGCGTTTATAGAGGTAGTAGCACTCAAACTACAATTAAATACACCTGGACTATTTACGGATAAAACACTTATATCATTTACTATTTGATATACATTTATATCATCAAAAGAGTATCCATCAGTATAGATAATATTATTTATAGAATTTACACCTTCCCATCCAAATCTAATTTGAAAACTACTAGAATACGATTGAGCATTAGCAGCTAGTAAGTTGGATAGATTTATATTATTTACCAGTTTGTATACACCTGCTCCAGCTTGATTGGTAAATAAATTGTAGGCCTCAATCCATGCACTAGTATCGCTACCTCTTATCCAAACTCTATCATTGGCATGTGTTGTATTACCGTGATGCATATAGTAAAAATCCAATTTTATTTCTTGTGAGGTATTGTATGAAGACATATTGAGTGTATAATATAAATTGTCTACATTCAAATTGGTGCCATATGATTTTGCATCCATACTAAATGCTCTTGAACCATTATTACATATTGAATTACTTACATACGTCCTAGCTCTATTTCTATTGCCACTTATAGTATAAAAATCTAATCTATCATCTCCTATAAGACCTATAGTAGTTGACGAATAACTTGTATTAGATAGAGTTTCAAAATTTTCTAATGCTGGCAATACAACTAATGGATTGCTCAGTTGACGTATTACTTTTTCTAATGTATCATTTGAAAATTGTATATCACCTATTCTTCTAACCCATGTTTTTATGTTATAAGTTCCAATGGCAGATAGATTAGCTGTAGTAGAAAAGTTATAATTTAAAGTAGCTGATGAAGCTATAGTTGTACTAATAGTCTCCATAACAGGTGTCGACCCATTTATTTGATAATAGAGATTATATGATCCAGTGGTTGATATATTATCTAGATTTTTTATAGTGATTGAAATAATTTGGTTATTACTTAAAGAACTAGACGTATTTATTCTACCAGTATTATTATTTATAGAAACCAATTTCATATCATTATCAAATAAGTTTGATGTACATAAACCAGATGTTGGAGTTACTATAACAGATAATGAACGCATACCATTACTGCTCCCTATTCTTCCTCTTACTCCAAAATAATAGGTAGTAGTAGGAGATAAGCCATTTATATAATTAAAAGTATCAAGGGTGTTTTTTATTACTTGCATGCTATCATCTACTTTCATCATTAAGTCATAACTTGTAGTACCAACTATAGGAAGCCATGTAAGTAAAATATGACCTTCGCACATCGTAGTATTACTTATTGTGGTTTGTGGTAATATTACAAAAGCTGTATTACTTGTATCTGCATATCCAACCACATTTCTTATTACTCTTACCAATGCTTGATTAGTTGAAGTATTTGGAACCACCCAAGATTGTCTTCTTACTGTACTTGCAGCATTATTGACAATAGTGGTCCATGTAGAGCCATTATTTAAAGAATATTCTACTGTAAATGTATTAGGATCACCTCCAAATGCATTCCATTGTATATTCACTGTTGTGTTTGCTCTTATCGGATCACCACCATTTGGCCATAACACCTCTACACTAGGCGTCACTATATCATATGTAAGAATATATCTCTGAGCACCTATTGGTACATTATATCCATTTACTTGGAGTGTATATATTCCAGAAGCAGGATTATCTATGGTTACTTGTTCTATATTATTCAAACTATCACGTCCTCTCAATGCCAATGCATTTACACTTGCTGGTGTTTGGTTAAGAACCCAGGGTAAAAAAGTGGTAGAACTTGGAGTGATTACACTTAAGTCAAGATTGTTTACAAGATTTGTAGTAAGTACTGGATCGCCAGCAGCATCAACCCAATACAATGTCACTTTTAGTTGTTGTGCACCAGATGGTAAAGTTATATTATGGGTATTTGTGATACCATGTGAAACATTATTGATTATAAATTGATTGTTTTCTATAGCTCTTACAGCTCTTACAGAATTAATTATTCCATATCCAAAAGTATAATCTGGTCCTGTGTTTCCCCAGTCAGTAGCTGTATTGCATGCAATAGCTTTTAATAAACCACCAATTGGACTCGAGCCACTATGAGTTTGTCTGTAGCGTTCACAAAGTAGCACTAGAGTTCCAGTTACAGTTGGTGAAGCCATGCTAGTTCCTGAAATACTTGCATAAGTATTATTAGGATAAGTAGAATTTACAGCTGTGCCTATAGCTGTGATTTCAGGTTTTATTCGACCATCATCTGTAGGACCTCTACTACTACTTCCTGAAATATTATATGACTCTTGCATATTAGCTACTACTAAAGTATTTTTAGCTATTTGCCAGTTACTTTTCACTGTATGAAACCCTAATGGGTATGGAGCACAGGTAGAACCTCCATCATTTCCTGCTGCAAATACATGTAGTAATGTATCATTATTTACTTGTTGTATATCAGCAAAATTGCTAGAGCTAGAATAAGTGCCATTACTAGTACAACCCGCCGCTCCACTATAATAGGAGTTGTTTGTAAGTACCATATTAAAATCTCTAACATGCTGGTCAGTAGCACCTATAATATTTGTGAAATATTCACCAATCAATGTTGCTTTTGGTGCCATACCTTCATGTAGCGGATTAAGTATGCCAGCTCCAGCTATAGTTCCTCCCACATGGGTTCCGTGGCTATTGTATGGATAGCTTGCTCTATCAATTACTCTATCAGAATAATCGATATGTGATGTAATATTTCCATCATCTCCCTCACCCACTACTACACCTTTACCAGTCAAACCTCTTTCACTTAATTCCTTAGACTTTAAGTAAAAATTTCCATGTGTTGCATTGTTATCATAATTCACCACTTTTGCTTCTTCTAATATAGGTTCTACAAAATGGATAATTGGAAGCATAATTAATTTATCAATACTGTCGATTGGTACTCTACATGGATAAAATACGGTGTTTTCCGAAATGGTAGGCAATATATATGCACCTATTTTTTTTAATTCTTGATCAATTATTTCTTTTTTTTCAGGTTTATATAATAAAATGGATACATCTATATAGTCAGCTTCGTTTACTGCATGTATTGGATAATTCTTAAATAAAATATTTGCAGTAGTTTTTAATTCTAGTTTTGGAGTATAGATAGATGTAACATTATCTTCTATAAGCTGAGTACTATTGATGTTTTTGTCTACGGCTACCCAATAATAATTATTTCCTAAATAACTTAATAATTCTATGTTTTTAGGAGTACTAGTAGGAATATTATTTAGTCTTGCTATAATGATATATTTATCTTGATACAAAAAACTATTTAGTTTGCTTTTGTCTATTGCTGAACTTGATAAAATATTCTCAACTAAGTTGGTCCTTTCCTCAATAAAGTAAATATTATTTTGAGCAATACTTTCGTTTAGTAGAAGAGTAGTTAGTATAATAGATATAATTCTTATCATCTAAATTTATTTTATCATAAAAAAAGGAAATAAAGATAGTAAAAATATTTCTATATAAATTGTTGCTTACTAGTATTTTCTGCATTTAGTTTAATCATATTAAATCTAATATATAATTTAACATAAATTCTATAATAAAACTTATATTTACAACATTATACATCGTAAAATTAAAAAACAATGAAAAATTTATCTATCCTTTTTGTATTTACATTATTATTTGCTTTTAGTTCTGCTAATGCAGGTATTTTTATCAAATTTTATAATGGAGATTCTAATGACTTAGTATGCAAAGTAAAATCTTGTGGAAGTACATCAGAAGTAAAATTTGACCATGGTACTACCTCTACAGTTACTATCCAAACAGGATGTAGTGAAGCTGTATTGACTACTAGCTGTGGAGAAATAACTTTAAAAGACAATATGAAAATTTCAATCAAAAATGGTTGTATCAAAATAGAAAATTAATTTTTTAAGTTACACTTTTATAATCCTTCTTAAAATTTTTAAGAAGGATTTTTTATTTATATCAAATACGTTTTTTTAAGAATAATGCTTATTTGAGAATTTTGATAATAATTTACCTCGTGATTAACAATTATTAAAGAGTTTTTATTCAATTTTTCCTACATTCGTACCTCAAAATTCAAAATTTTAGATCAATTTATGAAACAATACAAATTATTAAACAATGTAGTTGGCTGGGTAGTATTTGCTTTTGCATTGTTTGTGTATGGTAGTACCATAGAAAGTAGTGCAAGTTTTTGGGATTGTGGCGAGTTTGTTCCTGCCGCATTGAAACTTCAAGTCGCACACCCTCCAGGAGCACCAATGTTCATCATGATAGGTAGAGTATTTACTTTATTTGCAGGCGGTGATATGACTAAAGTGCCAGTCATGATTAATTTTATGAGTGGTCTATCAAGTGCATTTGCGATTTTATTTTTATTCTGGACCACTACGATGCTTGCAAAAAAAGTATTGATAAAGTCTGAAGAAGATTATTCTATGTTCAATATGGTAGCCATATTTGGTGCAGGTATTATTGCAGCTACATGTGGTACTTTCACAGATTCGTTTTGGTTTTCGGCTGTAGAAGGCGAAGTGTATGCTTTATCTAGTTTCTTTTTGATGCTCGTTATCTGGGCTATTTTCAAATGGGATGCTTCTGATGAAAAATATGCAGATAGATGGATGATATTTGTTGGTTATGCAGTAGGTTTATCATTAGGCGTTCACTTACTATCTTTATTAGCTTTACCTATTTTGGGTATTGCTTATTATTTCAAAAAATACAAATTTAATTGGATGCATTTTGCTATTGCATTTGTTATATCATTTGCATCGGTTCCATTAGTGATGAAATTTGTTATATCTGGTATACCTACAGCAGCAGCATTTTTTGATAAATTGTTTGTCAATACCCTATCAGCTCCTTTTTACACAGGAGTCTACTTCTTTTTTGCTTTGACTATTGCAACATTTGTAGCTTTATTTATTTATACAAAAAATAACAATCACGCTAGAACTAATACATTGATTTTAGCTATTGCATTTTGTTTTATTGGATATTCTTCATATATCATGGTGCCTATTCGTTCTATTGCTAATACCCCTATCAATATGAACAAACCTCAAGATCCATACAGATTATTATCCTATCTAAATCGTGAACAATATGGTGATAGACCTCTTGTATTTGGTCCTCAGTATTCTGCTGATAATTATGATATAGAAAGAGTAGACGATGATGGAGCGGTTATTTACAAAAACAAAACTACAGGCAAGTACGAAGAAGTAGATAAGAAATTCAAATATGTATGGAAAGACGGGGTAGAAGTACTTTTCCCAAGAATGGGAGTACTTATGGACAATGAGAAAACTCAAGCATATAGAGGTTGGTTTGATAAGTGGGGAGGAGCTACATACAATGTAGTAGATAGAGCTCAAAACAATGAAATAATAGAAACTTATTCAAGTATCGAAGAAGCTCAACAAGCAGCCGATGCACAGAATAAAGGTGGTCAACCAAGATTTGCTGTAAAGGATAATATAGGTGCAGGTGACAATATTGCATTCTTTGTTAAATACCAAATAGGTTATATGTATTTTAGATATCTGATGTGGAATTTCAGTGGTCGTCAGAGTGATGAGCAAGGTCTATACTACAATGATGATGGTAGATGGATTACAGGTATCAATGCATTAGATAATTTACTTAAACCATTGGGAACACCACAATCTGATCAAAGTCAAATTTTACCAGATAAAAAAGGTAATTGGGCTCGTAATGTATTTTATGGTATTCCATTTATTTTAGGTCTTATTGGCGCATTTTATTTATTTAGAAAAAATCCTACTGTGTTTACATTTGTTCTTTTATTCTGGCTATTGACAGGTGTAGTACAAATCATAGGACTCAACCAACCACCACGTGAGCCTCGTGAGAGAGATTATATATTTGCTGGTTCAGTATTAGCATTTAGTATATGGATTGGCTTTGCAGTTATTTTTATAGCTGAAGAAATCAGCAAAAGAATGAAAGGAAGTACAGTGCCAGCATACATAGCAATAGCATTATGTGCTGTAGCTCCATTTTTGATGGGTTCTCAAGGTTGGGATGACCACGATAGAAGCAAAAGATATGTAGCAAGAGACATGGCCATAGACTATCTAGAATCCTGCGCACCAAATGCCATCTTATTTACACAAGGCGATAATGATACTTATCCGCTTTGGTATGCTCAAGAGGTAGAAAATATACGTCCTGATATTCGTATTATCAATTTGAGTTTATTAGGTGTAGATTGGTATATAGATCAACTTCATTTCAAACTTAATGATGGACCAGCTATTAAAACTTCTTTTAATTGGGATCAAATAAAAGCTAGCAATAGAAATGTAGTGAGATACAAAGCAAGTCAAGCTTTAGATGCAAATACTTATTACCCACTAAAAGATATTATGGCTTTTGTAGCTAGCGAAAAACCTGGAGATAAAACCATAAACCAAAATGGTGAAGCAGAAGCATACTTCCCTACACTAAAAGTATATATGCCAGTAGATACAAACAAGATAGCTAAGTTAGATATTTTGGCTAAAGAAGATTTGCCTAATATGCTAAAAACAAATTTAAATTGGGATATTCCATCGCCTACTATAATGAAAGATAAATTGATGATTCTAGATATAATAGCAAACAATCTTTGGGAAAGACCAATATATTTCGCTATTTCTTGTTCACCAGATATGTATGTAGGCTTAGATAAATATGTTCAACTAGAAGGTATGGCAAATAGAATAGTTCCTTATTTGAATCCAGACCCTAGAGCTAGTATATATGAATCTAGATTGAGAACAGATGTAATGTATGATCGTATGCTCAATAAATTTAAATGGGGAAATATGAAAGACCCAGATGTATATTTAGATGAAAATATCATGCGTATGACTTACAATATTAGAAGCAATTTTGGTAGATTAGCTTCTGAATTAGCGAATAGAGGTGAAAAAGATAAAGCACTAAATATTCTTAATAAAGCTATGACAGAACTTCCTACTAGCAGAGTCCCACTTAATATATACAATATGAGTATTCCAGAAGCATACTATAAAGCAGGAGATAAAACCAATGGTAGAAAATATGCCGAAGAATTAGTAAATCTTGCTAAAGTATATTTAGATTTATATGATAAACAAGGTGAGTCACTCCAAAACCAAGAAGTACAAAGAAATTTATACATACTTAATAATATGATGACTTATATGAGAGCAGGAGGTGATGAAGAAGCGGCTAAAAAAGTAGATGTATTATTAGCTAAATACAACCAGCGATTTCCACAACCTCAACAACAAATGATGCCACAACAACAATAATTTTTTGAATATAAAATAATTAGATAGGCTATGATACATTAAGTGTTATAGCCTGTTTTTTTATTGTATAATAATTTTGTTTCTAAAATTAACTATCAAAATTATCTTATATAAATATGTGGGAGCAACAGATTTTATATATTAGAATGTAAATCCCTTCAATTCCTATCAGGTAAATTGAGATAAATAATATACCTTTGATATTTGAAATTAACTAATAAAAAGCTGATTCATAAATTGGAAAATAATTCGTATCAAAACAATAATTCTGGCAAGTATCTTTTTTTAATTCCTATCGCCATTGCAGTAGCAATAGTATTGGGAGTAGGTTTAGGTATTTATATCAATAAAGTAACAGGAGGGAAAACTAATGGTAATCTTAATTTCTCTGGTGCTCAGTCTGATAAACTCAATGAAATAATCAATCTAGTAAATGCTAAGTACGTAGATACTACAAATGGATCTCAACTAGAAGATAATGCAATTAATGCATATTTGCAAAATCTAGACCCACATAGTGTATATATACCTGCAAGTGAAATAGTAGGAGTAAACGAAGAAATGCAGGGACATTTTGATGGAATAGGCATTGAGTTTAGGCTTAAAGACGATACTATAATAGTAGTAGCTGCTATATCAGGTGGACCCTCAGAGTCGCTTGGTATCAAAGGAGGCGATAAAATCATAAAAATAAACGATACAATAGTAGCTGGTGTAAAAATAAATAATGATGGAGTGATGCACAAGTTGAGAGGTATCAAAGGTACCAAAGTAAAAGTTTCTATACTTCGAAATGGTTCTAAAAATCTTATAGATTTTGATATAAAAAGAGATGTAATACCACAGTATAGTGTAGATGTAGCCTATAAGCTTGAAGGCGATATAGGCTATATCAAAATCAATAGATTTAGTGCTACTACCACCAATGAATTTGGTAAAAAACTTTATGAACTCAATCAATTGGGTATCAAAAAACTTATAGTAGACCTTCGTCAAAATCCAGGAGGATATCTCAATGCTGCAGTTGATATGGCAGATGAGTTGCTGGGAGGAAAGCAACTAGTAGTTTATACCAAAGGAAATTCGTCGCCACGCAAAGACTATATTGCAAGTAGACCAGGGCAGTTTGAAGAAGGTAAAGTTTGTGTGCTTATAGATGAAGGAAGTGCGAGTGCTAGTGAAATTTTGAGTGGAGCTATACAAGACCATGATAGAGGCATAGTAGTAGGTCGTAGATCATTTGGAAAAGGACTTGTACAAGACCAATATACGCTTAAAGATGGTAGTGGACTTAGATTGACTATAGCACGATATTATACTCCAAGTGGAAGATGTATTCAGAGAGACTATGGTAAAAATACTGAAGACTATTATAATGATTTATTAGAAAGATATCAAGATGGTGAAATGTATACAATTGATAGTTTTCATAGAAAAGATACTACTCGATACTATACAGATAAAGGCAGAATCGTATATGCTGGTGGTGGCATCACTCCAGATGTATTTGTGCCTCTTGATACTACTATCAACTGGAATTATTTAGCAGAGTTTAGAAAATTCATCCCAGATTATGTATTGATGAAATATGCTTCAAATGAAGGTGTATATGTAAACTATAAGAATATATATGAGTTTCAAAAAACTTTTGTGATAGATGCTACCATTTTAAATGATTTTCTATCATATGCATATAGCAAAGGTGCTATGAAAAATGATAAATATCTAGCCAAAGTTACTCCTCAAATAAAAAACCTTTTGAAAGCATATATTGCTAAACAAAAGTGGAAAAATGAAGGTTTTTACCCTGTATTAAATGAAATGGATAATACTGTTCAAAGAGCTATTCAAGAACTGAATAAGAAATAGTATATTTGCATTTCAAATTTGATAAATTTAGATAAATAGATACATAATAAAATAATATATTTCATATGAGAACAATCAGAATGAGAGATGCTTTGAGAGAAGCAATGACAGAAGAAATGAGAAGAGACCCAAATGTACTTATTATGGGTGAAGAAGTTGCTGAATATAATGGTGCCTATAAAGTGACTCAAGGTATGTTAGATGAGTTTGGGGCAAAAAGAGTAATCGACACACCTATATCCGAATTAGGTTTTGCAGGTATAGCAGTAGGAGCATCTATGAATGGCGTGAGACCAATTGTAGAATTTATGACATTCAATTTTGCACTATTGGCAATAGATCAAATAGTAAATAGTGCAGCTAAAATGAAAGGAATGAGTGGTGGTCAGTTCGAATGCCCAATGGTATTCAGAGGTCCATCTGGTAGTGCAGGACAGCTGGGAGGTCAGCATGCACAGAGTTTTGAAAACTGGTATGCTAATGTACCAGGTCTAAAAGTAATATCTCCATCAAATCCATACGACTCAAAAGGACTTTTGAAAGCAGCTATCAGAGATAATAATCCAGTAATATTTATGGAAAGTGAAATGATGTATGGAGATGCAGGTGAGGTGCCTGAAGAAGAATATATCATTGAAATAGGTAAAGCCGATGTCAAACGTGCAGGTACAGATGTGACTATAGTTTCATTCAATAAAATGATGAAAGTAGCACTAGGTGCAGCAGAAGAATTGGCAAAAGAAGGAATCAGTGCAGAAGTTATTGATCTTAGAACTATTCGACCCATGGATCACACTACTATTTTAGAATCTATCAAAAAAACAAATAGACTTGTTATTGTAGATGAATCTTGGCCTTTTGGAGGTATTTCTTCTGAAGTGACTTATATAGCTCAGCGATATGCTTTTGACTATCTTGATGCTCCCATCAGAAGAATAAATGGAGCCGATTCATCGATGCACTATGCCCCAAATTTAGTAGAGGCATATCTTCCTAGTATAGAAAGAACAGTAAAAGTATGCAAAGAAATTTGCTATGTGGCATAATTTTAGATTATACATCTAAAATATTTTAAACATATGCAAATTAAAAAGACTTTACTATATATACTTTTATCATTCAATTCTTATTTTCTTTTTTCGCAAGCCAAAATAGAGTTTCTACAATCTAAAATATATGTAGATACTTTAGATGAAGGGGAGAATGCACCTGTAAATTTTATATTTAAAAATATTGGTGATAGCAACTTAATAGTAACAGCTGTTAAAAGTTCTTGTGGATGTACCGTACCAAAATATGACCAAAGAATAATACCACCAAATACTTATGATACTATACTCGCTACATATAATAGTGTAGGACATCTAGGACCAATAGATAAAATGGTGAAAGTAGAAAGCAATGCCATCAATGGTCCTCAAGAATTATATATAATGGGTAATGTAGTACCTTATTCATCTAATATACGATTATATTATAGTAGTTCAGTTGGTAATATTAAATTTGCTTTGGATAAAAATAAAAATATAACCTATACTATTAGTAAATCTATTAATAACAGACCAGACGATATATCATTGGTAGTATATCAGTCAGGTACTTCTAACGGATTTTTATCTTTAGATAAAGCAGAAATGGATAGAGAAGGAGTAGCTTTGAAAATCATGAAACAATCTAATAAAAGTGTCTCAATAGAAAATATTAATCCTATTACTATTACATTATCTAAAGACTATACTTATATACTTCAGTTTAGCCTAAGTGGAAGAACAGCTAGAGCTATTCATGCAACATTAAACGGTAAGAAATTTAATATTAATTTTAAATTTATAGAATAAGATTTGTGTATCATTTTTTATGTATTCTATTAAATATCTAATAAAATCATCGACGTATTTAATTTAATAATTGTTTTCAAAAAATAAGCTTACATTTGTGCTTATTTATACTAATTCTAAATAAGGAATTTGAAAAAGCATTTTTATATCTTTTTTTTAATAATAGCAAGTAATATACTTTTTGCTAATAATCCTAAAGTACAACAACTTATTCATTTACTTGATTATTTAGGAAATGACTATGCATTAGCAGTAAAAGATGGAAAAGTAAATAGTGAGCAAGAGTATAAAGAAATGCAAGAGTTTGCTTTGAAAATTCAAAAACAGTTAGTAGAAATAAAACTGGATACTATAGTTAGTTTAAATAATGATATTTCTTCACTTTCTATAAAAGTAAATGCAAAAGCAAGCCCAAGTGAAATCAAAAACATTTGCTTAGTTTCAAAGACTAAAATCATAGAACTCACAGGATATATTACATTTCCCAGTTCTTGGCCCGACTTTACTAATGCAGAAAAACTATATGCAGATAATTGTGCCAAGTGTCATGGTACGCATGGAAGAGGCAATGGTGAAGAAGGACTAACTCTAGACCCAGCGCCTAGAAATTTTCATGAAATAGAGCGTTTGAAAAAAATATCACCTCTTCAAGCATTTAATACAATAAGATTAGGTGTTGAAGGAACGGGTATGCAGGGCTTCAGTCAACTTACCGAAAAAGAAGTTTGGGATTTATCTTTTTATGTCACTTCTCTATATCACCCAAAGTTAGATAGTAATACTATTCAAAAAATCTATAATCAATATATTGATAAAGTATCCCTAGACCAGTTAGCTAAATATTCTGATGAAGAATTGACTACAAAATTTAATATATCAGATTCAAGTATAATAGCGGCTATAAGACTAGGTAAACCTGTAAAAGAAAAAGCTAACTTTTTATTAATAGCGAAAAATAAACTATCTAACTGTTATCAAGCATATATAAATAAGGACTATAGCCAAGCAGAACAAGACGCTATTAGTGCATACCTTGAAGGTATCGAACCTATAGAACTACAAGTAAAATCGCTCAATCCTCATTTAAAAGAGAAGATAGAGAAAGCTATGATGCTAGTTAGAAGCGATATAGCCAATAAAGTGAGCCCATCAAAACTAGATATCGATATCAAATCTTGTTACGTCATAATTAATGATATACAAACGCTTCTAGACTCAGAAAAAAAATCTGGGTGGTGGAGTTTCATCATGAGTTTTTCAATTATTATAAGGGAGGCATTAGAGGCAGTATTAATTTTGATTATCATTATAAATATTATCAAAAATCTAGAAGTAAAAAGAGCACTTTTTTGGGTGCATATAGGATGGATTTCTGCTTTAATCATGGGAGTTTTTGCTTGGTTTTTTAGTGAGAAACTTCTAGAAATTGGTATGGAGAAAATTGAGTTTTTTGAAGGAGTAGTTTCTTTTGTATCTGTAATAATTGTTATATATATAGGGTTTTGGATGCATCAACATACAGAAATCAATAGATGGAAAACATTTGTTAATGACAAAATAGGAAATTTAGTAAAAAATGAAAACTATAAAGGATTGGCTTTACTATCATTTATAGTTGTAGGAAGAGAGGTTTTTGAAAGTGTGCTATTCCTAAGTGCATTAGGTACACAAAAACATGCAGTAAGCAATTTACATTTATATATAATAGCAGGTGTTATAGTTGCTTTAATATTAGTATTTGTTTTGTCTTATATTTTTATTAATTATACAAAGAATATTCCTATTAGAAAATTATTACAAGCTTCATCTATGGTATTAGGATTGCTTGCGGTGATTCTTATAGGCAAAGCTATACACTCATTTCAAGAGACAGGTTACATTCCGATTCATTCATTCTTTATAAATATCAGGGTTGAATTATTAGGTATTTACCCTACTATAGAATCGATACTTACACAATTGATTTTAAGTATATTAGTTGTCTATTTATTGTTTTTCCACAAACCTAAGTCAAATTAGTAACATTTTTATTTTTACATCGTATAGGAAAAAAGTTGATTGTATTTAAATAATTATATATAATTTTATGTTGGCATTTAAATTGTAATAATAAATTAAATATTAATAACGTTTTATAAATAAACCAAACCTAAAATAGATGACAAAAGTAAGCAGGCAGTTCCTCACTATTTTTTTAGCCTTTTTCATTTCTCCAGTGCTATATGCACAAACAGATCCAACCAAAACAGATGCGACAGATGTACTTCAAGGTATCAATTTTGATGAAACAGATGCTGCCATTAAAGATGTAGATATTTCTTCTTATTTAAGAGATATAACTTCAGATTTAGAAGCTTTGGACGAAAAATTCACCAATGATAGTCTAGAAAAGTATGATAAATACGTTCAATTCAGAATGGATAAAGTACAACAGCTAGTAAATAAACCAGCTGGTGATTGTATGGAAAAAAATGAATTGATTTCCTATAAGGGACAAATTTTCTCAGAAGTTAGTTTAAAAGGCTTAAATCCATTTATTTTAGATTTGAGAGCTATGTCCAAAACAAAAAAAGATGCTAAAAAAGTACTTTATGACCAAATGGTTGCTGATGCAAATGAAGCTTTTGAAGCTGCAATAAAAGCTAAAGAAACAGCGGTTAATCTCAAAATGGCTCAAACTATGGTAAAAGCTAGAGAAGATTCTATTTACTATTTCTTGGCACAATTTACTATAGCAGAGCAACAAAACATATCTAAAGTTGCAGCTCTAGAAACTCAGAAAAATTTGAAAATTAGAAATTCATTAGAGCCTGTTGAAGCAACAAAAGCTGGAAGAGGTGCAATATGCTTTAAATTCCAAATCAAAAAAGAACCAGATCCAGTACAAGTAGTTCCTGTAAGCACAGAAGAAACAACTGAAGAAAATTTAGATGGTAATAATAATAATGAAAATACTAATACTGAAGAAGGTACAACTACTACAGATGAAAGTTCTTCGACAGATGAATACGGAAATCCAAAATAAATTATTTTAAATTATATTAAAAAAGACTATCATATTTGATAGTCTTTTTTTGTAAATACTTAATTATAAAATATATAACTACTTAAATATTTTCGGCTTAGTTACAATAATATTATATAATAAACAGGTTGTTATTCAATAAATAAATAAGTTATTTAATATTATTCTTACCATTTATTCTAATTTTATTGAGGCTTTTTAGCGAATATATATATAATTTAACTCTTTAATAATAATCATCTATATAATTTAATAATAAATTATATTTAAATAAAAAAACCGTTCTCATACAAGAACGGTTTTTTGTTTTAGTTTACTATTTTTTATTCTTTTATAAATAACTTATTGAATATTCTATCCTCTGATTTTATTTGTATATAGTAAATGCCACTAGAAAGATTATTACAAACTAGTAATACATTTTTTGGATTACTAAAATTAGATTCAAATCTAATTACTTTTCCCAATGCATCCATGATAGATATATTATTAATACTACTCTCATTAGATTCAATAATTAAATTATTTAATACAGGATTAGGATACATATTGATATTTAAGCTATTTTTTGGATCATTCACACTTATACCTATGCTATCATTATCTACTATCACTACTGTATGATTTCTAGTTCCATAAGTTGCTCCTCCAGTAGCGTTTGTCAAAGTAAGAATTGCTTGTTCATTTACTTCATCTGCCAAATCGTCTATAATATTTACCCTAACAGATTTTTGCGTATCACCAGGTAGGAAAGTAAGTGTAGTATCAGTAAATGTAAAATCAACTCCTATTGTAGCATCTCCACTGAGATACCTTACATCTACACTAACACTGCTGGTCGTAGTTCCACTAAGTTTTACATTAATTACAGTTGATGGAGTAGTTTCTACTACACTTGCTCCAGCTCCTTCAAAAAATACTTTCAAAGAGTCATTATCCACTATATTTATCGTAACTATAGAATCTACTATAAGAGCTCCAGCTGTAGGATTTCTCATTTTTACTTTTATGTTTTCAGCACCTTCTACCAATAAATCATTTATGATAACTAATGTCTGAGTAGTGCCTCCCGGGAAGTTTACTGTACGTGGTGCGAATGTGTAATCTGCACCAGTAGCTGTTGAGCTTGAAACATCCACTAATACATCTACAGAAAAAGCAGTACCACTAGGATTATTTACTCTAAATCCAAATCCAACGGAACCTACACCTTCATTTACAGTCATACTCATTGTATCAAAAGAAATTGTTGGAGGTACAGTACTTCCACAAGGCATGATATTATGTGCACCTATAGAATCTGTCATATCTATTGGAAATGCATTCCATTCTAATGAAGCAGTAGTCCAGTTTGTGTTTCCTTTGTATGAATATTTGCTTCTAATTATAGTTCTATCAGTAGTTGTTCCTCCATTTACAGAAAAGCCACCAGCACCTGGATCTACACCTATTTGACCTATTATATCAAGTGAAGTTCCAAGTTGTTTAAGTTCTAAAGCATCATTTCCGTTAAAATTCATAAATCCAGTAGTATCATCACTTGCAAGTATAATTGCTGTATTAGAGTTATTATTAGATATTACATATATATCTCCAGGAGCTATGGTTCCTGATAATACTCTTGTTCCAGATGGAGTAGCACTTCCATTTATATATTTAACTAGACTATATGTACTCAAATTTATTGCACTAGATGTAGGATTGTATATTTCTACCGATTTGTTATTTGAGCTTCCTTCTATATATTCACTAAAGAATAGATTTGCACAATCACCACTAGATGGAGCGTCGTTATCTATTATGTTTACTACAAAATTTGAATCAGTAACTACAGCACTATTTGTTGCACCACTTAGTCTCAAAGTAAAGTTTTCTGTAGATTCTGGTGAGCTATCATCAATAATGCTAAAAGTAACCGATTGTGGAGCTGTACTACTAGCTGGGAATGTAACTGTAATTGGAGTGAAGTTAAAATCACTACCGCTTGTAGCAGTTCCACTTATAAGCGATACATTGACACTAGTTGGTGATGGACTACTTGTATTTATAACCACATTAGCACTTACAGTACCAGCATTTTCATTGTATGAAAAAGTGGTAGTATCCCAATCTACTCTTAGTTGATCGTTATCAACTATAGTTAAAGTATGTATAGAATCAGTTCCGAATATGGCACTGTTAGTAGGATTGGCAAGTTTTAGAACTACTGTTTCATTTGATTCTGCAATTAAATCATTATTGATACTAACAGTCACTGTTTGAGGAGTAGTACTCGATGCAGGAAATGTAACTGTAGAAGTTGTAAATGTATAATCAGTACCGCCACCTGTTGCTGTACTACCAGTTCCTAGCATTACATCTACACTTGTAGGGCTCGAATTAGGACTAGATAAGTTTACTGTAATAGTTGCTGTAGAAGTTCCTTCATTCACACTAGAAGTAGCACTACTAAATCTTACAACAGGTATTATAGATACAGCAAATGTATCATTTACAGCTAAAGGAGTTAGTCGGCTATAGTTTCTAAATGCTCCAGTTCCATTTGGTATTCTAGAAAAAGTGGTATCCGCTACACCACCAGAATATATTGCAGAATCCAATTGTCTACCTAAAAAATTACTTAAGTAAATATTGCCAGCTACATTATTAAGAGTGAAGTTAGTATGTATACCTGCACCAGAAATATTGGTATCGCACCAAGCAATAAGATAACCACTAGCAGGTAAAGTAGTACCTGTAGGGAAAGTATATAAGTATTTATTTGTATTAGAATTGCTTAAGCTAAATCCACTAATATCTATTGAGCTAGATGTTCTATTAAACAATTCAATATAATCTGATCTCAATCCACTTGGGCTAGTAACAGATGAACTTATATTGTTAGTCAAAAATTCATTGAGTACAACTTCATTTAATCTTGATACACTCGTAGTACCAGTAGTATTAGGCGTTACACATATATTGTCAATTGCAAATTCATCACTACTTCCCGACCCACTATTATATCTTACTATCCATCTTAAATATATATATTCATTATTTGGTACAGAAAATCCTGTTAGAGTTACAGTTTTAGTTATTGAATCTAATGTAGAAGTAGTAGGTAAAAGTCCGGTGCTTAATTTTGTAGTTGGTACTTGCCATACAGAGTTTGTATCAGTAGCATATGCAAGCGTAATATCTGTATTTCTTGTTTGATCATTTAAGTAAAAAATATCATAAGATACATTGAATGTATTTAGAGCACTACCAGTTGTATTTTTAATTCTATAAGTGATAGTACCATTGTCCATATCTGATGTTGTAGGCTGTATCATCAAGTTATTGTTTGCAGTAATGCTATATACACCTCCTGTTACAGGAGTTCCCCAGCTTGTAAGTCCTCTAGTATAATCTGTACTTGCTGTTGTTCTTGTACCTCCAAAATAGAGTATACCAGTACTCCAATCGGTCATAGACCAAGAATTACTGTTTAGTTGTCCAGCTATAGGAGTAGGGCTAAAACCAGATGCATTAAAACCTGTAAATGTTTCGCAAAGCGCAGTACCCACTGATGAAAATGAAGATAATCCAGGTCCAGGTGATGGTGGAGCAGTAACATTTATTGTCGCACGCATTCCAGCAGAACAATGTGGAGTACATTTAATAAAATAAGTGCCTATTGAGCCAATTGAAGTTGTAGGAAGTAGCAAGCCTCCTCCAAATGGTAGAGTAAAGCCACCACCAGTAGCAGTGCACCCGCCAGCAGTAGTTATTTGTACCACATCGTGAGATCCTCCTATACTAAAGTTTATAGTATCACCAGCAAAAATATTAATAGTACTAGGTGAGTAGGTAAGTCCAGATGCAGTTACTGTCACTATTGTAGCTTGAGAAATACCAAAAGCAAAAAGTAATAAAATAATCGAGTAAAGTTTGTTAAGCATGTTTTATGTTTTAAATGAGCTACTAAATTATACAAAAAAAACATAAACAAATTCATAAAATCATATAATGAATATAAAATGTTAATATTTATATATGATATTTGATATGTCATAAAAACATATATCTTTGAAAATATAAATAGGAATGATATACTATGAAAACTCCTAATGAGGATTTAAAAATTTGGGATGCATCTTTTGAGGAAAACAAAGAGGTAAAAGTAGGTAGTATACTACTTGGAGAGCCTTTTATGTTAGATGAAAATTTCAAAAAATCAGTATTAATGGTTTGTGAAAATAATTTTGCAGATGGAACATTAGGATTTGTATTAAATAAAGTAACTCAGCTTTTTTTGAGTGATTTAATAGAAGAAATTGAACAAGAAGATATAAGAATATATAGTGGAGGACCATGTGAAGAAGATACATTACATTATATACATAAATATGGTGAAAGCATAAAACAGAGTATTCATATGGGAAACGGATTATATTGGGGAGGTGATTTTGAGGATATTAAAAAATATTTACATAATGAAGGGTACGATAAAAACAATATCAGATTTTTTATAGGATACTCTGGATGGCAATATACACAACTACAAGATGAAATAAAAGAACACACTTGGATTATAAATAATTCAGTTAGTAAATTATTTTTTGAATATGAAGATGATGAAATGTGGACTAAAATTCTACAGGAAATGGGCGGAGCATACAAAATAATGACTACTTATCCTGAAAATCCAATTTTCAATTAATGAACAGATTATTTATATTCTTTTTTTTATCACACATAGCTTTTTTTTCTATTGCTAAAAAGATATATCCAAATACTGAAAAACCTATTTTTATAAAAACAAAAATAGATACTTCTATATCAGGTGTATTACCAGAACATCAATCATTATCATTAGATTCTACTGCAGAAATTAGCCTACTTACATGTGACCCTGGAAATGAAGTCTATTCTACATTTGGTCATAGTGCAATACTAATTATAGATACATTAAAAAACATCAATAAAGTCTATAATTATGGGACATTTTCATTTGAAGAAGATTTTATATATAAATTCGTTAAAGGTGATTTAGATTATTATCTTTCCATAGATAATTTAAATGGTTTTATCAATCAATATATCTATGAAAAAAGAGGAATTACACAACAAAAATTAAATCTAAGCTTTCAAGAAAAATTAAAACTATATAATTTTCTTAAAGAAAACTATAAACCTGAAAACAGAACATACAGATATGATTTTTTATTTGATAATTGTACTACTAGAATAAGAGATGCATTAGAAAATGCCACAGACCATAAAATAAAATATGATTATACTTTTATAAGAGAAAAGAAAACTTATAGAGATTTAATAGCATCAAAATCTGGTCATCTCAAATGGCTCACATATGGTATGGACTTGATGTTAGGTATGCCTTGCGACAAGACAGCGTCAGAAAGAGAACATTTATTTTTGCCAGAAAATCTTATGACAGCATATTTTTTAGCAACTATAAATCATGATGGAGTAGAAGAAAATTTAGTAAAATCTACAAATGTACTCTTAGATATACCCATTACTAAAGATGCTACACCATTTTATTTATCTCCGCTTTTTATCTTTTCTACATTAGCTATATTTATAATTTTAATTACATTTTTTGAGTATAAACAGAACAAATGGTACAAAACAATAGATATAATTTTTTATTTAATACTAGTATTTATTGGCTTTTTATTTATTTTTATGTGGACAAGCACTAGACATGCAGTAGCTCATCAAAATATGGGATTAGTTTTTGCAAATCCGTTTTTATTAATATTAATTATTCTCATTTTATTAAATAAATTTAATATTATAAAATATTTCTCTGCATTTTATACACTATGTGTTTTTATTCTTATCATCACTTGGCATTGGCTTTTTCCTCAAGACTTTAATATTGGATTATTGCCATTATTTATTGTATTATTAGTAAGGTCGGCATATATATATTACTATTCTAGCAAAAAAAAATATGCAACAACATAATATTACAGTAACTAAAACGGCTAGATTTTTTACAGAAGGAAATCCTGATGCATCTGAAGTTTGGATTCTACTTCATGGTTATGGAATGTTAGCTTCAAAAATGATAACATATTTTTCAGAGCTAGAAAAAAAAGAGATATTTATAATAGCTCCAGAAGGACTTTCAAGATTTTATTGGAAAGGATTTCAAGGAGATGTTGTAGCATCTTGGATGACCAAAGAAGATAGACAAGATGAAATAGTTGATTATATTAATTACTTAAACAAACTATTCATTGAATTAAAATTAGAAAATAAAAAAATAAATATATTAGGGTTTTCACAAGGAGTAGCCACCTCTAGTAGATGGCTATCACAAGTGAATTTTAATATAAATAAATTAGTGTTTTGGGCCGGAGAACCAGCATACGATATAGATTATTCATATCTTAAGAATGTACCTAACTTATATTATGTATATGGCAATCAAGACCTATTTATACAAGAAGGACAAATTTTAAAAATTCAAAATCAATTCAATTCCTATCTATTTGAATATATAAACTTTGATGGTAAACATGAGTTGAATACAATAGTATTGACAAAACTAATCAAGGCCTAAAAACATCTATTCTACTTTTTTTTCTTTCTTACATATTCTGCCACTGCGTCCTCTGTAGTATACCAAACATTTCCTTCCTTATAGGCATTTATTTTGCCTTTTCTAGCGAGTAAGCTTACATATTCTTGACCATACGGTACACTAGGTTCAGTTACTATATTAGAAATTGGTTTGTAATCAGTAGCATTGTCTTCTAAATTGCTCAAATAAATATCCAATGAACGCTCCAATGCCTGAATAATGATCAAAAACAATTTATTGTAATCTCCATTATTCGCTCTATTTAATGCATCATAGTATTTTTTTCTATCATTTTTTAGAATGATAGCAGGAGGGTAGCTCTCTTTCATCAATAGTAGATTAAATAAAAGTCTTACTGAACGGCCATTTCCATCAAAAAATGGGTGTATCCATACAAATCTGTGATGAAATACTGCAGCTCTTATAATTGGATTTATGTTAGAATTTTCAATATTAGTCCAATTTATTAATTCTACTAATAAGTCATATACTTTTTGTGCATTTGGTGGTGTAAAATTAGCACCTACTATCCTTACTCCTGCATTTCTGATCCTACCAGCAAAATCTTTTTCTATTTTGCTCATAATAAGTGCATGTATAGAATAAATATCTTTTTCAGTAAGAGTATAGTCTGGATGAACAATAGACTCTACATATTCTATAGCTTCTTGATGGTTTATAGTCTCTAAATGTTCACGCATAGACTTGCCCTTTACGGTAATTCCTTCTTCTAAAATAACTCTAGTTTCATTCAAAGAAAGGGTATTCCCCTCTATGCTATTTGAATTATAAATCCACTCTATATTTAGAGCTTCACTAATATTTGATAATACCGATGGATGTATTGGTCTATGTTTATTGATATTAGATTTTTTATTTTCTAATCTATAAAGCATCTCTATTATCTCAATATCTATTCGTATATCTTCTACCCATTTCATCCCACAAATATATCGTTTTTTTATTTATTTACAATATCCGATATTATTTTCTCAATCTCCAATCTAATGGATAGTAATTATTTTGTTTTTTATTTGGTAGTATTTTGATCCATCCAAGTATATTATTTAAGTATTTTATTAGGTACCACTTAGATTTATTTTCAATTGGAATTATCTCATTATCTACATTTTCTTTTTTTAAATATTTAATTGAATTATTTATATCAATATCTATAAAATATTGATATTCAATATTTAATAATTTATTATTTAAAGCTAATTCTTGAGATGGAATATATATATCTTTTTTTAGCTCACCTATACTAGTAGAAATATATACAACCTTTAACTTATTCAGAAATGATCTAATAAATAAACTATTTTTTTTCTCCCAAGCATATAAATTGTTCTCTTTTTGAAATATATCGTTTTCATCAATTTTTATATAATCCGATAAAATTGAATGATTTTTTATTTCAATTTTTTTAAATAAATCAGCATATTTATTTTCTCTAATATGAAAACTTATATTACTATGTCTTACTTTTTTAAGTACAGATATAAAAAATCCTTCACCTTTTACTTTAGATGGAAAAGCTTGATAACCAATTGCCTCATATATCTCTATTTTTTCAAACCCAAATGAATCTGGTAGTGAGATGTTTATACACTCAAATAATCCAGTACTTAATAAAAATTTAATCTGATCAATATTTTCAGTATAGTTATAAGTACATGTGCTATATATCAAAAATCCATTTTCTTTTACTAAATGAATAGCATTATATAGTATCTCTTTTTGACGAATATCACATTTTTGAATATTTTCAATACTCCATTCATCTATAGCATCCTTATCTTTCCTAAATAATCCTTCTCCACTGCATGGAGCATCTATCAATACTACATCAAATATTTCTTGCATACACAAAAAATCTTTTGAATCATTATTAGTGATAGCTACATTAGAATAGCCACTTTTTATTATATTTTCTTTTAAAATTTGAGCTCTTTTTGGTAAAATTTCATTGGCTATAAGAAATGAGCTATTATCTATCACAGACAAAATTTGAGTGCTTTTACCACCTGGAGCAGCACACAAATCCAATACTTTCAAATGATCAAATTTGATAAGCACCTTTTTAAGAAGGTATCCTAGTATCATACTACTAGCCTCTTGTACATAATAAACTCCAGCATGCCAAAGTGGATCTTGCGAAAAACTTGGTCTACTTTTCAAATAAAATGCATTTTCATCCCATAAAACTTTACCATCTATTTCAAAATTATTGGCTAATATATTCCTATCTATATCTCTTTTAAATCTAATACTAATAGGGCTTTCAGTCTCTAAAATACATTTTTCCAATTCTATCGCAAACTCCTTTCCTTTTCGATGAGCAATATTTTCGAGAAATGAACTTGGTAAACGGTACATAGTAATAGTAGATGAATTATAAATATATTTGCAAACCTATGACAAAAAGAAAAATAATGTTTATTTATAATCCAGTGTCTGGATTACTACAACATTACAATATTCCGAAACAGATAGATAAGTATATCGATTATAATAAATTCGATGTAACTATCAATAAAAGTGAATATGCTGGACACTCCACTGTACTTGCAAAAGAAGCCAGTGAGCAAGGATATGATATAGTAGTAGCAATAGGAGGCGATGGGTCAATCAATGAAGTTGTAAACGGTATTGTAAATACGAATACTCAATTAGCCATCATTCCTATGGGATCTGGAAATGGATTTGCCAATCATCTCAAAATACCACCTAGAAATTTTAAAGAATGTATACGAATCATCAATTTTGGTAAATCTGTTAAAATAGACTTAGCAAAAACAAATACTAAATACGGATATTTTGTAAGTGTTGGTGGCTTTGGTTTTGAAGCACTAGCCGTTCAACGATTTAAAGAACAACCATTAAGAGGCTTTTTATCATATACAATTGCTATTATTAGACAATATTTTTTGTATGATAGTATTCAAAAAACTCGTGTACATATAGATTCAAAAATCTTAGATAGAGATATTTTTATTTTTACTGTATTTAATTCAAATCAATATGGCTATAATATAGGATTTACTAATAATAGTAGTTTGAATGATGGAGTATTAGAAATAGTAATGGTCAAAAAATTTATTTGGTATCGTTTATTTTGGAACATGTTTATTCTCATGATGCGAAAACCACATTGGAGCAAAGATGTAGAGTATTTTAAAGGCTTCAAAATAAAAGTAGAAAAAGTAGATAATTTTGTAATTCAAATTGATGGAGATCCTTTTGTAATAGATCATGATTTTGAAATAGAAGTAGCACCTAGTAGTCTAAATGTGATTATAAATAGACGTAATGAAAAGTACTAATTACTTAGCATCAAATTCTCTCAGGTATTTCAGCATTACTTGCATATCTTTCAACAAAGGTGCTATATGAGTTTGCTCTTGTTGATGTATTGGATGAAAAAATTTCAGTGAATATGCATGCAGTGTGCATCTACTCACAAGTGGTCTTTCTATTGTCCATTTTCCTTCTTTGTATTTATGTTTGATACTAGATAACATAAATTCTTCATTTTCGCTATAATCTTTATCTACGGCCATAGGATGTCCTATAGCTTTCATATGAAGTCTTGCTTGGTGAGTTCTTCCAGTTTTCAAGTCAATAGCTACATAAGCATAGTGTTTGAAATTTTCTATTACTTTATATAAGCTCAATGCGGGTTTTCCATCTCGAGTTATCTTCATTTTGCCTTTATTGGCCTTATCTTCATCTATTTTCAAATCTATACTGCCTTCTGTTTTCATCATATGACCTTGTACTATAGCATGATATATTTTTTCTATTTTTCTATGTTCAAATTGAATATTGAGAGCTCTATGTACTTCTTCGTTGGTAGCAAACAACATAATACCGCTAGTATCAAAATCCAATCTATGTATAGTGAAAACGTTTTCATGTTTTTTTCTAAGGATACTTAATACAGATTGTTTTTCATTGTTTCTATCAGGAATACTTAATAGTCCACTTGGTTTATTTACTATTAATACACCAGCATCTTCTACTACATTTAAATCTCTATACGACCAAAATTTATTTTCTTCCATAATGTTGTCTTTTCCATTCACTGATTATTATAGCATTTGCTATAGAGGCATTGAGAGATTCTGCGTTACCAAATTCTGGTATTTTTATAGATTTAGTTATATATTTTTCTATGTTTTTTGATATTCCATGAGATTCACTTCCTATTACCAGTAAGCCATTTTTACTCATAGTAGATTCATATAAGTTTTCACCTTGCAAACTTGCACCTATTATTGGCATATTTAAATCTTCACTTAAAAATTTTTCTAAGTTTATATAGTAAATTTTCACTCTCAAAAATGAGCCCATACTTGCCATTATTACTTTTGGATTGGTATATTCTACGCAAGTAGAACTACAAAATATAGTATTTATTCCAAACCACTCCGCAGTTCTGATAATAGTACCCATATTGCCTGGGTCTTTTATTTCATCAAGTGCAATGTAGCATTGATTAGCATCTATTGTATATATTTCCTTCTCATTTAAATGTACCAAAGCCAATACCTGATTGGGATTACTGAGAGTACTTATTTGCTCTAGTTCTTTTTCATTGATTTCAAAAGCGATTTTTTTTAGGTCTTTTTGAGTTATATCAAAAGAATTGGTATGATAGATGCTATGAATCTTATAAGTATTTGATGCAATAAGTTCAGTTACTATTTTAGTGCCCTCTACTATAAATAATTTTTCTTCAAGCCTGTTTTTCTTGTTATGAAGAGATAGTATATGTTTTATTTGAGCTTTGCTAATCAAAATAAATAATAAAAATAAATGTAAGCTTTATAACTTTGCTACTATAATGAATATTAGAAATACAAATATACAAAATGCTCCATACATATATCTTATATATTTATTTTGTATTATTTTTATTACTTCTTGTAGCAATGTAAAGAATATTCCTTCTAATAAATCCATTCTTATCCAAAATAAAATCAAGATAAAACATATTGATGGCAAAAAAGATAGAAGACCACTTCAAGACGAAACTTATGTAATTCCTGTTCAGAAACCTAATAAGAGTGTTTTTAATTTTTTTAGAATAAAATTATGGTTGTACAATAGCGTCAATGAAAAAACTGCGAATCCTAAATACAAACAAAAACTCTACAATACAGCAAAACTTACTAATAAGCCATATGATAGCTTATCTATTAGAAAATTCAATCATTGGATAAAATATACATTGGGTGAAGCTCCAGTATTTTTTGATAGTACTTCTATACCGGAGACAGAGAAACTATTAAATAATTATTTTTTTAATAAAGGGTACTACTATAAAAACATAACATCTTCTTATAAAACAGTCAATAAAAAAACTACTGTAACTTATAATGTTAAAATAGAAGAGCCATTTAAAATATATGATGTTATTTTCCCCAATGGGAATACAGAAATAGATAAAATAATACAAGACAATAAAAAGAATACTAAACTCATATTTGGCCAATATTTTGATGTGCTAAACCTCAAACAAGAAAGAGATAGACTGGCAAATGACTTCAGAAATAGAGGATATTTTGATATTACTCGTGAAAATTTTACTTTTGATATAGATACCTCGTTTGATTATAAAAAATTAAATCTAAGATTAGTAGTAAGCAAGCCAGATACAGGAGTATATAAAAGTTATACCATAAGAAATATATACGTATACCCAAATTTTGAAATAAGCAATATTAACAGAATAGGATATGACGATACTATCAATTCAAAAGACATAGATTTTATTAGTAACATACATAAATTTAGACCCAATAGACTTACAGAGTTTATTTTTCTAAGAGAAGGAGATAAGTACAATCAAGAAATGTATCAACTTACACTTCAAAGATTAACTAATCTTGGTGTTTTTAAGTTTAGTAATATAGAATATGTCCCTGCTAATAAAGATATTGATAACAATAAACTAGATGTATTCATTTACCTTACACCCAATAAACGACAATCTTTTTCAATAGATTTTGACCAAAATTATTCTACAAATGGAACCAACGATAAATCCCTTGCAGGATTATTAGGTAGTGGTATTTCATTTAGCTATAGAAATAAAAATTTTAGTAGAAATGCAGATCAATTTAGTGTTACTGCTTCAGCTAGTTTACAATATGTAATAGGAAAGAAAGGTTCATCATCGCTCAATGCAAATACATTTGGAGTTATAGATTTAGGAATCGAGTTTGCATATAGTCAAAATAGATTTATTCTTCCATTTAAGATTAAAAAACCATCTTATAAATCAAACCCAAAAACAAGATTGAGTATTTCGTATAATTATCAACAAAGATTCAATTTTTTCACTATCAACAGAGTCAATTTAAAATATGGCTACGATTGGTTTTCTTCCTCAAGAGTTCATCATTATTTTAATTTAATAGATTTAAGTGTTCTATCACTTATCACTACAGAATCATTTAACCAAAGTTTGGAAGATAATCCGATACAAAAACTCAGTTTTACAGATGGTATCATACCAGCAACGAATTATACTTTGGTATACAATGGACAAAAAGATGTAAATGACAATAAATATATAAATTACTTATTTAATGCCGAAATTGCTGGTAATTTGGCAAATGGTGTCGCATGGACATTTAATAAAATAAATCCAAAATATAGTTTAGATAAAATTTTTGATACTCGATATTTTCAATATATAAAATTTGAAAGTGATTTGAAATACTATTTTATCAATGATGATAAGAGTGCATTGGTAGGTCGTTTATATGGTGGTATTGGCATTCCATATGGCAATAGAGCTGTTTTACCTTTCAACAAGCAGTTTTCTGTAGGTGGTCCAAATAGTGTAAGAGCTTTTAGGCCATTTTCAGTGGGTCCTGGTGCTACTGTTGTAGACAACTCAAAAAATAATCTTCAGCTTGGTGATTTCAAATTGGAGGCAAGTGCTGAATATAGGTTTGGTCTTTATAAATGGTTTAAAGGAGCACTTTTTGTAGATGCCGGAAACGTATGGAATATTAGAAAACTTCCTTCTCAACCTGATGCCGAATTTGAATTATCTGACTTCTATAAAGAAATAGCAGTAGGAGCTGGAGCAGGAGTAAGAGCAGATTTTCAGTTCTTTGTTATACGTTTTGATGTTGGGTTTAAACTTTATGACCCATCTTTCCCTGTAGAAGATAGGTGGAGAATATCTAAATATCAAGAAAATTTCAGATTACCCAAAGAACAAAGATATTCTATATATAATATAAATTTAGCTATAGGTTATCCATTTTAAGCTATTTTTGCAAAGTCCTACATTTATGAACTTTTTATTAAAATATTACATTAGGGTTTTGTAGGTTTTTTATGATATCAATATTTACAGGCACATTACTCATCAGCATTTTACATGCACTTATACCTAGTCATTGGCTTCCAATCACTGCGTTGAGTCATTCATTAAAGTGGACCAAGAGAGAGACACTTCTTGTTACGCTCTATCTTGGTATATCACATGTAGCTAGCACATTATTATTGGGTACTATTTTATATTTTTTAGGCAAACAAATAGAACAAAATTATAGTCAATATTTTGAAGTAGCTGTACCTATAGGCCTTATTATTATAGGCGTTATATTTATTTATAGACATCATACACACCATCACTTTCATATAGACGAAAAAGAAGCTCGCAATAAAAGAACAAAATTTCAAATAGTAAGCTCTTTCATGCTTTTAATGTTTTTATCACCATGTTTGGAGGTAGAAGCCTATTTTTTGCTTGCAGGACAATATACTATTTGGTTTTTATTATTACTTGTAGCTACCTATACAATTCTTACAATAGGTGGTATGTTATTATGGGTTAGTATTGCACTTAAAGGATTAAAACATGCCAACTGGCATAGAATAGAACATAATGCTGGATTGATAACTGGTGTTATTTTAATTTTAACAGGTATTTTTTCGTTCTTTGTACACTAGAAAAAAATCTAATGAATACAAAGCTTACCCATATAGCTCGTACTAGAGAAATAGTAACAAAAGATAAGAATAGTGCAGGAGAATGGGTAGAAAAAATATTTTATTCCAAATATTATGAAACACCCCCTTATATAGAAGTTTATAAAAGATTTTTGTATGCTTTTATTGATTTTTTAGTTTATACATTTATTTATATAATATTCATTCTATTAGCTATAGTTTTTACTGGAGCATTTCTTGGTATTACCAATAATGTAGATGCATTAGTCAACTCCTCTGAAACAGATTTATATATTGGATTAGTGATTATTTTCGCATACTTTATTACTCCATTTTTTTATTATTTATTTTTTGAATTACTCTTTGGACGCACTATCGGACATATGATTTCTGGGGCAATTATATTAGATGAATATGGTCAAAAACCCTCGCTAAAAAAAATATTCATCAGAACTATAAGTAGATATGTACCATTAGATTTTATTTCTGCTTTTGAGAGTAGAGCTTGGCACGACCAGTGGTCAGATACTTTGGTACTTCACAAAAAAAAATATGATGAGTTTTTGTTAAGATTTGAAATTGAAGGAATAGTTTTATAATAATTTTTATTTATTTTTGAAAAAAATAATAAATGAATACCAAGATAACCGAAATAAAAAATCGAAGAGAGCTCACTCGAACCAACCATGATCAATATGGAAATCCTTTTCAAGAAACTATAGAATACGATTCATTCGAAACATTTGAAACTACTAGTAGTGGTATGAGGTTTCTTCATTATTTAATTGATATTATAGTATGTTATGGCATTTTTTAGCATTTGTATTTCTTTTTGCTATTATTAATTCAATTGTTTTTGGTGATCAAAATTCTACTACATTTGAGAATATATTGACTTTTAGTTTTTATATTTTTTATTTTTCTTATTATGTGTTTTTCGAATATTTTTTTCAAGCTACAATTGACAAAATGATTTGTGGTTCTATAGTGATAGATGAGTATGGCGAAAGACCAAAATTTAAACAAATAATTTATAGAACTCTTTCTAGAATAGTACCTTTTGAAGCTTTCTCATGCCTAGGTGATAGACCATGGCACGATAGCTGGACAGATACCTACGTTTTACCAAAAAAGACTCTCAAAGATTTATTGCTCAAAAAAGAAATATCGGAGTTGGGTAGTACCACAAATGCAGATATTATCAATACAACATTATAATTATTTCAAATGTACTCTATTAAGCCTATGTGTAAAACTTAATTATATAGAGCTTTACTATATTTTCTACTTTTATATCATAATTTATGACAAAGAAAGTAGCAGAAACTCCATTAATGCAACAATACAATACCATCAAAGCAAAATATGCTGATGCTATTTTATTATTTAGAGTAGGAGATTTTTATGAAACATTTAGCACAGATGCTATTACTACAGCAAAAGTACTTGGTATTACACTTACTAAACGTGGAGCTGGAAGTCCGTCTGAAGTAGAGTTGGCAGGCTTTCCGCATCATGCTATGGATACTTACTTGCCCAAATTGGTTAGAGCTGGATATAGAGTGGCTATCTGCGACCAACTAGAAGATCCAAAAATGACCAAAACTATAGTGAAACGTGGTGTCACAGAATTAGTCACTCCCGGTGTAGCACTCAATGATAATATTCTAGAAAATAAACAGAACAATTTTTTATGTTCTATTTTTCTGCAAGATAAAAATGCAGGTGTTGCATTTTTAGATATTAGTACAGGAGAATTTTTGACTGCACAAGGTACAGTTTCATATATTGAAAAGCTAGTTCAGTCTTTCGTGCCAAACGAAATTATCTATCCACGCAATGCACAAAAAGAATTTAACAAACATTTCTCAAATAAATTCTATAGCTATCCTCAAGATGAATGGGTTTACACCAGTGAATATACATATGATATGCTTGTTAAACATTTTGAGGTAAATTCGCTCAAAGGTTTTGGTATAGAAGAGATGAATCTAGCTATCATAGCTAGTGGAGCTACTCTACAATATGTAAAAAGTACAGAACATAATAGACTGCAACATATCAATAAAATCACTAAAATAGATGAAGAACAATACGTAAGTATCGATAAATTTACTATAAGAAATTTAGAAATACTACAAGGTTCACAACAAGGTGCTACTTCATTAGTAGATGTTTTAGATTATACTATTACCTCTATGGGTGCTCGTATGCTCAAGCGTTTTTTGATGATGCCACTCAAAAATATTTCATCTATTCAAGAACGATTAGATATCATTGAGGAATTTTCCAAAGATGAAAAATTTACAAAACAAATAGCCGAACAACTAAAACAAGTTGGTGACCTAGAACGATTGATTTCAAAAGTAAGTACTGGTAAAATCTCCCCTAGAGATATCAATCAGTTAAAAAAATCTTTGAAAGCAACTAGTCAAATCAAACAACTTTTTTATGATTCAAAAATTATCAGTTTCAAAAAATGGGAAGAACAGTTGCAACATTTCCCATTGCTTATAGACAAAATAGAACAAGAGATAAATGAAGAAGCTCCCGCACTTCTCAACAAAGGAAATGTAATAAAAGCAGGTGCAAATTCAGAGCTAGATGAACTAAGAGATATTATCAGTAATAGCAAAGATTATTTGCTAAAAATACAAAATGAAGAGGCCGAAAAAACAGGTATTAGCTCTTTAAAAATTGGATTTAATAATGTATTTGGCTATTTTCTAGAAGTGACTAATGTACACAAAACTAAAGTGCCAAATGAATGGATACGTAAGCAAACACTAAGTAATGCAGAAAGATATATAACAGAAGAGCTAAAAGTACTAGAGCAAAAAATACTAGGAGCAGAAGAAAAAATACAAGTACTCGAAGAAAGTATCTTTAATAAATTACTCGTATTTGTTCAAGACTATATTATGCCTATCCAAAACAATGCAATAGTCTTATCAAAAATAGATGTGTTGTATAGTGCTTTTTTTGTAGCACAAAAAAATAATTATTGTAAGCCAACTATCAATGATACACTTGCTTTATCTATTGTTAATGGTAGACACCCGATGATAGAAAATCAACTTGGACATGACAAAGAATATATACCAAATGATATAGTACTTGATTGTGACACATTACAAATCATGATGATCACTGGTCCAAATATGTCTGGTAAATCTGCAGTTCTTCGACAGACAGCACTGATTGTATTGATGGCTCAGTGTGGTTTTTATGTGCCAGCAAGCCAAGCTACAATAGGTATAGTAGATAAAATATTTACTAGGGTAGGAGCATCAGATAATATGAGTAGTGGCGAGAGTACCTTTATGGTAGAAATGAATGAAACAGCTAGTATTGTCAATAATATAAGTAGTAGAAGTTTGATACTGCTCGATGAAATAGGTCGTGGTACTAGTACTTATGATGGTATCAGTATTGCTTGGTCTATTGCTGAGTTTCTGCATGATTATCCAAATGCAAAACCCAAAACGCTTTTTGCTACACACTATCATGAACTCAACGAATTAGCAACAAACTATCCTCGTATCAAAAACTATCATGTAGCTACAAAAGAAGTAGGAGATAAGGTGCTTTTTTTGCGAAAGCTAGTTGAAGGTGGCAGTGAACATAGTTTTGGTATACATGTAGCAAAGATGGCAGGAATGCCCAAGCCTATAGTAGATAGAGCTAATGAATTACTTGTTCAGCTCGAAAAAAAATCGTTGGCTACAGAAAAAGATAAAATAAAAAACATTAAAAAAACAACACAATACCAACTCAATATATTTGAATCGAGCAATCCTAAAGCCTCTCAAGTACTTGAATTGCTTGAAAAAGTAGATATCAATACGCTCACACCAGTAGATGCACTCTGGAAACTAAACGAGCTAAAAAAGATGATGGAGTAGTCGATATGAATTCATTTAATTATATTCCTATATATTATACTGCATTCGTTTTTTAATAAAGTGTATAAGATTTTTTCATTTTTAAATTAAATAGAAATACATTCACTAATTCATTTTTACAATAAAAATATTTTATGAGTAAAAAGTCTTTTAATTTTTTCGAATATTTATTGACATATCACAGAGGTGCTTTTGCTACTATTATCTTGATTCCTATCTCTGTAGTATATTCTTCCTATTTATCACTTAGAAGTAGATTAGTTTTTTTATTAAATACTGCTCCTAAAGACCATGAAAAACGAGTAGAGAAAGTAAAACAACAAGTAATAGAATGGGCTAATAGTGGAAGTACTCAAAAACTTACTACATCTCGATCTGGTTGGTTTACAATGAGTGAATTGGTACCTGCCTATAAAAAAACAAATCACGCTATTGAAATGAATATGCGAGATATTATATATATAGATTATCAAAAACAGACAATAAAAGTAGAACCACTAGTAAATATGGGACAAATTACTGCTATGTTGAATCAAAAAGGCTGGACTTTACAAGTAGTACCCGAACTAGATAATCTTACAGTTGGTGGTTTGATAAATGGATTTGGAATTGAATCTTCAAGTCATAAATATGGTTTGTTTCAGTATACAATTGCATCTATAGATATTATTACAGCCGATGGTACTTTTATGCATTGTTCAGCTACTGAAAACCAAACATTATTTTATAATATTCCATGGAGTCATGGCACATTAGGTTTTTTAGTTTGCGCAGAGTTATATATTATACCTTGTAGCAAATTTGTAGAGCTAACTTATCAGCCGATATATGGCTTAGATAATATTGTTCAAAAATTTGAAGATGCGAGTAGAAATAAAGAGTATCAATTTATAGAATTGTTGCAATACAGTAGAGATGAAGCAGTATTAATGACTGGAAATTTTGCAAAAGATGCTTTTGATAGAAGTAAAATAAATCGAATTGGTCGTTTTTATAAACCCTGGTTTTATAAACAAGTAGAAAAATTTTTGAAAAACAATTCTACAAGTGTTGAGTATATTCCATTAAGAGATTATTATCATCGTCATACTCGTAGTTTGTTTTGGGAAATGGAAGAAGTTATTCCATTTGGAAATAGTTTATGGTTTAGATATTTATTAGGTTGGGCATTGCCACCTCAATTGTCTTTGATGAAATATTTTGAAACAGAAACCACACGTGCATTACGCGAAAAACATCATGTAGTACAAGATATGTTGATGCCGATATCTTTATTAAAAAAATCCTTGTTATATTTTGAAGAACATTATCAGGTATATCCTCTATGGGTTTGTCCTATGGCAGTAAAAGCCTATCCAAATAATATTGGTTTTATACATCCATATCATAAAGATAATGGAGAGTATGATGAATTATTTGTAGATATTGGTGCTTATGGTTCACCAAAGCAAATAAATTTTGATGGGAATACATCTTTAGCAAAACTAGAAAACTTTGTAATAGATAATCACGGATATCAAGCACTATATGCTCGAACTTTGATGAATAAAGAACAATTCAGACGAATGTTTTCACATTTATCATATGATGCACTTAGAGAAAAATTACCATTATGTAGTAGAGCTTTTAGTGAAGTATATGATAAAGTAGGTGGCACAGCTCGAGTAGCACCGGTGACATATAAAAAAATTAAAGAAACGAATTAGTGTTTCTTATTTTATTTAATAATATGCTCCATCATATCTTGTTTCTTTATTTTAATCTTTAATATACATGTAAACAATATTTGCTAGAATTATAATAAATACCAAAAAACCAATTCTTGTGTTTCCATCTTTATTTAATAGTTCTTTGTAAGAATATTTATTGAATGATACTATCCATCGGAGACCAGCACCAGTATATTTAAGTGTTTTTATAAATACTACTTCAAAAATCCCTTGAAAAATTGCTTCCATTATTATTACTTAAATCTTAAAATATAATTAATCCATTTTTGTTGAGATGTATTCATAACTAAAAATTCATAATCACAAAAGTCCAACTATTTCCTTTGGTACAAACTTACTTACATCACCTTTACCTTTTATGATTTCGCGTACTATAGTAGAAGATATCATGGATAGATTTGCTTTGGTAAGTATGAGTATGGTTTCTACTCCTGGTTGCATTTCGTTATTGAGATGTGCTATCGTTTTTTCATATTCAAAATCTGCAGCACTTCTTATTCCTCGTACTATATAATTTGCATTTTGTTCTATACAGAAATTAATAGTCAGACCTTCAAAATGAGTAATACCAATTTTAGGATTATCTGCAAAAACTTTATGCAAAAAATCCAATCTTTTTTCTAAAGTATATAAGCAAGTCTTTTGAGTGTTTACACCTATAGCTATGATTATCTCATCAAATAATGGTAAAGCACGATTTACAACATCTACATGACCTATAGTGATAGGATCAAATGAGCCAGGGAATACAGCAATTTTTTTCATATACAATAATCTATAATTTCAAAAATCTAAATTAGGAATATTTTAACTTTGTAGCACAAATATTTACAATGCTAAAAGATACAAATATAAAACTCTTGATATTAGACGTAGACGGAACTCTCACCGATGGTGGTATTTATATTACTGAAAAAGGAGATAGTTTCAAAAAATTTAATGCCAAAGATGGTACTGCTATACGATATCTTTTGAAAAACGGAATAGAGGTAGGAATTATCTCTGCAAGCATCAGTCAAGAGATAGTGCGAACTCGTGCTAAAATGTTGGGTATGAAATATTGTTATGTAGGTGATGACGATAAAGCATTGGTATTAGACAAATGGCTCAAAGAATTAAATATTACTTCTTCTCAAGTAGCTTTTGTAGGTGATGATGTAAATGACCTCACGATAATAAAAAAAGTAGGACTAAGTGCATGCCCCATAGATGCTGTAGATATCGTGAAAAAAAATGTAACACATATATTAACTAAAACAGGAGGGGAGGCTTGTGTGAGAGAGTTTGTAGAAAAATATTTGGGTACAATTTCGTAAGCAACCAATTTTATTAAATACTCGTTTTATTATAAAATTTATAAAATGAAAAAAATACAATTTTTATGTGTAGGATTATGTATGCTCATATTATACTCATGCATAAAACCTAATGATAGCTACAACGCTACACTCAAAAACTATACAGGACTTGATGGTTGTGGTTGGGTCATAAAAATGAATGATGGGAAAGTACTTGAACCTACTAACCTAAACGATTTTATAAGCAATCCTAAAGAAAATCAGAAAGTGAAAATTACCTATATTACAGAAAACGGTATGGCTTCTATTTGTATGGTAGGTAAAATTGTAAAAATTACTTCATTAGAAAAATAATTTTGTTTTACCAAAATATTTAGTATTTTTATGCTCAAATATTTAGTAAAACTATGGATTATATACACAGTAACCTAAAACACCTTCGTAAAACCAAGGAGTGGACTCAAGAAGACTTTGCAGAAAAGCTTAAAATAAAACGCTCACTTTTGGGCGCGTATGAGGAAGGTAGAGCAAAACCTAATTATGATGTAGTAGTTACTATTGCTAAAATTTTTGGGGTTACTATGGAGCAATTGATTACAAAAAACCTAGAAAAGTATAAAGAGCCCACTAAGCCTGCATCTAATATGAAAGTGCTTTCTATCACTGTTGATAAAGAAGGTAATGAAAATATAGAGCTCGTACCTGCAAAAGCTGCTGCAGGATATCTCAATGGATATGCCGATCCTGAATATCTTCAAGAATTGAAAAGATTTAGTTTACCTTTTTTATCAAAAAGCACCTACAGAGCATTTGAAATAAAAGGAGATAGCATGGCGCCAGTTCCAAGTGGAAGTATAGTAGTAGGAGAGTATGTAGAACATGCCACCGCCATCAAAGATGGACAAACTTATGTGATTGTTTCTAAAAGTGAAGGTATAGTATTTAAGAGAGTTTTTAATAAAATAGAAGAAAACGAAACACTCGTGCTTCGTTCAGATAATCTTTCTTATGAGCCATATACAATAAAAGCAGAAGAAGTCCTTGAAGTATGGAGAGCAGTTTTACAAATCAGTTATGCCAACAAAGGTTCAGAATCATCATTTCAAAATATAGTTTCATTGATGCAAGATATGAAAGAAGAAATAGAGACTCTAAAAAACACAGTGAAATAAGTCTTTTAAATATTTTTAAACATATTGATAAAACTGTATCTTTACTATGTAATTTATCAAATAAATATGAAAAAAATATCACTACTTATTTTATTAGCTATATCAGCAAATGTATTTTCTCAAATCACCATCACACAGTCAGACATGCCCAATAGTAGTGATACTATAAGGTACAGTGTAACTAATGATATCAATAATTATGATACTACAGGTGCAGGTATCACCTGGGATTATTCTTCACTTACATCCAATAGTCAAGCGCTTTACGAATTTAAAACTGCTTTAGCTATTAATCCGATATATGTCATTCCGTTTGGTTTATTTGGTTATGGATTAAAACTATCAGATGGCTTTGGTGCTGGTCCTATTTCGCTTTCAAATATTTATAATTTTTATAAAAAATCTTCTACTAAATTGACGATAGAAGGATATGGAGCAGAAGTAACAGGTATTCCATTGCCAAGTACCTACTCAGATCCAGATGAAGTATATCAGTTTCCACTTGACTATGGCGACCATGATACTTCTACTTTTGATGTGAGAATCACCATACCTACTATAGGAAATATAAGAATGTATGGAGATAGAATAAATATAGTAGATGGATGGGGAACATTGATTACACCTTATGGAACTTTTAATACTATTCGTTTAAAATCTGTCGTAAATGAAATAGATTCAGTAAATATTTCATTATTGCCATTTCCGTTTGGAATAACTAGAAATACTGTTACTTACAAATGGCTTTGCAATGGAGAGAAAATACCAGCTTTAGAATTACAAGGAACTGAGATTGGAGGCAATTTTACACCTACTCAAATCAGATATAGAGACAATTTTAATGAATCAGCAATACCTTTCACACCAGTAGCAAATTTTAGTGCAGATATTACAAATTGTTCTATTCACGATACTGTAAGTTTTATTAATAATTCTACTCCTACTTTTACGGGTAATACTTCTGTATGGACTATCACACCAAATACATTTGTATATGTAGGCGGAACAAATAATACAAGTGATGAACCTAGAGTCAGATTTACTGCAAATGGATTGTATACTATAAATTTAGTTTCTACTGTTCCTCCAGTAAGTAGTGCTGGTGCTCCAGTATCTGATGATACTACACGTATTGATTATATTCTTGTAAGAGATTATGGTACTTCTATACAAACTGTTAAATCAGTAAGTGAAGTAAAATTTTACCCAAATCCAGTAATAGATTTCATACAAATATCTACAACTTCTACAATTAAATATGTAAATATTTTAGATGAGAAAGGGGCTATTGTTTCTAAAAATATTTCTTTAGAAAATAATAGTATAAATGTAAAAAATCTATCCAAAGGAATCTATTTTATAGAAACTTGTGACCAAAATAATAAAGTTGTTTTATCTAAATTTATTAAAAATTAATATAGATTTGCTTTAAACTAAAAGCCTGTATATCAAAATTTTATACAGGCTTTTTTTATAACTTAAACATTTAGTACTTTATTTAGTTTATATATAAAATGATGAAATGAAATTATGGGAAAGTATTCAATAAAAGATATAGAAACATTAACGGGAGTGCAAGCACACACTATACGTATCTGGGAACAAAGATATGGACTCATAGAGCCACATCGCACAGATACCAATATACGCTATTATACTGATGACCAGCTAAAGTATATTCTTAATATCGCATTTCTCAATCACAAAGGAATGAAGATATCCAAGCTTGCATCAATGAAGCACGAGGATATCAATAATGAAATAGAAAAATTATATGATACAGTAAACTCTGAAGATGCAAACATACATGGACTTCAATCTGCAATGATTGATTTTAATAAAGTTAAATTCGAAAAAATATTTTCAAATTGCATTCTCAAACATGGCGTATTAAAAACAATGTCTGACATCATCATTCCTTTTATGCAAAAGATAGGTGCTATGTGGGTAACAGGCTCTGTAAATCCAGCTCAGGAACATTTCATTACCAATCTTATACGCAAAAAAATTCTTGTAGCCATCGATGGAATTATACCAGAGAAAAATCCTAACTCAAAAAGATTTATACTTTATTTACCAGAAGGAGAGTTTCATGAAATACCATTACTAATGGCTTATTACATTCTCAAATCTCAACACCATGATGCACTTTACATGGGTGCTTCACTCCCATTAATAGATTTAAAAAGTGCTATCAATTTTGTAGAACCAGACATAGTTCTCACTATGATTACTATCCCTATGCAAGATTTTACTATGGATGAATACTTCAACATCATCTGTAGCTCATTCAAAAAACAAACCATCTGGGCTAGTGGTAATCAAATAAATCAATTAAGACAGAAACAAAGTAATCTTTTAAAGATTGTAGAATTTCAAGATTTAATAGATCAAGCAACTAAATTAAATAATTAGCACAAATTTTTGAACATTCAAATTGATTTTATGTTAGATAAATATAAATATCAAATATGAATAATTCATTAGCTAAAACAATACATGACCAAGATGAAGACTCATGCGATTGCCACTCATTTTACAATATCAACACTCCTCTTAGAGAAGATGCATTTGATATGACTAACAATGAAAAGATAGATAAAATCACAGAACACTTTCACGAAATCATGCATACACTAGGATTAGATCTTACAGATTTAAGTCTGAAAGATACTCCCAAGCGTGTAGCAAAAATGTATGTAAATGAAATCTTCAAAGGATTAGACCAGCGAAACAAACCTAGTATCAGTCTATTTGAAAATAACTATAACTACGAACAAATTTTATTAGAGCGAAATATCACCATTTACTCATATTGTGAGCATCACTTTGTTCCTATCATTGGTAAAGCGCACATTGCTTACATCCCTAGTAAACACGTAATAGGGCTTTCAAAGCTCAATAGAATAGCACAGTATTTTGCCAAAAGACCACAAGTACAAGAAAGATTGACCGAGCAAATAGCTCATGAACTTAAAAAAATATTACATACACAAGATGTAGCTGTAGTGATAGAAGCAGACCATTTATGCGTATCCTCCAGAGGTATAGGTGATACGAGTAGTGATACTATCACGTATCATTTAGGAGGTAAATTTAAAAATGAAAGTAAAAAATCTGAATTATTTAATTTGATCAATAAAAAATAATGGCGAAAAACTTAGTAATCATAGGTGGCTCATCTGGAGTAGGTTTAGAGATTATTAAAAAAGCAGTTAATCTAAATTATACTGTATATAACTTTTCTAGAAACGAACCTTTAGGAATAAATACAAATTCATTAATTCATCATCAGCATGATGTGTTATCAGATACAATAGATACTTCTATACTACCAGATATGATTGATGCATTTATTTATTGTCCAGGCAGTATCAATCTTAAACCAATAAATAGATTGACTAAAGATGATTTTAGAACAGACTATGAAATCAATGTAGTGAGTGCATTTGATACATTCCAAAAATGCTTACCTAATATCAAGAAATCAGACGCTCCAAAAGCACTTTTTTTTAGCACAGTAGCAGTAGCTCAAGGTATGACTTTCCATGCATCTATAGCTGCTTCAAAAGCTGCAGTAGAAGGTATGGTTCGTTCATGCGCTGCTGAGTTGGCTCCCAAAGTAAATGTAAATTGTATAGCACTTTCACTTACAGATACTCCACTAGCTTCAAAACTATTGGATACCGATGCAAAAAAAGAAGCAGCTTCACAAAGACACCCACTCAAAAAATATGGCAATCCATCAGAGATAGCTTCATTAGCGATGTTTTTAATTAGTTATGACTCTTCATGGATTACAGGACAAGTAATACACGCAGATGGTGGTATGTCTATAATTAGATAAAGTTATTATGATACATTTAGATAGTTTAGAAAGAAGATATAGAGGCAATCTCATAAATTCATTAGGCGGTTTTAAAAGCATATGTCTTGTAGGTACTAAGAATACTTTAGGTAATGAAAACCTAGCTATATTTAGTTCTTTGGTTCATATAGGTGCAGACCCAGCATTGTGTGGTTTGATAGTAAGGCCAAGTATACCACCTCGAAATACATTAGCAAATATTTTAGAATCTAGATCGTATACGATAAACCATATACATGAATCTATGATAGACCAAGCACATCAGACAAGTGCAAAATACGAAGCTTCTATTTCTGAATTTGAAACCACTGGTCTAAAGTCGGAATACAAAGAGGGTATTTACGCGCCATTTGTAAAAGAAAGCATTATCAAATTTGCTTGTGAGTTTGTGCAAAAAATAGACATAGAAATAAATGGAACATCTTTTATTATCGGTAAAATAATAGATATAATTGTACCAAATGAAATCATAGAAAATGATGGTTTTATAAACATAGATAAAGCTGGAACTATTACGGCTACAGGGCTTGATGCGTATTATACTACTAGTAAGATAAAAAGGCTTTCTTATGCCAAACCAAATTCAATAGCTAAATTAATTAGTTAAATAGCTTGAAAAAATTTACCAAATCTACCTTACCTTCAAAAATCTGTTTATTATGTCAAAGACCATTTGACTGGAGAAAAAAATGGGAAAAAAATTGGGATGCAGTAAAATATTGTAGTGAAAAATGCAAACGACAAAAAGCGAAATAAATATTTCAAACAAAAACGTCCTTTACTTATTTAGAAATGATTTAAGAATTCATGATAATGAAGCATTATATCTTAGTCAATTTGCAAAAACTTTTTTACCTATATATATAATAGACGAAAAAGAAGATGAGTTGAATCAATTTGGGTTTAGTAGAATTTCAAAACAAAGAAAAAAGATTCGCGCTCATTCATTACTAGAATTGAAATCAAAACTTAATAAGCTAGGCTCTGACTTATTTATTTTTAAGGGTAATGTTGCAAATATTATTAAAGATTTAATAATAACAAATGATACAAATCTTCTACTTTATCAAAATATAGAAGCAGAAGAAGAACTGAGACATATTGATGATGTAAAGAAGTACACTTCTATAGAAATTTGTATAGTTAATTGCAAATCTCTTATAGTTAATGAAGATTTGCCTTTTAATATAAGCAATCTTCCAAGTATGTTTACTGCATTTAGAAAAATTGTAGAAAAAAATCTTGTAGTAAGAGATACCTTTCAGCATTACACACAAATGGCTCAACTGCCAACAGAACATATCAAAATACATACTCAGATATACAATATATATGAGGATATAGAAGAGATAGAAATAGACAGAAGAACTTCAGTATTTATAAAAGGTGGCGAACAAGAAGGATTAAATAGATTAAACTACTATCTTTTTGAATCTAAAAAAATCAGTAATTACAAACAAACAAGAAATGAATTATTAGGACCTGATTATTCAAGCAAATTTTCGTCGTATTTATCATACGGTTCGCTCTCACCAAGATTTATTTATCATGAAATAAAAAAATATGAAAGTATTAATGGAGCTAATGAGTCTACGTATTGGTTGGTTTTCGAGCTGTTGTGGCGAGATTATTTCATCTTTTTGAGCAAAAAATTTGGAAATAAAATTTTTCAATTACATGGTTTAGATAATAAGTATCCTTATGAAAATATAAGTAAAGAGATTTTTCTAAAATGGTCAGAATTCAATACAGGCAATGATTTCATAGATGCGAATATGAAAGAATTATACCTTACAGGATATATGAGCAATAGAGGTAGACAAAATGTAGCGAGTTATTGGTGTAAAGATTTAAAACAAGATTGGCGAGTGGGAGCATCATGGTTTGAGTATCTTTTGATAGACTACGATGTGCATATAAATTGGTGCAATTGGCAGTATATTGCAGGAATAGGAGTAGATCCAAGAGCTGACAGATATTTCAATACAGCAAAACAAGCAGCAACCTATGATCCAAATAATACATATAGAAAACATTGGTTACAATAAATTGTTATTACTAAAAATATAATATGATACATAGTTTAAAATTTGAACAGAAAATACCTATATCTATAGATGAAGCATGGGATTTTTTATCTTCTCCAAAAAACTTAAAAACAATAACACCCAGCCACATGGGTTTTGAAATTATTTCAAAATACCATGGAGAAAAGATGTATGCCGGGCAAATAATAGAATATATTGTGAAACCCATTTTATCTATTCCTATAAAATGGTGTACAGAAATCACTCATGTAAGCGAACCAAATTATTTTGTAGACGAACAAAGATTTGGTCCATATGTTTTTTGGCATCACCAACATCATATCAAAGCTATAGAAGGTGGAGTAGAAATGACAGACATCATTCATTATAAATTACCTTTTGGTATCTTAGGGGATATTATGAATTATTTAATGGTAAAAAAACAACTACAGCAAATATTTGATTTTAGATTTAAAAAAGTAATAGAGCTTTATGGAGATTTCAAATAATCTTTCAGATATAGATATAGATAGAATCATAGAAATGGCTTGGGAAGACAGAACTAGTTTTGATGCTATACAACGCCAGTTTGGTATAAAAGAAAGTGATGTAATAAGAATAATGCGCCGTCATTTAAAAAGGAATAGTTTTCTACTATGGCGAAAAAGAGCTCATCAAATCAGTATCAAACACGAATCTAAAAGAGCCCAAGATGTGAATATATTTAAATGCAGTCTCCAAAGACAAATTACACAAAATAAAATATCTAAAAGATAATTTTTCAGTATTTAAACAATTTATAATATTCTTTGTTAAATTTTAGATGTTCAAATGACACATCTATACTTCATATGCCTAAAGTAAAAATAGATGACAAAAGCATCGAATGTGATAAGGGTACCAATCTTAGAAAACTATTGGTAACTCATAATGCACATTTATACAATCAAAATTCTAAATACTTAAATTGTAGAGGTATTGGCACCTGCGGCACTTGCGCTGTTGAGGTAATAGGTGATGTAAGACCTTCTAAACCTGGACTACTAGAATCAAAAAGAATATCCATTCTTAATCCTGAAAATATTCCCAATTTTAGATTAGCTTGTTATTGTTATATAGAGTCAGACGTCACTGTTATAAAACATAATGGATTTTGGGGTGAATTAAATAAAGATAATGAAACGGCTTAGGCTAATTTTAGGTGATCAATTA